>JAGASY010000021.1 GCA_017621515.1 Bacteroidaceae bacterium
AAAGTACGTGAAAAAATTGGAATATAAACTCTAGATTTTTCAACTGAGATATAAGGTGAATTATGTTCATCAAGAAGTTTCCAAATATCATCTCTAATCTCTTCTTCACTATATGATTCAAGAAGCCCTAATGATTCAATTTCCTTTAGTCTATTTTCAATTAAATCTTTATTTATCAAAGACTTAATTACAATATTAGCTATACTGAAACAGAAGCTGGATATATACCAAACAGCATGAAAGATGCTTCTAATATATTCACTGCTGGTGCATACGCAGCAAACAAGCTTCTTGTTCGTGTTGAAGACGGTACACTTACTATCGGTGTAAAGAAAGAAGCAGTCACAGAAAACGACTGGACAATCTTCGATAACTTCGAGCTTTCTTACCTCGGTGAAGAATGCGTGGCTATCGACGGTGTAAATGCAGACGGTACTGGTATCAATGCCGACAACTTCGCAGTTTATACTTTGACAGGTGTTCTTGTAAAGGCTGAAGCTAACAAGGCTGACCTTAAGAATCTCCCTGCAGGTATCTACATCGTAAACGGAAAGAAGTATCTCGTAAAATAATAAAACCAACATTTAAGGTTTGATTATTTATCATTCTCTGAAGGGAGGAAGCCTCACAGCTTCCTCCCTTTTTTATTTGCAACAATCAAAGAGCGTCTTGATTTTTAGTTATATTTGACAGACTCCATTTTGTCATTTATGTGGTTGTATTCACAGACTCCTCCGTATGTTAAACAGGTGTGTTTGTGAATACAACCACATAAATGACAAAATGGAGTCTGTCAAATATAACCGCAAGATAACCTTTAAAAGCCTCATAAAAAAATTCAACCTGCACGGTTAAAATCATTTCTGTGGCATTGGCTCAAATACATTGAAGAAAGCATCTATGTACAATGCCTTGTAAACATATATTATGCGCAGGGAAAATTTGGAAACAGTTCACTAAATTCTCAAATCAACACTGTTGATTATAAAAACAGCACTGTTGATTTTGTAAACAGCACTGTTGATTATAAAAACGACAGTGTTGATTTGAGAATTTGGTGCATTGTTTTCTGCTCTCCAGTGTGGTAGAAATGTCTTTCTCATGGGCAGATTATGACAGAAGACTATGCCTAAACAATAAAAGACTCTCGACTCGGCAGAGGAAATGGTTAAACTGGTTGCCATAAGATTTTGGTTGAGGAAACCAGCAAGTTGTCACATAATCATAACAATGTAATGTCAGTATGTTAAAAAACTCATTTTTTCCTATTTAAAATACCTCATTATGGTTATAATATCCATAATTTATAACTTCATGGATTGTAATTTGAATAAAATGTGATAAATTTGTGGGGAAATTCTATAAAACTAATTCAAAATGAAAAAACTATTGTGCGCAATATCATTTGCATTGGCGGGACTGACATCATTTGCACAGTTGCCTTCAATCCAGTTGAAGGATATTAATGGTAAAACTGTTGACACATCCAAGTTGAATAATGACGGTAAGCCATTTGTTATTAGTTTCTTTGCCTCATGGTGCAAACCTTGCAACCGCGAACTGAAAGCCATCAACGAAGTATATGCCGACTGGCAGGACGAAACAGGAGTTAAGCTCTATGCCATATCCATAGACCAAGGGCAGAATATCAACAAGGTGAAGCCAATGGTTGACAGCGAAGGCTGGGAATATGAAGTGTTACTTGACCCGAACAGTGACTTCCGTCGCGCACTCGGCATTCAGATGATTCCTCACGTGCTTATTGTAAATGGTGACGGTACTATCGCAGAATCACGAAGCGGATATACAGAAGGTGCGGAAGGTCACATCATAGAAAAGGTACGTGAACTTATCTCCGGCAAGAAATAAAGTAACTCATAATATCTAAAAATCCGATGATACTGAACAACAGGCTGGCTATTGCCGCTGCCTTCGCCGTTTCCTCCGCAGTTCCGGCTATAGCGCAGAACGATGGCGGAATAACGTTGCATGGTAGTGTGCAGAGCGATATTCTTGTACCGGAAACAGACAAGAAAATTGGTACGGACGACAAGAATAACGATGACGTGCTGACAAATACGTATGTTGACCTTAATATGATCAGCAAATATGTGGACGCCGGTGCACGCTTTGAATACCTTGAACATCCGCTTCCCGGATTTGTGGAGAACTTCCAGCCTGATTTCAAGGGATGGGGAGTTCCGCACATTTATGTGAAAGGGAAATATAAAGGAATGGAACTTACTGTCGGAGACTACTATGAGCAGTTCGGCAGCGGATTCATTTTGCGTACATACGAGGAACGTAGCCTTGGTATTGACAACGCTTTGCGCGGCGGACGTGTGAAACTGAACAATATAAAAGGTGTACAGTTTACGGCTCTGGCAGGTGTACAGCGTCAGTGCTGGGACTGGAGTACAGACTCATGGGTATATGGTGCTGATTTGGAAATTAATCTTGATGAATACTTCAAGCAGATGAACAACAACGGCATCACGTGGATGCTGGGAGGTTCATGGGTATTGAAGAATGAGAAAAAGCATCCGAAAGGCTTTGAGGATATCAATATACCCGGCACTAACTTTTATGCCAATTTTCCTCACAACGTGAATGCTTTTGACATACGCACTCGTTTCCAGAAAGGCAACTTCAGTATTCTCGGAGAATATGCTTGGAGAGACGACAATCCTTGTGCAGACAACGGATACATATTCCACAAGGGAAATGCAGTGATGCTTTCCGCATCATATTCAAAAACAGGTTTCAGTGCCCTTGTACAGGCAAAGCGCAGTGAAGACATGTCTTTCCGCAGCCAACGAGGCATGACGCTGGCTTCCGGATATATTAATAACATGCCTACTTTTGCTTATCAGCACACGTATGCACTTGCTGCTTTATATCCGTATGCTACTCAGATTGGTACAATCAGTCCAAACCTTACTCCGGGAGAATGGGCTTTCCAAGGTGAGTTCGGATATACATTCAAGCGCAAGACGCCTCTGGGAGGAAAGTATGGTACAAAGCTCAAATTGAATGTGAGCCATGTACGTGGCCTTGACTATACCACCACAGAAACGTTCCACGGTTCTCAGATTGGCACGGACGGTTACACAACTAAGTTCTTCGGGATGAGCGATGAAGCGTATTATCAGGACATCAACGTTCAACTGGAGAAAAAATTCACAAAGAGCTTTAAACTTAACTTCATGTACATGAATCAAAGATACAACCAGACAATTGTGGAAGGTCATGGCGGCATGATAAAGTCGAATATCTTTGTGGCAGAAGGAAAATATCAGTTCAACAACAAAATGACTTTGCGCGCAGAAGCACAATATCTGGGTACTAAGCACGAAAGCGGCGACTGGGTATATGGCTTGCTTGAACTCTCTGTTCTTCCGCATTTCATGTTTACAGTGAGTGACATGTACGGACGTCCTTACCTAAATGGAGTATATACAGACAAGGAACACTATTATATGGGTAATATTACCTATAATATAGGTTCACACCGAATTATGGCCGGTTACGGACGTACTCGTGCCGGATATAACTGCTCGGGCGGTGTATGCCGCTGGGTACCGGCAAGCAAAGGATTCCAAGTTTCTTACAATTACAATTTCTAAGATATGAAGATAGGTAAATTGTCATATATATTATCTGCGTTTGTCGCCTTTTCGGCTTTTACAGCATGTGACTCAATAGATGAAGACGAGCGTTATGTACTCGGCGATGCTGTTATAGCAAAACGCAATGTACTCATAGAGGATTTCACGGGACAATTTTGTGTGAACTGTCCGAATGCGCATGAAGTGATAGATGCTTTGAAGGCGGGTGAGAACGGAGAATCAATTATCGCGGTCAGTATCCATGCAGGTCCTTCTGCGATACCGGCTCCAGCAGGACTGAAGACAAAAGAAGGTGATGAATATGCGAATAAATGGAATATACCGGCTTATCCGAAAGGAATAATCAATAGAAATCCTACTGTCTTAGATTTTAAGGACTGGAGTGCAGTTGTCCGTACGGAATTGGAAAAAGAAACTTCTGTGGACATGGATTTGTCTGCAACGCTTTCTATGGACGGTACATCTGTGGTAATCAAAACGGACTTAAATCCGGTAAAGGATATTAACGGTAAACTCCAATTATGGATAACGGAAAGCAATATCGTGGCATTGCAACAACTCCCCGGCGGCGGATATGATGGCAACTATGTGCATAACCATGTATTCCGCAGCAGTGTAAACGGCACATGGGGAGAAGAAATTTCACTCTCTGCCAATGTATATGACACTAAGCAGCATAGCATTGCAGTCAATGAGAAATGGAATGCAGAGAATCTTTCTGTCGTAGCATTTGTATATAATGATAGTGAAGGAGTCTTGCAGATTGTGGAGACCCCAGTCAAATCTTTGCAGAAGATTGAACAATAATAAAAAATAAGAACTAAGAATGAAAAAATTTTACTCTTTATTGGCAGCAATGTTGTTCACTGCAACAACTGCCTTTGCTCAAACACTTGGTGTAACAGTGGATGGAGTTGCAATGGAGAACGGCAAAGACTATACTTTGACATTTGACGACATTAAGACTGTTGTTCCCGGTGCATTTGAGGTGCATGTTTATGAGATGAAACCTGAAATTATGGTCTCTTCTTCTGTTGCACAGAATGTGATCGTAACAGCTGAAGACCTTGACAAAGTTGAAGAACAAACAAAAGGTGTTTCACAAATTTGCTTCGGCGGTGATTGCGAGCCTTTGAACAAAAATAACAACTTCACTGTGACAAAAAGCGCAGCGATGGAAGCCGGAAAATCTCTTGACACGCAGACACACATCAACTTCGGTTCTGTGATATTCTATGAAGGTGTTGTTTTTGACGGTGTTGCTCCTACATATCCAATTCAGCGCAAGCTTAAACTCACAGTGAAAGCCGGTGCTGAGGATATTTCTTTCGTGCTCACTCTTGTGTGCGACCCTGATAATGTGTTGAGTGTGAACGGCATTTCTACAGACAATGCAGTGAATGCGACAACAGAAGGCATCAGATACAACCTTTCCACATCAGGAACTCTTGACATTTATTCTGCAAACGGTGCTGCTATTATGCACAAAACTGTAGAAGGAAATGGAACGGTTTCACTTTCTGCTCTTCCTGCCGGTGTATATGTATATAGTCTGAAGGCCGGCGGTAAAAACCACACTGGTAAGGTCGCAATAAAATAAACCTTCCGCATATAGGTTATAAGTTTCCGAGGCGGTAAGAACCTTATGAGATTTATCATTTTCTATTATGATTATCTTATATCTTACACCTTAGAACCTTATAACCTGATGTTGTGTATTGAAGAATTAATAAAATAAGTATATATATTGACCAAATGAACTTGAAAAAAATTACTTTGAGCATTTCCGCTCTTACATTAGCATTGACATCCTCTTTTGCGCAGGAAATAAATGCTGGTAAATCTTCTGCTCAAATTATGCCTTTCGGCAGTAACTTGAACAGACCACAATTTATCAGCCGTGCGCAGAAGCGTTTTGTCACAGAGCAGGAAATCAATGCAGTCGGCAACAAGGTGACTGCCACAGGTGCTGTCTCACTCGCAAAGGCAAAGACAACACTTCGTTCTGCCAAATCGGCAATGAACAGACTTCGCAAAGCGAATGTATCGAGTGCATATTCGCGCAAAGCGAACTACACAGCAGAAGACACGCTCTTCTATGAAAACTGGCACGAATGGGATGGAAAAACTTTTAATTTCATTCCATCTGCATGGTATAAGCATTCAAATGTTGACCCAAGCATCATATCATCTGCTACAGGATACAATCCGACATGGCAGATATACCAGGGCGACGGATATTATATTCCATACGCAGTATCGGGAGATTATGTGGCATGTATTCCTTACAGCTATGATATTCTTGCGGCAGACAACAAGACTGTATTGACTCCGGCACCACAGCAGGACGAATGGCTTGTTTCTCCAAGAATAGCAAATACACAGTCTTCAAACTATTTATCATTTGATTTAGCTTTTACTCCGTATTATCTTCATTATCTCATTGAAGGCACTGATACGATATTTGACATGAACCGTCTCTCTTGCGACCTTGAAGTTCTTGTAAGAGTCGGCGGACGCGGTACAAGCTACGATCCGGAAGATTATACTTCCGTGCTGAAGGTTTCAGACTATGTAGATAAACTGATTGCAAATACCAATCTGGAAGATGACAATGAAATAAAGAAGAATCTGCTTGATTTCACTTGGCATCATTTCTCAATTCCTCTTGCCAATATAAAAGCAGAAAATAATTCTATCCAAGTTGCATTCCGCTATACAGGAAAGATGGGTACATCAATGTTGCTTGATGCTGTCCGTGTCAGTGATTTGCTTCCAGTTGCCAACTACCGCATACCAGAGGGCTGCTTCAACTACGGTCTTTCTAAAGAATTCTATCTTATGGACGGCGGTAACGGCACTTATATGCTTGCACCGGCAAATGAAGAGTTGACATGGCCGAATATTTCAAATAACGATGCAAAATCATTTGAATGGAACTATACTGATGAAACAGGAGCAACAGTAACTTCAATAGAAAAAGATTTGGTTATTCCTGCAAACCCTGCCAGCGATTTCATGGCTTATCCTCAGTTGAAAGCTACCGGTGACATCCATACTGACACTTACACAAGAGCCGGCATGGTGAAGTATGGCGGCAACACAGGTATGTCGTATGCAGACGGGAGTCAGGTCGTATTCGGTGCAGCAAACTATGATTACAGCAAAGGCCTTTGGGCTGCTGCTTCCGGAACAGGGCAATATGTGTTCGGAACAGGTGGTGAAGCTCTTTGGGGACGCAAAGTACACGGTATAGGTAACCTATTTGAGAAGCCAAAAGCACCTTATCTTGTATCTGAAGTATGGCTTTCACTTTTTGATTTCTCTGCAAGATCTTCTGCAGAGTTCACTTGTACTATATATAAGGTAGAGAACAATGAGATAACAGATGAAGTTATCGCCACTACCAGAATAAAAGCAAGCGATGTAGTCAGAATAAGAGATGCTCAGGGTGTTACTGTCGGTTATTCTATGGCATTCCCATTTGCAAATACCGTATTGATTAATTCAGCTGCATTTGTATTTATTGAAGGCTTCAACCAGACTGGTGTCAATACTATCGCTCCAGTATCGCAAGTGTTCAACCATGACTCTGGTGAATCATACGCTTTTGTAGCTCTATCTGGTGATAACTCTTATACAATCTACGATGTTGCAGAAGGACTCAACAGTATGGATGGAGAAGGCAACATGTGTGTATCTATGTACATCCACTTCAATGCAGTTTATTCATATCTCTATCCGACTGAAGGAAAGAATGAAGTAGTTGTTCCAAACGAAGGCGGCACGGTCAACGTGGCATGTGAAACTTACTTCTCACCAGAGAACTGGTATCTCTATCCTGAAGCAGACTGGATAAAGATAGATAAGTCATTTAATGAAACAAACTTTACCAGCTCACTGAACATTACTGCAGACCCGCTTCCAGAAGGTGTGAGCGGACGACACGGAGTAGTAAGAGTTGTCTCTATGGGTACAGAAATGTACATCACAGTTTTGCAGGGTGATGCCACTGTAGGTATCGGTTCTGTAGAATCTACTGAAAATATTAAAGCTCAATTCCTTGGAGATGCACTCGTTCTCAATTATCCGAATGAAGTGAATGCTGTTGCCGTATATAATATGGCAGGTCAACTGATAAAGCATGCTTCACTTCCAGCATCTGGTCATTGTACAATGGCAGCTGATGAACTTGGACACGGAACTTATATTCTGCGTTTTGAAGGAAATGTACAAAAAACAGTAAAGGTAATTAAGTAAACGCTTATAAATAAAGCATAATTCAGTTTCATTCTTTCAAAAAAAGACTGAGACTGAATTGTGTGTAAAAAAATAATATTATTATGTATAAAAAACTGCTTTTGTCGTTGACTTTTGCACTGGTTGCAATCATCCAGATTAGTGCACAATCAACAAAAAAAGTGACAGGTATTGTCGTTGCCGCAGATGACGGTTTTCCACTACCCGGTGCAACAGTCATTGTAGTCGGACATGAAACCGTGGGAGCTGCTGCTGATGCAAACGGTAATTTCACACTGGAAGTTCCCACAAATGCAAAATCATTGCAAGTTGGTTTTGTAGGAATGAAAACGGTTGTTGTACCAATAAAGTTCGGTACACAGATGAAAATTGCACTTTCTGAAGATAGCGAGCTTGTAGATGAAGTCATCGTCACTGGTTATGGTTCAGCAAAGAAATTAGGTTCAGTAGTTGGTTCAGTAGCTGCTGTAAGCGCAGAAAAAATACAGAATATTCCTACAGCAAACTTTACGGATGCCCTTCAAGGACAAGTAGCCGGTTTGTCAGTTCTTTCCAGTTCCGGTGAACCGACAGCATCAGCCATAATTCGTCTTCGTGGTGTCAATTCCATCTCTGCAGGTAATACGCCTTTGTTCATACTTGATGGTAGTCCGATAACCAGTGATGTATTCAATGCCCTCAACCCATCTGACATTGCATCAATATCAGTATTGAAGGATGCAGCAAGTACTGCAATCTACGGTTCACGTGCTGCTAACGGTGTTATCGTGCTCACTTCAAAGAAAGGAAAGATGGGTGAAAAACCTACAGTCAAGATTTCAGCACAATACGGTGTTTCTAATGTAATCAACAGCGGTGTGAAGATGATGAATTCTGCCGAATACTTGAAGTTCCGTGAAATGCTTGACCCTACACTTGTGAACAATGCCACATGGCTGGAACACAAGAAGGTAGTCACTCTGAACGGAATTGATACAGACTGGCAAGATTATATCTATCGTGACAACGCTCCTACTTTCAATCTCAATGCTTCTGTAACAGGTGGCTCAGAGAACACAAATTATTATCTCTCTCTCAACCACTTCTCAAAAGATGGTATTGAGCCAATGTCTTCTGTAAGTCGTGAATCTGTACGATTCAATGAAGACATAAGAATTGCAGAAATCTTTAAGATTGGACTCGATGTTAATTTGAGTTATAACCAGAGTGAAGTAAACCCGGAACAAAACGCATCCGGCGGATTATACACTACAAACCCAACAATCTTCTCACGTCTTGCCCGTCCGGACGATTCTCCGAACTATTACACTTACGACGAGAATGGTAAAGCTACATTCCTCGGACGTGCCGACTATCTTCATGAAAGCAAACTGTTCAACCCATATTATTTGAATGAGAACCGCTCTCGCAAAAGTAAGGTTGTACATTTGGACGCAAGCCTTTATGAGCAGTTGAATCCTATACAGGGACTTACCATACGTGCAGCACAGGCTTTGTCCGGCTACGATGAAAAGTTCAGCAATGTACTTATGCCTGTCAATGCTTACGTTTCTCCTATGGGTGATGAAGTTGATATGTTCTCAGACGGTAGCACCGCTTATAGAACAGAATCTACGACACGTTCTTATACGTTGACTTCAACAAACACTGCGGAATACATGTTCACCGTAAATTCTTACCATAACATTTCGTTCCTCCTTGGTCATGAGTCAATCTATACCAAAGGTGAAGGATTCGGTGCTACTCGCAACGGCTTGACAGATATACGTTTGTTGCTTCTCTCAAATGCCACAGAAGAGCCAACCGTTACTCAATCATTTGTAGAAACGGTATTCAACTCTTTCTTTGGAGAGGGTACATACAACTACCGTGAGAAATACTTCTTCAATGCAAGTATTCGTCGTGACGGAAGCTCAAAATTTGCAAAAAATCACCGCTGGTCAACATTCTGGTCTGTCGGAGGAAGATGGAATGTCATGAAAGAATCATTCATGGCGAACCTGAAACCATACGTCAATCAGTTTGATGTCAAACTGAGCTACGGTACAACCGGTAACTCAAGCATTGACGATTATGCTTATCTTGGACTTGTTTCCGGTTCTAATATCCAATATGACGGCAATTCCGGTATGGTGTTGATACAGCCAAGCAACGACAATCTTACATGGGAAACCGTGGCACAGACTAACGTTGGAATCGAGACACGCTTGTTCAACAGACTGTCAATAGGTATTGACTATTATCATAAGAAAACTTCAGATATGCTTCTTTCAATTCCTTATTCCTATACAACAGGATATGGCAGTGGACAAGGAAATATCGGAGCTATGGTAAACAAAGGTTTCGACCTCGAAGTAGGATATGACATTATGAACCGTCCTGACATGTACTGGAATGTAAGAGCTAATGTGAACTACAACAAGAATGAGATTACAGAACTGTTCAACGGACTTGATGAATATGAAATCTCAAATACAGGTTTAAAACTTCAAGTTGGCAAGCCATACGGAGAGTTCTACACTGTAAAACGTGCATATATCGACCCTCGTGACGGTTCACAGGTATGGTATGATGCCGACGGCAACTTGACAAAGACGTATGACTCAGACAACAATTCCGTATTCACAGGCAAGCAGCGTTTTGCACCGTGGACTGGAGGATTTGGCACCACATTCCAGTGGAAAGGTCTTTCTGTCAGTGCAGACTTTACATTTGCATTAGGCAAATATGCACTCAACAATGACCGTTATTTCTACGAGAATGCCCAGAATGGAGCTACATACAACCAAAGCAAAGAGATGCTCAACATGTGGACAACACCGGGACAAATTACCAATATCCCTGCTGCCGGAGAGTTGATTCAGATGGACGATCACCTTATTGAGAACGCGTCATTCTGCCGTCTGAAAAAACTTACAATCGGATACAACCTTCCAAAACAATGGTTTGGAGAAAACAAATTCGTCAAGGGGGCTAATGTATATGTAACAGGACGTAACCTGCTTACATTCACGAACTATAGCGGATATGACCCAGAACCGGATATAAATGTAATCCAATTCAACTATCCGAATACACGTGAATACACTATCGGTTGTGAAATTACTTTCTAATCAACAAAAACAGTAAGGATAAAAATGAAAAAAATATATTTAGCTTTAGCTTCTATCGCACTGACTTTGGCTTCTTGTGACATGGATAAGATGCCTGAAGGTACAATTCCAGACAAAGAAGCACTGAATACTGTAGCTGATTGTGAGTCATTCCGTAATGGTATGTATTCATATATGCGTTCCCTCACGACAGGTAATTACGTCATACTCAGCGATATTCAAATGGATGACTTCCATGCAGTTCTGGGAAACGGTAACCGTCTGATGGAATTCTATAATGGAACTATACTCTCCAACACCAGTGAGATAGACAGCTATTATTCCGGATTCTATACTATAATTGCCGAATCCAACTACTTTATTGAGGGTGTTAACAAACACCTTGCAAACCAATCCCTTGTGGAAAAAGACCGCAATTCATTGAACAGATATGCCGGTGAGATATATTTCATACGTGCATTCTGCTATACCAATCTCGCAGACAAGTTCTGCATGTCTTACAAGAATGCTACAGATGTAGATGCTCCAGCATTGGGTTTGTCTCTTCAAACCGTATATGCTCCTACCGGAGATAACACAACTTATCCGGGTAGAAGTTCTTTACGTGCAACATATCAGTTAATCAATGATGACCTTGCAAAAGCAGACAGTCTAATTTCCCTTTACGAAAAGAATACGAATGACGAACCTACTTCCATGTCCAAATATATTACATCGGATGTGGTAAAAGCCATGCAGGCACGAGTATATCTCACGATGGGAAAAGACAAAGAAGCGGGAGAAATCGCTAAAGACTTAATTGCAACCAACCGTTATCCTCTGACAACTCGTTCACAGTTCAACAACCTTTGGCTCAATGATGAAGGAACGGAGGTGCTCTGGCAAGTAGAAATGGACTTCGCGCATCAAGGCTCCCCTACCGGAGAAAGATTCATGTCCAACACAAGCTATCCAGACTATATTCCGACTAATGAGACAGTCTATTTGTTTGATGAGAACGATACACGTTGGGATACTTTCTTCAAAGACCGTGAGATAGAAAATACCGGAGGTAAAGCAACTCCTTTCTGGTTCTGCAAATATCCGGGCAACCCGACTTTGTATTCCGGTACAAACTCCAACTTCTCGAATATTTCGAAACCGTTCAGAAGTGCAGAGCTTTACCTTATTGCCGCAGAAGCATATTACAACCTCAATGAAGAGGGATTGGCAAATACCTATCTCAGTGCCCTTCAATCAACACGCGGTTTAGGCAACCACTCTTACACAGGTCTCGAATTAAGAGACGAAATACGTAACGAGCGCCACCGTGAACTTATCGGCGAAGGCTTCCGCATGGGCGACCTCAAACGTTGGAATCTCGGTTTCAAACGTGGCAATCCACAAGAGGGAGGTGCAGAGAATGTAATTGATAGACAAAGTGGCGGTTACGAACTGGAATACGAAAAAGACGACTATCGTTTCCTTTGGCCTATTCCAAGCCATGAATTAGACGCTAATCCTCAGATTAAGAACCAGCAGAATCCGGGATATTCTGCAAACTAAAAAAGAACTCAGTAGATATGAAGAAGATTTTTTTATTAATAGCTGCCTGCACAGGACTATTGTTCACTTCATGTGGGGATGATGAGAAGTTCAATACCGGAGATGCGGTAGTCAGTATGGGAGAGCCGGAATATTCTGTAAAGGAAAGCAAAGGTTTGTTCTCCGTTCCTGTGTCAGTAACAGGTGTACAGAACGGTCCTATAGAAGTGACAGTTGATGTAACCGTTACAGACGAGAACTGTGTGGAGGACAAACATTACCTTATCACTTCCAAGACTGTAACTATACCGGCATCCAAAAATACAGGTAGAATTGAGATCAAACTGGTAGATGATCATATTATCAATGAAGATCGCACATTCGACCTCAACATTACAGATGTAAAAGGTGCCAAGCTAAACTTAGAACAGGCAACAACCCATGTGACCATTCTTGATAATGATGATCTTCCATACGACCGTATGGGCGGTAGTTGGACTGTTACAGCCACCAACCTCATGAGTGAAAACTATGACGAAGTGACATGGACAACCAATATCCAAGTATATGACGACAATGATCCTCTGTATGGAAGAGAATACCAAGTTACACCGTGGTCAGATTGGACAGGCGAAGTACTGGATATTCTCTCTTTCCCACTTAATTTCAGTTATAATGAGAGCACTCGCAAAGCCACTGTGACAATACAGCTCGGTTCTACAATCGGTGAGGACATCAATTTCAACTCTGACGGAAGCAATCCGGATCTTGAACACTGTAGTATCATCATTGCTACACCTTCTTCAACCGGTCACTCCACAAGTGGAGTACTTACGGGAACCGTAAGCGAAGACTTTGAAACCATCACCTTCGACTATCCGATGATGGGTCTTATTATCTCATCAACCTCACAGCCTTATGCGTACTTCTTTAATTTCAGCAACATGAAATTTACATTCAACAAATAAAACCTAACAAAGCATAAACGGATTAATGAGAAAGCGCATCGGTTGGTGTTCATATCTCTTAATCCGTTTTGCTTATAATATCAGAAAAGAATGATGAAGAAAAAGAATCTTATAACATTATTGCTATTAGCTGTCGGCTCGTCAGCAATAGCTGCACCGCGAAGTGCAAGTCAAGCTCGTGAGATTGCCGCAAAGTTCATAGCTCAGCAGCCCAAGTTTGTCCGTACCACTTCAGATTTCAAACTGACACTTGAAACTTCAGTCATCGCCAATACCAAGACAAGAGGCACAGCCAATGTCTTCACAGAGTTCACCCCCTACTATATCTATAATGTAGGAGCAGACCAAGGATACGTGGTTGTTTCCGGAGACGACACATTCAAGGATGTGCTCGGATATTCCACTACAGGAACTCTAAGTGCCGATAACCTTCCAGAAGGACTGGCATACATGCTTGACTTCTACACACGCGAAATGGAGGCTGCCAAGACATACGGAACAATCTCTGAAAGAACACACGTATCAGACAGCCAAAAAGACGTAGAACCACTGATACAGACACGTTGGAACCAAGACGATCCTTACAACATGCTCTGTCCAATCACAAAAGATGGGAAAGCCATGACCGGATGTGTGGCAACAGGTATGGCACAACTCATGAAATACTACGAATATCCGGCAAAAGGTATAGGTTCTCACACCAATGCCAATGCCACTTCATGCACTGCCAATTTTGGTGAGACCACATACGACTGGGCAAACATGACCAACACGTATGGAAACTACTCTTCAGATGCAGAATGCAACGCTGTGGCTACATTGATGTACCACTGTGGTGTAGCTGTCGATATGATGTATTCAGCCTACGCAAGTGCAGCCGCAGGTCCTCTTGCTGCACAAGCATTAGTCAATTATTTCGGCTATAATAAAAACATATTAGTCGAGAGTCGTGACAACGTATCTCTCGGTGCATGGAAAGCAGCCATATTTGAAGAACTGAATGCGCGCCGCCCCGTAATGTTCCAAGGAGTGGGCGACTTGTCAGGAGCAATGGGACATTTCTTTGTGCTCGACGGTTACGAAGCAGCTACAGGCAAATTCCACTTCAACTGGGGATGGGCAGGAATGTATGACGGATATTTTGAAATTACAGCTTTGCAACCGGGCGAAGGAGGTATCGGCGGAGGTGTTGGTTCCTTCGATTACATGCAGAACATATTCCTCAGAGTACAGCCGGAAACATTAGGCGAATATGTAAGCCGTTTCGAGGCAGAGACAATACGTCCTCTAAAGTTTAATTACAGCCGTGGGGCTGCAGTCCAGTTCGAAACCACAAATCTTGTACACAATGCTGTAAACTTCGACAACGGAAAACTCGGTCTGGGCATCTACAAAGATGGAGAACTTTATATGACTCTGGGCATGACCACTCTTCAGACCACAGGATTCAGAATCGGCACATCAGTATCGTCACTGACAGTCTCATCTGCAATCCCAGCAGACGTACCTGACGGAACTTACCAAGTTTGTGTCGTTGCACAGAATGAAGGTCAGAAAAATGCTGATATTGTCCGCGCATACTACAATAACATTACAACGTGGAACATGACTATTTCAGGAAGAAATATCACATTCCAAGGAGCGAAGAACGACTCAGAGGTAACAGACGAAAGTGCTCCGGTATTGCTGACATCGGATGCGAACACGGTCTATGTAAACCATGAGGTTCAGTTCTCAATCACGGTAAAGAACACCGGAACAACAGAATATTATGATGAAGTAGGTGTACGCGTATATAAAGGACGTACATCTTCCCAGTCTCAGTATTTCACAGTTCCTTGCCGCCTTGCTCCGGGCGAGAGTCGCACACTTATCCTCAGTGGTGTTATCTCAGTTCCAGAAGGCGATGGATATACAGCCGTAACATGCTACCGTGACGGCGACAAAATGGTCGATCTCTCAAATAAGATAAACATATTGGTTGACTCCGAAGCAAACAGCATTGACGGAGTTGAGGATTCAGCACTGTCTGTTGTCTCTGTTGAATACTATACAGTTTCAGGCATACAGATTGCCAAACCGGAATCAGGCATCGCCGTCCGTAAGACTGTATATTCAAACGGTTCATCCAAGACTGAGAAAGTTGCATTCTGATTAAATTAACTTCATCTATATTGTAAAAGGGTGTGTATTGCTTTACCAATACGCACCCTTTTATATTTCGATTTATCATCTTTTAAGAGAGTGTTATGTAGATGTTCCAGATTTTTATAAACAGATTATAAATTGATTTGTCTTTTTAAGGAAAGGAAACTTACAAATTCATGAATTATAGCTACCTTTGCATCTGAAGATTCAAAAAAAAACGAGTATGTCAGAAAAAAAAATGCAATCATATCGCCTGACGAGCATAGAGGAGCCTACAGACGCAATGCTCACACAATTGATGAAAGAAGCAGCAGAAGATGCTAAAAAGAAATCGGACGAAGCGCACCGTAAGTTCTTTCGGGAGATAAATGATGACATCAACAGTCATCTGGCAGCATGGAGCAAAACATATAATGTGAGTTTCAATAAATGAACAACATGGAGCATAAACCAGTGCTAATTGTTGTGGCAGGACCAAATGGTTCCGGTAAAACTACCGTGACTTCCCGCATACTTAAACATGAATGGATGGAAGATGCGGTTTACGTTAATCCTGATATTGTGGCACAAGAGAAGTTTGGCGATTGGAATTCACACGAAGCAATAATGAAATCTGTAAAATATTGTGAGCAATTACGAGAACAATGTCTAACTGAACACAAAAGTCTAATATTTGAGACCGTACTCTCCGTAGAAAATAAAGTGGAGTACATACACCGTGCCGTCATGGCAGGCTTTTTTGTTCGCCTTTTTTTCGTTTGCACCGCTTCTCCCACCATCAATGCAGCCCGTATTGCACACCGTGTAATGGAAGGAGGTCATGATGTACCCATCGCCAAAATTATTTCGCGCTATCACAAATCACTCATGAATTGCTGTCTTGCCTCACGGCTGGCTGATCGAACATATATTTACGACAACTCTATAGACAATGAGAACGCGCATCTCTTATTCCGCCTGACTAAGGGAAAACTTGCAAAACAATATGTGAAAAACATACCTGAATGGGCTTTACCAATATTCCATCTATAGTTATACTTTCAACAAAGTCTTTTTAACGTGAGTTCGATGAATTTAGAATAATGCAAGTTGTGTGTCCAATGTCCGCAGCACATTGATACACGATTTTTAGGAAACATACAATAGGCGACAATAGCCCCAGAATATTGACAATGAGATTTTCAAAGACTCTGTGCCTTTATTGTTTGTAATTCTTTGTATTTTATGCAAATAAAGTTACGCATAAAAAGTGAAATATGGAAAAACTGGGCAAAGATATTGATAGGTAGGCGTTTTAGGCAATATCCTCAAAAAGCATGAAGGCGATAAAAGCCTTTTTTCAGTCAGGTTAGGACTTAGCTACGTTACTTGTCCGTAACCATGCGGAAGATGGACTTTCCGACTGCTTGCAAAATGGCGAAGATAGCTATTTTATAGTGAGTTACCAATATCTCACGCAAAAATAATTTGCCTTTGACAAAGATTGCGCCGTTCCTCCGTGTTTTGCGTACCGACAACAAGCTCTTCACAAACTAATTTTGAACCCCAAAAATTAAGAACGATGAAGAGTACATTTTCAGTTATCTACTACCTCAAACGTCAGGTAGTGAAAAAGGACGGGACAGTGCCCGTCATGGGACGCATCACGGTGGACGGCAGCCAGACGCAGTTCAGTTGCAAACTGACCGTCGATCCCAAGCTGTGGGACACCAAAGGAGGACGTGTCACAGGCAGAAGCACGGCTGCACTCGAAACGAACCGTATGCTTGACAAGATGCGGGTACGCATCAATAAGCACTATCAGGAAATCATGGAGCGTGACAACTTCGTCACAGCGGAAAAAGTAAAGAACGCCTTTCTCGGACTGGAACACCGCTGCCACACGCTGATGCAGGTGTTCCAACAACATAACGCGGATTATGCCAAACAAGTGGAGGCCGGCATGAAAGCAAAAGCCTCGTTTGTCAAGTACAAGAGTGTTTACAAGCACCTGCAAGAGTTCCTCACCATCCGCTACCACGTGAAGGACATCGCCTTGAAAGAGCTTACACCCGCTTTCATTTCCGACTTCGAGATGTTCCTGCGCACGGACAAACATTGCTGCACCAATACCGTATGGCAGTATGTCAGCCCACTGCGCACGATGGTGTTTATCGCCATTAACAACGAATGGCTGACACGCGATCCGTTTCGTGATTATGAAGTCAAGAAGGAAGAAACGACACGTAGTTTCTTAACCAAAGACGAAATCCATTTACTGATGGACGGAAAATTGAAAAATGCCAAACAAGAATTGTATCGTGACCTCTACTTGTTTTGCGCTTTCACGGGCTTGTCGTTCGCCGATATGCGCAATCTGACGGAAGAGAATATCCGCACCTACTTTGATGAACACGAGTGGATAAATATCAACCGCCAGAAGACAGGTGTGGTGTCCAACATCCGTATGCTTGACATAGCAAAGCGCATCATCGACAAATACCGCGGGCTATGCGAAAACGGCAGGATTTTCCCTGTACCCCACTACAACACGTGTCTTGCCGGAATCCGTACCGTCGCCAAGCGTTGCGGTATTACCAAGCATATCACATGGCATCAAAGCCGCCACACGGCAGCCACGACAGTGTTCCTCTCTAACGGCGTACCCATTGAAACGGTCAGTTCCATGCTGGGACACAAGAGTATAAAAACAACGCAGATATACGCAAAAATAACCAAAGAGAAGCTCAATCAAGACATGGAGAACCTTGCCACAAGATTGAACCAAATCGAGGAATTTGCAGGTTGCACCATTTAAAACAGAGAAGCCATGAAACGAGACATAATCATTATAGAGGACAAGACCGTTAGCGTAACCGGTAACGATGTATGGATGACCGCCGGAGAAATCGCCGGACTGTTCCACACGGGTGTCCCGGCAGTGAACGCCGCCATCAAATCCGTCCTCAAAGCGGACGTGTTGAGTGACTACGAGGTATGCCGCTACATTCAACTTGAAAACGGTCTGTATGCGGATGTTTACTCGCTTGAGATCATCATCCCCGTCGCTTTCAGATTGAACACCTACTGCACACACGTGTTCCGCACATGGCTTGTGGACAAAGCACTCTCGAAGGAAAAACGGCAGGCATACGTGATGTTCTTACAGAACGGGAAAGCCGGATATTGCTGAACACGCATATACGCCAACAAAAAAGGAACGGACAGCCACGAATGGAGTTGTCCGTTCCTTTTTTATATACCCGCGTGTTTATCTAACCGGTTTCCGATAGTTTGACTCTAATACTTTCCGCAGTTCCGATTCAGGGTAAAGTACCTTCCCGCCCAATAGGATGAAAGGCAATATGCGGTTATTCCGGTATTCCTGCAAGGTACGGCGGCTCACACGGAGCAGTTCCGCCACCTCCTTGTCTGTCAGGTAACGTTCCCCGTCCAGCGGAGGACTGTAACTTTCCAAAAAGCCAGAAAGCCATTTCGAGTTCTTCTGCATATTCTGCAACAACACAGTCACAGATTCAGTGTCCATTGTGATGACATTGTTTTCTTCGTTCATTCTGCATAGGATTTTTCAGGTGAATACTTGGTTAACGGTCTGCCGGGCAAATCGTCCCGACTAACGGGATGACCCTTTTCACATCCTCCGGCTTGTAATAAAACCGACAGCCGATTTGCGAGTAGCCTATAAAACCCTTGTCACGCAGTTTCATCAACGTGCGCGGGCTGATTCTCAACTGCCGGCATACTTCATCACCGGTAAGCCATCTGGCAAGCCGTCTTTCATCGCCCTTGCGCTGTAAGGCGGCTACCTTCTCCACGAAAGCACCCATCCGTGCCATCATCTCATCGAAAGTCTTTTTCTCAATAGATACTATTTCCATATTCATACGATTTATGAGTTTGCGCAAAGGTAACGATACCTTATGAAACAGGTGCGGTTTTCCGCTATAAGGCAGCTTGTTGCGTCATTTTGCCGGGTTACGGAGCCATTCCCGATAAAAATCTTACGTGAGTCACGTAGTGAGTTGTTAAAGCCGCCTTTGTTTATTGCCGAACTTTGCCCCAGAAACAATAAAAACAACAGTATATGAAAGTGATAACAATTGAAAGTTCCGCATATAAGACTATGATGGAACAGATTGCGGAAATAGCCGGATATATCCGCGAATTAAAAGAGGAAAGGCAACGGCAGGAGACGGAAACAAAAGACCGGTTGCTTGACACCGCCCAGACCGCCGAGTTGCTGAACGTGAGCGTCCGTACCCTGCAACGCATGAGGGACGAACACCGTATCGAGTACATAATAGTGCGTGGCAAATGCCGTTACCGCCTTTCTGAAATACAAAGACTGTTGAACGACAATACGGTCAGGAATAAAGAAGAAACGATTGACGCCTTGTTCCACAACTTTGCTTTGCGCACGGGCGGCAAACCCAAAGGAAGGAGGACGTGACGTATGGAACTGCTTACCCGAAACAATTTCGAGAGCTGGATGCGGAAGTTGATGGAACGGCTCGACCGTCAGGACGAACTGCTGCTTTCCTTGCAACCGTCCGGTAAAGCTCCGAATCCGATAGAACGTATCAGGATGTTCGACAACCAAGACCTCTGTATGCTGCTCCAGATCAGCAAGCGTACCCTGCAACGCTACCGCAGCATCGGCGCGTTGCCGTACAAGACGCTCGGTAAAAAGACCTATTACAGCGAGGAGGACGTGCTGACGTTCCTTTCCGGACACGTAAAGGACTTCAAAAAAGAAGATATAGCCTTCTACAAGGCTCGTATCCATAATTTCTTTCAAAAATAACCCATTAAAACATTTTTCAAATGGCAAAGAAAAAAAGTGAAAAGGACGTGCTGATAGTCCGTGACGAGAAGACGGGCGAGATCAGCGTGGTAGCCGGGCTGGATGCAGACGGCTCTCCCAAGCGTACCCCCGCGAAAGCGGAGAATGCGCAGAGTTTCCTGCAATTCGACCGCCACGGCGATGTGCTGGACAACTTCTTCAAAAACTTCTTCCGGCAGTGCAAGGAACCCAGCCGCTTCGGTTTCTACCGTGTCGCGGCAGACCAAGCCGACAAACTGATGGAGGTGATGAAAGACCTGCTGAAAGAC
>JAGASY010000022.1 GCA_017621515.1 Bacteroidaceae bacterium
AGACCGGCATTGCAATGCCGGTCTTTTTTGATGACAGTTATCCGAAAAGATGAGTCTCCGCATATACAAACCCAGAATTAATTCTTATTTTTCATAACCACTGTCTTTCCTTTGCTTATCGCAGCAAGATTTATTCCAACAGGAAAATCACCTGAATCGTTTCCAAATTTCTAAATACTTTTCCACCAATATAAGATATAGAGACAGGAAATCTTATATGTTCCAAAGCAACAAACAAATCTTTATTCAAGTTTTACAAGTTAAACTTGCTCACAAAAAGAGAATATCTATGCAGAGAGGAATCGAAAACAGTATGCTGAAATCTCAAATCAGCAGTGTTGATTTTATAATCAGCAGTGCAGTTTACAAAATCAGCAGTGTAGTTTTTATAATCAGCAGTGCTGATTTGAGAATTTAATGCACTGTTTTCGATTTTTTTCTGCACATACAATATGTTTTCAAGGCATTGTCGGTGTATATAGAGTATAGTATGCTTTCGCCAGTACAGGCAAATAGCCGCTTTAGTCCACAGTAACGAAAGTTACAATTTGTCTTGTAAAATAAGACAGGCATCTCTTCAGAAAATCAATACTTGTAAAACTTGAAATCTTTATTTTTCAATACTTTATTTTACGACAAAGAAGTAACAAAGATTTTACTCTTTTATCCTGAACTAAAGTAACAATAATATGGGTTTGTACTTTATTCACACAGAAACATTCAACAAGCTTCCATGTCAATAAAATACAAACCCACAACAAGTTACAATAAATAAAAGACCTCTCTGTCTGCTATAGGTAGATTCAGCAAGTTTCCTTATACAACTGCCATATCTCCACCTTTAGCTACAAGCGTCTTTATCCTTATCTAAAAAAAAACAGTCTATCGCCCTATGCAGAAGTACTCAATGCCGTATTCATGCATCTCCTGCGGGTCATAGATATTTCTGCCGTCAATGACAAGCGGCTTGTTCATTTCTTTTGCAATGACTCCCCATGAAGGCAGACGGAAGCATTTCCATTCTGTCAGCAACAAAAGAGCATCGGCATTCAGAGCTGCATCATACATGTCTGTAGCATACTCCACAGTGTCGCCTATCCTGCGACGACATTCATCCATAGCTACCGGGTCATATACTTTCACTTTGCAGCCAGCCTCAAGCAACAGTTTGATTGTCACAAGTGATGTGGCTTCGCGCATATCGTCTGTTTCCGCCTTGAATGCCAGTCCCCAAAGACAAACCTGCTTTCCGCTAAGTTCACCGCCATAGAATTTCGACAGTTTTTCAAAAAGTATGCTCTTCTGCTTCTCATTGACATCTTCCACAGCTTTCAGCACTTTCATGTCGTATCCCTGCTGCTCGGCAGTCTTTATCAATGCTTTCACATCCTTTGGGAAGCAAGAACCTCCATAGCCGCATCCCGGATAGAGGAACTTTGAGCCGATGCGCGAATCAGATCCGATACCTTTCCTCACCATATTGACATCCGCACCTACAAGTTCGCAGAGATTGGCAATGTCGTTCATGAAAGAGATACGAGTGGCAAGCATCGAGTTGGCTGCATATTTTATCATTTCCGCACTTGGAATATCCGTAAAGATAACCCGGAAGTTATTGAGAAGAAACGGACGATAAAGTTTTGTCATAAGATTGCGCGCTCTTTCGCTCTCCACTCCCACCACGACACGGTCGGGAGACATGAAATCCTTTATGGCCGCACCTTCTTTCAGAAACTCCGGATTCGAAGCTACGTCAAACTCAATCTGCACTCCTCGTTTGTCAAGTTCTTCCTGAATGACCGCTTTCACCTTCCGAGCTGTACCTACAGGAACTGTGGATTTTGTGACCAGAACCAGATATTTGTTCATGTGCTGTCCTACAGTGCGCGCCACTTGCAGCACATAACTGAGGTCGGCAGAACCGTCTTCGTCCGGAGGAGTACCTACCGCACTAAACACTATGTCCACATCATCGAGCACTGAAGCAAGGTCTGTTGTAAACTTCAGACGTCCCTCACGGTGGTTCCGAAGCACCATTTCATCGAGTTCCGGTTCGTAAATAGGAATTTCTCCCCGTAACAAGGCATTGATTTTTTCTTCATTGACATCTACACACGTAACGTCCACTCCCATTTCGGAAAAACACGTTCCGCTCACGAGGCCTACATACCCCGTTCCTACAATAGCTATATTCATAATAGTAGTATATTTCTTTTATTGAATGCAAACTTACGAAAAATCATGTAACTTTCATTAAAAAGCCCTACCTTTATACCCAAAATCCATAAATTAATATTATATGAACAAACAAACATTTCTTTTTGCATTTTTTGCAGCAACGGCATCTGTCTTTGCACAAAAAGCTGAAATCAACGGTCCGGACGCACGTCTGAAACTAAGTTTTGACATTGAAGGAGGGGTTCCTTCATATTCGGTGACATACGACGGAAAGACAGTTCTCGACCCTTCTCCTCTCGGATTCACATCCAATATCGGAGATTTCTCCAAATCCATGACATTTAAAGAAAAGTCGGAGAAGAAGATTGACAATCATTACACACTCAACCGTTCCAAGGTTGCAGAAGTACATTATGTCGCCAACGAACTGCAAGTAAAGATGAAAAATGCCGAAGGCAAAGAAATGTCCGTCGTCTTCCGTGTATCAGACAACGACATCGCTTTCCGCTATGAGATTCCTAAACAGGGGGATACAGGCAGTATAAGAATTGAGAGTGAAGCCACTTCATTTGATTTTCCTTCGCATACTACCACATTCATCTGTCCGCAGAGTGATGCCATGATTGGATGGAAGCGTACCAAACCAAGCTATGAGGAAGAATACAAGGCGGAAGCACCGATGACAGACAAGTCGCAGTATGGCCACGGCTATACATTCCCATGTCTTTACCATGTCGGTGATGAAGCTTGGGTACTTGTCAGCGAAACAGGAGTAGATAGCCGTTATTGCGGTTCTCATCTCAGCGACATGACAGGAGACGGACGATACACAATTGCTTTCCCTATGGCGGAAGAGAACAACGGCAACGGCACTGTGGCACCGGCTTTTTCCCTTCCGGGAGCAACACCGTGGCGAACAATCACAGTCGGAGCCACACTCAAACCGATTGTCGAGACCACTGCACCATGGGACAATGTGTCTCCGCTTTACGAAACAGAGCATAACTACAAGTACGGACGCGGCACATGGAGCTGGATTGTATGGCAGGACAACAGCATAAACTACGATGATCAGGTTAAATTCGTTGACCTTGCGAATGCGATGGGATATGAGTATGTACTTATCGACAACTGGTGGGACACGAATATCGGGCGCAAACGTATGGAAGAGCTTGTCAAGTATGCCCATTCAAAGAACGTGGATGTATTCTTGTGGTACAGTTCAAGCGGTTACTGGAATGATATTGTACAAGGGCCTATCAACTGTATGGACAATCCGATTATCCGTAAACAGCAGATGCGCTGGATGAAGCAGATAGGAGTGAAAGGTATCAAAGTCGATTTCTTCGGTGGAGACAAACAGGAGACCATGCGCCTTTATGAAGCCATCCTCAGCGATGCGGACGACAACGGACTGATGGTCATATTCCACGGATGCACACTGCCAAGAGGTTGGGAGCGCATGTATCCCAACTATGTGGGAAGCGAAGCTGTGCTTGCATCAGAAAATATGGTGTTTGAACAGAAGTTCTGCGATAATGCCGCTTTCAATGCTACTCTTCATCCGTTCATCCGTAACGCTGTTGGATGTATGGAATTTGGCGGATGCTTCATGAACCGCCATCTTGCAAAGGGCAACAAGGGCGGAAAAACACGCAAAACGACCGATGTGGGCGAGCTTGCCACTTGTATTCTATTCCAGAACCCAATCCAGAACTTCGCCCTTACTCCGGAAAACCTTAATCCGGTGGAGGAGAACGGTGCTCCTGCGGTGTCAATGGATTTTCTCAAGACTGTGCCAACCACATGGGACGAGACAGTCTTCATCGATGGTTATCCCGGGAAATATGTGGTGCTTGCCCGCCGTTGCGGTTCACAGTGGTACATTGCCGGAGTAAATGCTTTGAAGTCTCCTCTCACCCTTCGTCTTAATCTTCCAATGCTGACTAAGGGCGGAAATGTCACAGTATATAGTGATAACAAGAAAGACCGTGAGCCGATGAAATCGGAAATGAAAGTGAAGAAGCCGGAAGCGGTGACTGTCACCATGCAGCCTGACGGCGGTGTGATTATTGTCGGTAACTGATAAATATCTTATTATAAAAAGGTGGATGAACAGATTGCTTGTACAGCTGTTCATCCACCTTTTTTCGGTTGTCATGTTTATTTTACCATCACCTTGCGCACTGTGCCGTCAGAATAGCGAACCACATTGACTCCCCGCTGCGGAACGTCATACTTGCGTCCATCCATATCATAATAGTCCACAGGCTGTGCATTATCTGCTCCTATATTGCTCAAACCCACAGTCTCAGCATCCATTCCGACTATCTGAGAGAACACACCGACATAGCTTGTACCCTCATAAACAGACTTCATACTTTCAGGAACATAGAGTACACTGCCATATTCCATCTTTCCAAACGGACATGTCCCATCTGCTGCAAGCAGAACATTCTCCGTATTATATATATAAACAGATGTAAGCCAGCTACATACAGCAGAATGCATAGTCATCTATAATAACGATGCTATTAGGAATTTCAATGGATGTCAAGCTTGTGCATACAGCAGAATTTAGAAACAACTGACTATCAGTTATTTGTAGTTAATACAGTAGAAAAGTGGATTGGGTTTTATTTGTGGGTTTAAGGAAAGTGAAGATTTAACGAAGTTGTTTCTACTTTTGTAAATTGTGAATTTTTTTAAGGAAAATAACAAGGAAAGCAAGGAAGTTCCACCCCTTCCAACTCGATATTGTGGTGTCAAAGCGAATTAATACAGCTTTGAAGCCGTCCATCCATGCGTTGGTTCGCTCCACAATCCACCGCTCCTTATACATTTCCTCGTCAAACATATATGTTTCACTGGAATCAGTGCCGTTTCTTCTGTTCGGGCATACGTTGGATATGATTCCA
>JAGASY010000023.1 GCA_017621515.1 Bacteroidaceae bacterium
CGATCTCTCTCGTTCATGGTTATATTTATTTTTAGCAATTTTAATTCATCAATCTTCTCCAAAAAAGAAATAGTTTTTTGTAAGAGCACATAACCAACATACTGCATATACACTCACTAAGAGAGACGCGTATGCAATCCAAAAGCCCCACAACGGCAGCAAAAAGAGAAATCCTATTATCACAGTAATCCAATTAATCAATTTAGCAACAAAGCTCTTGTCACCTTCCATTCCAGCAGCGCAAGCTATTATTGAAATAAGAATAAGAAGAACTATCAATATTATCATCATACCGGCAGTATATTCTACCGCAAGTTTTATCTGACCAAAACCGTCCTCTTCTGCGAAATGGATGGAATTAATAAGGTTTTCAAATTCTTTAAAATCTTCTTCGTTTCTATAAGAGAAAGCGAAGCAATATGCGCTTTTCGAGTCATACCTCGTATGGGTCGCAATCCTTAAACCGTCTTCGCGAATATATATCCTTGTCACATAGTTAGTGGTGAAATTAAAGATGGATTCTTCTTCCGTGTCAATCAATTTGAAATTTTTCAAATTGATCATGTTAGAATCCATTCTACCTAATACCTTTGGTACACTGAAATCGCCTTTTCTATATACGAAAACAACTATTGACTTATCATCAGTAGCATAGTCTGCACCATAAGCCATCCCTATCTGATCCGGGATTGTGTCAATAATGTGTTCATCGACAAATCCAGCAGGAACTTCAAATTTTACGTCTCCGGAAAAAAGAGACACTTCTTCGGCTGATAAAAAATTAGCGAATAGCATGACAATGCTCAACAATGTCTGTCTTAAATATTTCATATCCCCACTTCTTTAGCTTATTCAAAATAAAATTCCATATAAAAATTGGTTTATTGCTTGATGTTCAGGTCAAGCAATAAACCAATAACAAAAGATTTCAGCTTTATTTCTTTATCTTGTAAAGCGCGAATGTCTTTGCAGGAACGCTTACAGAAAGTGTTGCGCCGTTCACACTGATGCTCTTAGTATGAGGAACATACTTTTCAGGATTGTCGAGTGTGTTCTCACCGTCCATATTGTCAGCAGAATAAGTAGTTACACTACCTGTGTGTGAACCCTTCAGTCCCTTGAGGTTGAGCGTAATATCCTGTGCCTTGTCGCCAGTGTTGACCACCTTGACAATCACTTCATTGGTTGACTTCTCATACACAGCACTTGCGAACAAACCGTCCTGTCCTTCTTTTCCTGCCACAGGTTTGCCACCCATTGTCAGACTGAGCACGTTGCTACCTGTATTGTGCATGTACATCTGCTGTACATAATAAGAACAAGTACGGAAAGAACGGAGGTTATCATACCAAATCATGTCCGGACGCCACTGCCATCCATCTACATGAGCAAACAAAGGTGCGTATGTAGCCATTTCCACCACGTCTGCATTGCGCTCCACTCCGGTCAGGAATGCTGCTTCGAGAAGAGCCGCCTCAAAGTGATTCCACTTCTTTCCTCTGCCATGACAAGCGTACTCTCCGGCAAACACCTTCGGACCCTTGCGCTGGTAGTTGTCATAACGGTCACCGCTTGCAAGGAACCATGATTCCGGACGATAGAAGTGCTCATCCACGAGGTCTGCACCGAGCTTGCGCATTTCCGGCCAGAGATAGTCGAAGTCCTTGCCCTCAGAGTTCGGACCAGAAGAACCGATAATCTTGATGTTAGGATATTTCTTGCGAACCTGCTCCACAAAAGGCTTCAGGTTTTCTGGATAGATTTCACCCCACTGCTCGTTTCCTATGGCAACGAACTTCAAGTTGAATGGTTCCGGATGTCCCATTTCCGCACGCAGCTTTGCCCATGAGTTCTTTGCCGGGTCGCCGTTTGCAAACTCTATGAGGTCGAGAACATCATCGATATAAGGCTGGAGCTGGTTCACTGCCACATGCTTGTCGGAGCGGTTGGAGCCGTTCTGATATTCGCACGACAGACCCACATTGAGCACAGGAAGAGGCTCTGCACCTATTTCCTCCGACAAGAGGAAATATTCATAGAATCCGAGACCGTAGCTCTGGAAATAGTCTGGGAAGAAACGGTAGTCGAAAGTGTAATGCCAGCGGTTCTCGTTGAGAGGACGGTTCTCCACCGGTCCCACAGTGTTCTTCCACTGATAACGAGTGGCAAGGTCTGTACCTTCTACGATACATCCGCCCGGGAAGCGGAACACACCCGGATGAAGGTCGTAAAGAGCCTGTGCAAGGTCCTTACGCATACCGTTCTCATGTCCGTTCCACGTGTCTTTAGGGAACAAGCTCACATGTTCAAGATCGACATTGGCACTGTTGCGTCCGAGCATCAGACGGAGAGAACCTTTGTCAACAGTCTTGCTTGCCTTAATGACCACTTCATACTTTTTCCACTCCTTTGAATCCACTTTGATGTTGGCTTCAGAGAACTGCTGACGCTCATCCATTGTCTTCGGGTCGCAGAGCATCACACGCACGGTAGCTTCACCACCGTCCGGAACTCTTGCCCACACAGAGAAGCGATATTCAGCGTCTTTCTCATAGCCTATACCGAAGAAGCCTTCATTTTCAAGTCCGGTAAACTTGTCGCTGTGTCCGGAATATCCCAGACGCACATAGTGAGGATTCTTGTTGAAAGGACCGTCATTCTTCAGCTGGATGTTGCCGAATGTGTTCCATCCCATGTAGTGGTCAGGAAATTCGAATGAACGGTTCTTGACAAGTTCGCCATACAAACCACCGTCAGCAGCGTAGTTGATATCCTCGAAAAAGATACCATACATTGTCGGCTGTACTGTGGCACCGAGCTTGGATGTATTCACATCGAACTGATGAGATACATTCTGTGCCATTGCACAAGCAGCAAAACCGATTGCTGCCAATGTTGTGCCAATTTTAATCATAATCCTTTATTTTGTTTAGTATTAGGTCTTTTTTAACTTCCTTGGACAAAGATAGAAGAAACTTGCTTCATATACAAATTTTTAGAGCCTGTTTAAAATTATTTATTTTGTAGTCAGGTGAATGAATACTGATTTTAGAAGCTTTTTCCAAAATGACAAAATGATATTTTCGCCCAAAATGAAAATTTAACACTTCGAGCGATTTTTTGCCGAGGTTGAAAAGATGAAAAATTTACTATTGAGATAAATAATTGATAATCAATTAGATATAAAATTTTTCAAAACGCTCAGAAAATCATGCCGGACGCAATTTTTTGAAAATTCTGAATATTTTAGTAATCTATTGATTATTAATAATTTATATCTAAATTCCCCGTTTTCACCTTCAAATCACCTCAAAAACTCATTCTCTTTTCAGTTTCTGTTCAGACACTCTTCCAAAACAGATTTTATACACTTCTTAACATTTAGGGCAAACTTCGCTATCTTTTTTCCCGTTTCCCAGCGCATTTTCAAAAAATCTACACTGCAAATTTCTCCAATCTACTAAGCGCGCGAATTTGTAGCGCACTGTCGTCGCCGGAACAGTGCGCTGAAAAAGTGACGACAGTGCGCTGGAAATATCAAAACTTAGTAGATTGGAGAAAAGAACTCTTCGCCAAGGATAAATGAATGTAAAAGAGCTGTCAAAAATGAAACATTATTTCACATTTCAATAAGGTGTTTGAAAATGCGCGTAGAATCCCCGTTCTCCGAGAAAAGTTCGGTACGGTCGATTTTGACGCGTGCCAGAGGGCTTGGAATTTTAACATTTTGACAAAATCAAAAAGACAGCAATAATATATAAATTACAGCAATATGATTCTATCCATTTGAATATTCCATTATTTTGTCAAAATCAGTAAAACCCTCAAAAAACGATGTCGAAAAATTTTTTATGGGACATCAATTTCATATTAAACAAGACTCCCAGTGACTGTGCTTATTCTGAAATAATTCCGACAAAATTTAACGAACTATTGTTGTTGTTTAGCCGGTTATATTCGACAGACTCTCCTGTGTCATTTTAAGTGGGTGCACTCATAGATTCCTCCATGCAAACACGGAGAAGTCTATTGAATACACCCACTTAAACAAATGAGAAATAGTCAGTTGAAAGAATTTTACTCTCTGTATTGTGTCGGGGTCATTCCGAGATTGCGCTGCACATATCGGCTGAAGTATGCTGGAGAAGAGAAGCCGAACATATCTGAAATCTGTACGAAAATCAGCGATTTATCGCGCAACATGCGGGCAATATCCTGAGTTGTATAACGGTTTATCCAGTAGTTGGCGGCAAATCCGCTGGTGTGCTTCGACACTTCCGACAGATATTTGGGAGTCACGCAGAGAGCATCGGCATAAAATGCGACTTCGCGGTTGCGGCGGTAAGTTCCCTCCTCAAGCATGGCGAGAAAACGACTCATGATGGAAGCGTTCTGTGTCGATACGCTGTCTTTCTGATTAATGGTTGAATGGAAATCGAAGAAATCGAGTATGGCAGACTGAACAGCATTTATCAGCAGTTCCCTATAGAACTTGTGCTCAGTTTGGTGAAGTCGGTATTCAATCCATCGGAAATCGCGTTCGCACACGAAACGCTGGCTATTGTTGAGATGCATTACCGGATTCTGGAACAAGGCGAGCGAACCTTTCATGCCGTAATTGGTTTGTGGGGTGCAAAGCTCTATGAATGGCGCAGACGCTAACAGGTTCTTTACCCGGAAATCGTCTGAGACCACCACTTCGTTGAGCAGACTGCCTTTTCTGACAATCATAAGGTCGCCCTCGTGAAACTCGAAGCATTGACCGTTGAAGCTGAATGAACAGCTCCCTCCAGTGCAAAGAGCGTGGGAAAGATATTCCTGATATTTGCCGCAGCCTATGCCTTCTAATGAGTTGGTTATTATGATGTCTTTCAATTTTTCCATGTGCAAAAATATTAAGTTTATCTTAATTATCCACATTACAAAGACAATAAAATGCGCACAGAGAAAAGTATTTAATGTCGTTTTCTCCTTTTTGTGATGCTATTACCGAATAAATGGTAAGAAGTGTCAGAGAAACCGACATTAATTTTGCAAATCATAATTAAACACTTCAATAACAATGAAAAAAGTATTTCTTGCACTATTTGCGAGCCTGTCACTGTCTTCATCAATTATGAATGCACAGACCACCACAGAAACAGGCAGTTCGAAAGTATATTTCGTCAGTGACATATCCCCGGAGAGCCTTGTCAAAATATATAAGGCTCTTGGCAAAGAGGCTACGGGAAAAGTAGCAGTGAAAATAAGTACGGGAGAGTCTGCACAGTCTAATCATCTTCGCCCTGAGCTTATCGAGCAACTGGTGAAAGACGTGGATGGTACACTCGTCGAGTGCAATACGGCTTACGGCGGCAACCGTTCCAATACTGCCAGCCACCGCAGAGCTATCGAACAGCGCGGCTATGGGAAGATTGCCACGGTAGATATCATGGACGAAGAAGGGCACATCGACATTCCGGTGGCGGACACCAAGTATCTGAAATTCGACCGTGTGGGAAGCCATCTTGCCAATTACGACTTTCTCATCAACCTTGCCCATTTCAAAGGTCATGCGATGGGAGGCTTCGGCGGTGTGCTGAAGAACCAGAGCATCGGCATTGCCACTCCCGAGGGAAAGACTCTCATACATACAGCCGGTGTGTATGACAATCCGCGCTATGTGTTTCAGCAGTCTCACGGACAAGACGGATTCCTTGAATCTATGGCTGCCGCTGCGCAGGCTGTGCACAACTACTTCAAAGGTAATGCCATCTATATTAACGTGATGAACAACCTGTCCGTGGATTGTGACTGCGACGGCCATCCGGCAGCTCCTCAGATGAAGGACATCGGCATCCTTGCCTCTCTCGACCCTGTCGCATTGGACAAGGCATGTCTCGACCTCATCTTTAACCATCAGTCAACAACGGGCGACAACAGTGCGCCTCTCGTACAACGCATCAACAGCCGTCATGGTGCTCATATCGTTGACTATGCCGCAGAAATAGGTCTGGGTTCTCTTGCATACGAATTGATAGACATCACCGAAGTTGATGGAATAGAGTCTGTGCCTGTCGATGGAGTCAATAAATATAATGTCTATGACCTCAACGGAATGAAGATTCTGACAAATGCAGACAATCTCGATTCGCTTCCGTCAGGATTGTATATTATCAATGGAGTCAAGACATTGATTAACAAATAAGAATTTGTTTTAATAATGTATTAGTTATGAATTGTGGGTGCATTCGCTTGTTTTAGTGGGTGTACCCAATATTTTAAGTGGCTGCCTTTGACAGACTCCCCTGTCGAAGACAACCACAAAGTAAATAAAATTCTTCACAGAAAAAATCCGAAAGAAATCATGGGAGCGACATTCCATTCATTCCCTATATAGAATACATCTACAGAAGGGGTGAGTGTCCACCGTCTGAAACACATGTCCATTCCCAATCCGGCAACAAGGGCAATCCCTCTCCTGTTTCTTTTACATCCGAGTGTGATGTGCCCATCTTCATTTCCGTCAGGTAGGTAATCATCATAATTAGCAGACCTTATACCATAGCCGACAAGCCCTTTTACATACACATCAAATAGGCAGTTCTCACTCTGAAATATCTCATAGCCGGGACCGAAAGCTCCCAACAAGCTGTTCCGTTCGTCATGAATGCTGAATGGTTTACTTTTTTGCATCACATTCTTGTCGCCTTCATGAGTTCCCCAATGCCCCATAAGTTCGCCGAACAGTCTCTCGGACATATAGAACCGGGCGCGAACATCGATGGCAATTCCTCTCGAAGAATAGGCATCTGACATCCATTCATATCCGACACCAATGCTGTAGAGTGCCGCTCCGTCCTTAAGACTGTTTTCCTGTGCAGACATATAATACGGACATGGCAGCAAGAGAACAACAATAAACAAAACCATTTGCCAAATGCTGAAGTGCTTCTTGTGTCCGTGTACCAAACTGTCAGAAAACCAGATAGACTGTGTTGGGGGAATTCTTTTACCGAAGAATGTTCTCATTTCTTCGCTGGATTGTATTGTTCGGTGATGGTAGTGAAGTCAAACGCATCAATCTCCTTATCTTTAATTTTCTGACACAGCACAGGATCATCGGCAAGATATTCCTGCCACTGCTTACGCATGTGCGAGCGACTGGAAATACTTCTTCCGATAAGTATCGGACAGTCATCTCCTTGACGCTGAACACAATACTGAATACCTTCGTCTCTGCTGTAAGTGATGATAAGAGCACCGTCCTTTGCCAGACTATAAGAATGTCCGTATGCCGTAATGATGAGATGATCGCCGGCATTCTTCAATATCTGCCAATGCTTGAAGGTCCGGAATTTCTGTTCACCTTTCTTTGTATAAGGGTATTTGCTGTCCATATAAACCAGCGTCTGTTTCTTTTCCGGATGTCCCTTGCGCGCCAGAGTCATGTACTCAATTTGTTCACTCTTTATTTTCTGTCTTCCTTCTTCTGTCTTTATACTAATGGTTTTGGATCCGGAAGGAAGATTGGAGGAGCGTTGTCCGCCTATCAGTCCGGCAATCAGGCGGTTGTCTTTGGTCGTAATTTCCGTCTCATAATAAGTTGTACCGTTGATTACCAGTTCTACAATCTGGCATGAACTGACTACTGCCATGACAAATATTGTCAGAACAGCAAAAACGAATAAGTTTGCTTCTCTCTTTTTCATAATATAATATAATTTTGGTTATATCGGCAATATTACAAAGAAAAAGTCAAAAAAATATTCAATCTTTATTGAAAAATCAGATTAAAGATATTTATAATACAAACCTTCCGTAAGGCTGCTGACTTCCCTGTCTCAGAGCTATTACAAAAAAAACGGAAGCCACCTTTCTGTCAGTTGATGAAAAGAATAGTATTGGTCTGTTAAGTTATGCTTATCAGCCTATTAAGTTGAGAGGAATATATAAAAATTGTACATAGTGCGGCTTTTCGGCAAGTCTGCACTATGTACAATTGTAATTATGAGACTTTACTTCACCTCCCAGATGTCATTTGTCTCAAGAAGCTCTGCAAAGCTATGATAAGGCTTCTTTGCTTTCACTTCTTCAATCTGAGCCGTCACGGCATCATCGTATGTAGGAGCTGCCACATCACGGATGACACCGAGAGCCACAGGGAAGTCCGGACCCTCCATCATGGCAAGCTTCAGTTGCAATGTGTTGTCTTCGCAGTGAGCGTCATGCACGAGCAAGTCATCGACAGTGATTCCGTTCTCGCCAATCTTCACCACTTTGATGCCAAATCCTTCCTGCATAAGTCCGTATTCGTTGTTTTCACCGAAAATCATCGGTTTGCCATGCTCCAGATAGATGGCATTCTTCGCACGTCCTTCTTTTGAATAGACGCTCTCGTGAGTTCCGTCATTGAATATTACGCAGTTCTGGAGTATCTCGCATACGGCTGCTCCCTTATGGTCGTGTGCAGCTTTCAATATCTCCACTGTACCCTTGGCATCTGTCGCCACGGCGCGCGCAAAGAAGTGTCCGCGTGCTCCGAAGCACAGTTCGGCAGGACGGAACGGGTCTTCCACCGTACCGTAAGGGCTTGACTTGCTGACGAACCCTCTCGGACTTGTCGGCGAATACTGTCCTTTTGTCAAACCATAGATGCGGTTGTTGAGCAGAATCATCTTTATGTTGATGTTTCGGCGGTTGGCATGTATGAAGTGATTACCTCCAATGGCGAGACCGTCACCGTCGCCGCTCACCTGCCATACCGTCAAATCAGGGTTTGCCACCTTCACACCTGTCGCTATGGCAGCGGCGCGTCCGTGAATGGTGTTCATGCCGTATGTAGCCATATAATGGGGCAGACGGCTCGAACAGCCGATGCCCGAGATTACCGCTGTCTTGTGAGGCGGCACCCCAATCTCTGCCATTGCCTTATGCAGGGACGCAAGGAAAAAGTGGTCTCCGCATCCGGGACACCAGCGCGGCTGTCCCTTCTTGAAGTCGGAAGCCTTGAAGCAAGCTCCGCCTGCCTCGGCATTCGTTTTTGCATTTATATCTGTTGTGTTCATAAAGCCTTTCTGTTTTTTCTTGTTTTTTTATTTCGATAATACCGCTTTGGCTGCTTCTACTACCTCTTTGACTACAAACGGCTGACCTTTTACCTGATTGAACTGGCAAGGCACGAAACCATCTATTTTCATACGGAGATAAGCGGCAAACTGTCCCATGTTCTGTTCTGCCACGAGCACTTTCGGATATTTCTTCAATACCTCGGCTGTGTTCTTCGGCAGCGGATTGATATATTTGAAATGAGCGAGAGCCACCTTCTTTCCTTCGGCTCTCATCTCGTCCATTGCAGCGTGGAGATGACCGTAAGTTCCTCCAAATCCGACAATGAGAAGCTCCGCATCGTCCTTGTCGCCGAGCACTTCCACATCCGGCACCGGAATGTTCTGTATCTTCTCCTGACGCAGACGAGTCATCAAATCGTGGTTTTCCGGATCGGTAGAGATGGCACCAGTCTTATTGTCCTTCTCCAGTCCGCCGAGAATGTGAGTGAAGCCTTCTCTTCCCGGTACAGCCCAGTAGCGCACTCCGTTCTCCGCCTGACGCATGTAAGGAGTCCACTCTCCTCTGAGTTCTTCTGGTACATACGGAGGATTGATGGCAGGATATTCGGCAAGATTAGGCAGCTTGATGGCTCCCGAACCATTAGCGATATAAGCGTCTGTGAGCAACACCACCGGAGTCATGTGCTCCAAGGCAATCTTACAAGCCATATATGCAGAGTCGAAACAGTCTGTCGGCGAAGTGGCTGCCATAACCGGCATCGGCGATTCGCCGTTACGTCCGAACAGCACTTGCAGAAGGTCTGTCTGCTCCGACTTTGTCGGCAGACCAGTGGCAGGACCTCCGCGCTGTACGTCGAGCACCACAAGCGGAAGCTCCATTATCACCGCAAGGTTCATCGCTTCCGACTTCAGGCATATTCCCGGACCAGAAGTAGAGGTTACGGCAAGCGCACCGGCAAATGACGCACCGACGGAGGATGCACATCCGGCAATTTCGTCTTCGCACTGCACCGTGGTCACTCCCAACGACTTGTGCTTTGACAATTCATGAAGCACGTCCGTGGCAGGTGTGATAGGATAAGAACCCAGATAGAGCTTCAGTCCTGCTTTCTCGGCAGCGGCAATGAAACCGTATGCTGTGGCTTTGTTTCCCGTGATGTCCATATATCTTCCCGGAGTCTTCACCTTCGATTCTATACGACATACGTTTGTCGCAGAACTGTGGGTGTTATGACCGTAGTCGTAACCAGCCTGAATGACTTTTATATTAGCTTCTGCAATAGCCGGTTTCTTTGCAAACTTCTCGCGGAGGAAGTTAAAAGCCACATCAAGGTCGCGGCTGAAGAGCCAGCATACGAGTCCGAGTGCGAACATGTTGCGGCATTTCATCACGGCTTTCACATCCATGCCGCTGTCTGCAAGGCAGTCCTTCACCATCTGTGAAATAGGGCAGGCGATAACTCTGTCGCTGTCTATGCCCATTTCTGCCAACGGGTCGGCTGTCTTGAAAGCGGCTTTCTCCAAATCTTTCGGTCCGAAAGAGTCGGTGTCAATAATGATGGCAGCGTTTGGTTTGGCATATCTGTACTGTGTCTTCAGTGCGGCAGCATTCATTGCTACAAGCACATCACACAAGTCGCCCGGAGTATAGACCTGTCCGGCACCGATGTGTACCTGAAAACCAGAAACTCCCGTAAGCGAACCTTGCGGGGCACGTATGTCCGCCGGATAATCAGGGAAAGTGCTTATGCTGTTTCCCACAGTAGCCGATACTGTAGAGAAAATGTTTCCGGCAAGCTGCATACCGTCGCCGGAATCTCCGGAGAAACGGACTACTACGTCCGCCAGTTCCTTTATTTCCAATTCTTCTGCCATAATTTTATATTTATGTTGTTAATCTATTTGCCTTTAAACTTTGTGAAAAATATAAATATTATCCCCTGCAAATTTCCGAAAGTTATGCGATATAACAAAATGTTTTACCACATAAATGTTTTTCGATGGCAATAGTTGACAATTTATAAGCAAATAGTGAGCGGGATTAACACAATGAATATATAGAAACTGTTTTAAATTTTAGCGACGGAGGAGTCTGCCGAAAACAATCGCTAAAATTTAAAACAGCTTCATAGTTGTGTGGGGAACATTCGACAGGCTCCCTACCTTATATAATATATAATTTACAGTTTGTCGTATTCTTCGTCAGTCACAGGTTCAAGCCACACATTTTCAGTCTTTTCGCCGGGTATTTCAAACGCAAGATGGGCGAACCAGCTGTCAGCGGCAGCACCATGCCAGTGCTTTACATTTGCCGGAATATGGATGACCGTTCCGGGAAGAATTTTCTGTGCCGGTTTGCCTTCTTCCTGATACCAGCCGCAGCCCGCCACACCGACAAGCATCTGACCGCCACCTTTGGAAGCCTTGTGAATATGCCAGTTGTTGCGGCATCGCGGTTCAAAGGTCACATTGGCAAAAGGTATCTGAGAATCAGAGACGCGTGACAGATAACTGTTTCCCGTGAAATATTTTGCGTATGCCGTATTGGGTTCACCGATAGGGAAAATCATTTCCTGCTGGAACTTTTCTTTGGCATCTTCGGCAGAGGTCTCCTCCTTCCAGATGTCTTTTGCCATACGGAAAGCTCCCCACGCTTTAGGCCATCCGGCATAAAATGCCACCTGCGTAAGTATCTCGGCAATCTCAGTACGTGTCACACCGTTCTTCTTGGCATTCTGAAGATGGTGCATAAGAGAGGTGTCGATGATGCCGCTGCTCACAAGAGCTGTAACAGTCACGATACTGCGGTCGCGCAACGAAAGTTTGTCAGTCCGACTCCACACCTCGCCAAAGAGAACATCATCGTTCAGTTCGGCGAATTTGGGTGCAAACTCACCAAGGGCATCATGTCCGGCAGTCTGTTTGATTGTAGTCTGAGAGTGTGCCATAAATGCAGAATTTAAAATTAGAGTAAGTGTTAGAATTTTTCTTTTCATGTCTGACAGTTTTTTGATGGTGCAAAAATAAGACAATCTGTCGGAACGATTTGTACATAGTTTACTGCTTTATCTACCCAATATACAGATTCCTCATGTGTTAACCCAGTATTTTATTTAGTGCTTGAATACATCCACAAAAACAATCATCAGATTACTTCAAAACACTCCCATAATAAAAATTTTTATATATACTTTTTAACAAATTTATTTTCTGACAAAATGAAAGCAAATCCAGCTTAATCCTATCGCCATTTGTTTGTTTTGTATAAAAATACTTTCTTTTTGATTTTGTCAAATGTTAAAATTCCAAGCCCTCTGGCACGCGTCAAAATGAGGCGCGACGGACTTTTCCCGAAGAACGGGGATTCTACGCGCATTTTCTAACACCTCATCGAAATGTGAAATAATGTTTCATTTTTGACAGTCCTTTTACATTTATTTATCTCCGGCGAAGAGTTCTTGGAAAAAAACTACTAAGTTCTTAAAATTTCAGCGCACTGTTTTTTTCTCCGCAGCGCACTGTAATTTTATTTGCAGTGCGCTACAATTTTAAAAACTTAGTACTTTGGAGAAAATTTCAGCGTAGATTTTTTGAAAAAGCACCGGAGAGCGGAGAAAAAAGCAGTTTGCTTCGGTTTGAATGTTAAGAAGTGTATAATTCACTATCTCGGAAGTGTATCTGAACAAAAATTTAAAAGTGAGTGGATTTTGGGCGGTGTTTGGGAGTGGGAACGGTGCATTTAGATGTAATACATTAATAATCAACATATTACTAAAACATTCAAAATATTCAGAAAATTACGTCCGGCACGATTTTTTTGAGCATTTTGAAAAATTTTGTATTTAATTGATTATCAAATAATTATCTCCTATATAAAATTTTCGTCTCTTCGCCATCAGCAAAAAATCGCTCGAAGTGTTAAATTTTCATTTTGGGCAAAAAAATCATTTTGTCAAATTGAAAAAGTCGGTTTTTGTATGATTTAAATGGATGTATTCACATTAAACTGCAAATAGAAATCTGTCGAACACACCCACTTAAATAACAGAAGCATCCGCAGAAGCTCTCCCCTTACCTTATTTTAATAATCGACATACTCTTCTTTTCAGATTAATGTCGTATCTTTGCCCAAATAATTATCCACGATGAACTCGACAAGATTTTTGAACAGATTTTATTTCTCTGCCAGACAGAAGGCCATTGCCAAGTATGCTACGGAAGCAGAAGAAATACAACATAAGGTGTTGCGCCATCTGATTGATTCGGCAGAGCAGACAGAATGGGGACGCAATCACAATTACGCAAATATTGAAGATTATTCCGCTTTCACGAAGAATGTGGGCATAAACACATACGAGGAGTTGAAAGGGTATATCAGACGAATGAGAGAAGGAGAGTCTGATGTCCTGTGGAAAGGAAAAGTAAGGTGGTTTGCAAAATCATCGGGAACAACCAATGACAAGAGCAAGTTCATTCCTGTGAGCAGGGAGGGACTGAAAAACATACATTATAAGGGCGGAACAGACTGTGTATCAAGCTATCTTGCCATCAATAAAAAGAGCCGTATGTTTTCAGGGAAGAGCCTCATACTTGGAGGAAGCCATGCTCCTAATCTTAACACACCGAACAGTCTTGTCGGCGACCTCAGTGCCATACTTATAGAGAACATACCTAAAGCGGTGAACCTGACCCGTATTCCAGAGAAGGAAGTGGCATTGTTGGCAGACTTTGAAGAAAAACGTGAAAAGATTGCACGTGCAGCCATGACACAGAATGTGACGAACATCAGTGGTGTGCCGTCGTGGATGCTCTCCGTGCTCAACCGCATCATGGAAATAAGTGGCGAGAAGACATTGGACAATATCTGGCCTAATCTTGAAGTGTTCTTCCACGGAGGAGTGGCTTTCACCCCTTACCGCGAACAATATAAAAATATCATCACGCTTCCGGGTATGCACTATATGGAGACGTATAACGCAAGCGAAGGGTTCTTCGGCATACAGACCGACCTGAATGATCCGGCAATGACACTGATGATTGACTACGGTGTGTTCTATGAGTTCATGCCGCTCGACCAGCTTGACAAGCCGAACCCGACGGTTGTGCCGCTTTGGGGTGTAGAGACAGGAGTCAACTATGCCATGATTATCAGCACGACTTGCGGACTGTGGCGATACATGATAGGCGACACGGTGAAGTTCACACAAAAGAATCCTTATAAGTTTGTGATAACCGGACGCACGAAGCATTTCATCAATGCTTTCGGCGAGGAACTCATTGTTGACAATGCCGAGAAAGGACTCGAACAAGCATGTATAGCCACCGGAGCACAGGTGAGGGACTATACGGCAGCTCCTATATTCATGGACGCGAATGCACAATGCCGCCATCAGTGGATGATAGAGTTTGCCAAGATGCCGGACTCTGTTGATGAGTTTGCCACGATACTCGACCGTTCTCTTCAGGCAATCAATTCCGACTATGAGGCAAAGCGACACAAGAATATCACTTTGCAACCTCTGGAAATCATTGTGGCGAGAAAGGGACTTTTTGAGGACTGGCTCAAAGGGAAAGGCAAGCTCGGCGGACAGCATAAAATCCCGAGACTCAGCAACAGCAGGGAATATATCGAGGAACTGCTGAAATTATTGTAAGCTCTGTGATGTTCACAATTTGATTATTCTATGACAAAAAAGCAATCATACTTATTTGTAGCTTTTTTTGCTATGCTCTTCTTTGCTGCATGTGCGAATATCGGCACTCCCGACGGCGGTCCATACGATGAGACTCCGCCGAAGATAGTACGCACATCGCCAAAGTATGCTTCAACCAACTCACGTGTTTCCAAAGTGGTGCTTGAATTTGACGAAAATGTGAAATTAGAGAATGCTGCGGAGAAAGTGGTTATATCGCCTCCTCAAAAAGAACAGCCGGAAATATCAGCTTCGGGGAGAAGAATAACCGTTGAGTTGCTCGATACGCTGAAGCCGAACACCACTTATACGATAGATTTTGCCGATGCCATAGAAGACAACAACGAGGGCAACCCGATGGGCGACTATGCCTTTACTTTTGCCACTGGTGAGAAGATTGACTCTTTTCAGGTATCAGGCAATGTGCTCGACGCTTCAAACCTTGAACCTGTAAAGGGAATGCTTGTGGGGCTTTATTCCGTGGATTCATTGGCAGATACGGCGGCAACGGCTTTTCCCGACAGCATATTCCGTACAAAACCCTTTGAGCGTATCTCGCGGACTGACAGCCGGGGACATTTCATCATCAAAGGCATTGCACCGGGCGAATACAGGGTCTTTGCGTTGAACGACCAGAACCAGAACTTCATGTTCGACCAGAAGAGTGAAATGATTGCGTTCAGCGACCGTGTGATTTCGCCTTCAAGCCGTCCCGACATACGTCCTGACACAGTGTGGCATGACAGCATACATTATGACTCCATCGTCATGACCCCCTACACACATTTCTATCCGGACGACATTGTGCTGCTTGCGTTTCAGGAAAAGAAGCAGGATCGTTACATGCTTAAGAACGAGCGTCCTGTACCTCATAAGTTCTCCATTTATTTCACCGCACCGTCAGACACTCTGCCTTTAATCAAAGGACTTAATTTCGATGCAGACAGTGCGTTTGTGATTGAAGCCAGTGAGAATAATGATTCACTTACTTATTGGATAAGAGATTCGCTTATCTATAACATCGACACTTTAGAGATGGCTATTACTTATTATGCCACAGACACCACCGGAGTGCTTGCGCTAACTACCGACACCTTGCAACTCTATTCCCGCCTGACCAAAGAAAAGATGGAGAAGCAGCGTCAGGAAGCATACGAAGAGTGGGCAAAGGAGTATAAGCGTAGGCAGAAGGATGCCCTAAAGGCGAAACGGAAAGAGGACAAAGAAAAGGGAAAAGAAGAGGCGAATGCTGAATCTGTCGAAGAAACGGCAGGCGCAGAGAAGGAGGAAGTGCAGGCTGAGGAACCTGAAAAAGGCAAGAGCAAAAAGAAAAAGCGTCAGAAGGACGAGGAGGAGGACATTGAGATTCCGCCTATGCCGGAAGAACTGATGGAAATAAAAGTTGTAGGAAACTCGGCTCTTGACCCTAACAAAAATATCGATATGGTACTGCCGGAGCCAATAGACAGCATCGACACAACTTATTTCCATTTCTCAGAGAAGATAGACTCCCTGCTTGAACCGCGCCCGTTTATCTTCAAGAAAATACCGGGAAAACTCATGTCGTACAGACTCTATGCCGAATGGGAACCGGAAAAGACATACGAACTTGTCGTAGATACAGGCGCGTTTGTCAACATATACGGCAAGCGTTCCGAAGGGTTCAGGAAGAACATAAAGGTGAAGTCGCTGGATTCTTACAGTTCGTTATTTGTCACTTTGCAGAATGCCGACACGTCTGCTGTGGTGCAGCTTTTGGACGGCAGCGACAAGGTGGTGAGCACAGTCAAGTCGGAGGGAGGAAAAGCGGACTTCTATTTCATCAATCCGGGACTGTACTACTTGCGACTCTTTTATGACCGGAACGGAAACGGTGTGTGGGACACAGGAAACTATGACACACACGAGCAAGCCGAGGAGGTGTATTACTATCCCGGCGGTCTGAACTTGCGTGCCCTGTGGGATGTGGCGCAGACGTGGGACATCAACTCAACTCCTATTCCGAAGCAGAAGCCGAGCAAGATAACAAAGCAGAAGCCTGACAAAGAAAAAACAATCAAGAGTCGGAACGCGGAGCGTAAGAACAAGAAAAAATAGTGCTGTGGAGAAAATGCCAACCGTCGGAAGTGCCGGAAGAGCATGTACGCGAAGTGACCGCATAACAAATATGAAGATGAGGATAATTGCAACCATACATTTATTTTTGTTTGTTCTGTGTATGCAGGCACAGTGCAAGCACGAGAACTTTGCGTTCAAGCCGGGCGAACAGCTCACATACGATATGTATTTCAATTGGAAATTCATCTGGGTGAAAGCCGGAGCCGCTCATTACAAGACTGTCTCTTCCGTTCGTAACGGCGAGAACGTCTTGCGCACGGACTTGCTCTTTCTGGGTAATAAACGGTGCAACTCTGTTTTTCCAATGAAAGATACCCTTATATGTTATATGACCCCGGAGCTTGTACCTCTGTATTTCCGCAAAGGTGCTACGGAAGGAAAACATTACACGGTAGATGAGGTGTGGTATTCATATCCTGACGGCAAGAGCTGTGTGAAACAAAAATATCTGAACCGGCATGGGGTATGGTCGGAAAACTCTCATGAGTCGTCGGAATGCAATTACGACATGCTGAGTATCCTCTCCGTAGCCCGCTCATTCGATGCGTCCGGCTATAAACCCGGACACAGAATTTATTTTCCCATGGCAACAGGAAAGAAAGTGGAGGAGCAGGTTCTTGTGTTCATTGGAAAAAAGAATTTCAAGGCAAATGATGGCATTACTTACCGTTGTCTTGTTTTTTCTCTTCTCGATTATGAAGAAAAAGAAAAGGAAAAGGAGCTTTTGCGCTTTTTCATTACCGATGACCTTAACCATCTGCCTCTGAGAATAGATTTTAATCTGAAATTCGGAACGGCAAAAGCATTCTATGTCAGTGGCAAAGGACTGAGGAATCCGCAGACTTCTGTCGTAAAGAAATGATTCCGCGGTAAAGACTGCGGCAAAGGCGGTAAAGAAACAACTTAAATGGAATCTTTCAGTGTTCTGTTTTCGTTTTATTTCATGGCAATTTGCTAACTTTGCGGTGTAAACAATTCAGACAGACATAAATAAAAAACAATTCAAAATATACAATTATGGCAAAGAAAGCTCTTTTGATGATTCTCGATGGTTGGGGAATCGGTTCTCACGGAAAGGGAGATGTTATTTTCAATACTCCTACACCTTATATTGATTCACTTAACGCAAACTATCCTCATTCCGCTCTTCAGGCAAGCGGTGAGAACGTCGGTCTTCCAGACGGACAGATGGGTAACTCCGAAGTTGGTCACTTGAATATCGGTGCCGGACGTGTGGTTTACCAAGACCTTGTGAAGATTAACCGTGCCTGTGCAGACAACAGCATCCTTAAAAATCCGGAAATTGTTTCTGCATACGAGTATGCAAAGAAGAACAACAAGAGCATCCACCTTATGGGACTTACTTCTAATGGTGGTGTACATTCTTCTCTCGACCATTTGTTCAAGCTGATAGACATTGCCAAAGTGTATGGCATAGAGAACACATACGTTCACTGTTTCATGGACGGACGCGACACAGACCCGAAAAGCGGCAAGGGATTCATTGCAGACTTGCAGAAGCACTGTGATGAAAACGTAGGTCACATCGCAAGCATCATCGGACGTTTCTATGCAATGGACCGCGACAAGCGTTGGAACCGTGTCAAGATTGCATACGACCAGCTTGTAAACGGTGAGGGACGCAAGTGTACAGACATGGTTGAGGGTGTGCAGAGCTGTTATGACAGCGACACAGAAGACCACAAGAACACGGACGAATTCATGGAGCCGCTTGTGAACGCAAATGTAGATGGACGCATAAAGGAAGGCGATGTGGTTATCTTCTTCAACTACCGCAATGACCGCGCCAAGGAACTTACCATTGTGCTTACCCAGAAAGATATGCCGGAAGAAGGTATGATGACAATTCCGGGGCTGCAATATTACTGTATGACTCCATACGATGCATCTTTCACAGGAGTACACATTCTTTTCCCTAAGGAGAACGTAGAGAACACACTTGGTGAATACATCAGTTCAAAGGGATTGAAGCAGCTTCACACAGCAGAGACAGAAAAATATGCACACGTTACATTCTTCTTCAACGGAGGACGCGAGACACCATACGAAGGCGAAGAGCGCACACTCGTGGCATCACCAAAGGTAGCTACATACGATCTTCAGCCTGAAATGTCTGCATACGAAGTGAAGGATAAACTCGTGGCAAGCATCAAGGAAAACAAATATGACTTTATCGTTGTCAACTTTGCCAATGGCGACATGGTGGGTCACACTGGAATCTATGAAGCTATCGAAAAGGCAGTAGTGGCTGTTGACAACTGTGTGAAAGAAGTGGTAGAAGCTGCAAAGGCTACAGGATATGAGACTATTATCATTGCCGACCACGGTAATGCAGACAACGCAATTAATGCAGACGGAACACCGAACACGGCTCACTCTTTGAATCCGGTTCCGTTTATCTATGTGACAGAAAATAAGAATGCTACAGTGAGCGATGGTATTCTCGCCGACGTAGCACCTTCTATCCTTCATATCATGGGCTTGGAACAGCCGGCAGAAATGACAGGAAAGAACCTCATCAAGGACTAATCTTCTTGTAAGATACGTAAGCCGTGAGGTTATAAGATTGTTTCGTGATACATTTACGGGTGGCAACCTTATAACTTCGCGGCTTTTTGATTTCTTTTCGGCAGCTATTTTGATTAACCTTGGAACTCTCGCGATTTAGTCTTGAAATCTTTACTGTTTACTTTTGCGACACTCGCAGTGTTCCGTTGTTTTGCCGAGCAAAATTTTATATGCCGAACAGGCAAAACCAATCTACACATTTTTTATGAAAACATTCTTGCAATTTTTAGCCGTTCTTTGCCTCCTCTTTTCTTCCGGGAATATACGGGCAAAAGAACTTCAGCCGGGAAAAGAATATTATATTGTTAGCGACTATTATAATAAGGTGTTGGGAGAAAGCGAAGACGGCACAATCCCTCGCCTGTCAGAGGCAGGAAAGACAGGCAATGCTGACAGCTATATCTTTGTTGCAGAAGAAGGCGGTGTGTCCGGCTATGTAATGCTGAAGCAGAAAAGCAGCGGCAGATACCTTGCAGCTGGTGACAATGGCTACAGTCTGCTCTTCACAGACACAGGCAATGGAGATGCTTGCCTGTGGAACGCATCAGTGGGCTTTGCCGGAAAAGTCGTATCTAAGAAGAAAACGGGAAATTGTCTGGGAGTCGATTGGACAACAGACGAATTTGCCGGAGTATATTACGACAAATCGTTCAACACCAACCGCTCTTGGTTTACGGTGTTCGAAGCTCTTTCCGCTGGCTATGAGGCATCCATACGTGCCGCACAATCGGACACATACATCAACGAATACGGTGTAAGAGAGCGTGATGTATATTGCGCTCCGGCTGATTTCTCGCTTACGGAAGAGATTGATTTGCACCTCATGAGCCAGACCACCCCAATAGCCGATGGAGCGACGATAGACATACGGCATGAACGTGCATGGATTATATTCGAGCACATTCGTCCGAGTGAGGTGATAAGCAAATATCTCGACCGCCTGACTGTGAACGGCGCAAAGGCAACAACCGGTGAGAACGTGCGTGTGGCGATATGGCTCGACGGGGCTGTGGTAATCCCCGTTTCCCCGGAGAAACCTTTCGTCGGTTATACGGAAGAAGGTTACGAAGGTACTGACATCGTTCTTGATGCAGGCAACAACCGGGATTTGACCGTTTATAACAACCTGATGCGAGGATTCAAACTCCGTCGCGGCTACATGGCTGTGCTGGCAAGCGGAAAGGATGGGAGCGGTTACAGCCGCGTATATGTGGCAGACCATAAGGATATGGAGATTAGTGCACTACCCGAGGCTCTCTCCGGACGTGTGTCGTCTGTACATATTAAAAAGTGGCAGTACGTATCGAAGAAGGGATGGGGAAGCACAAGCGGCGACTCAAAGATAAAAGAAGACACTCAACGTCTGCGCACCACATGGTACTATACATGGAGTGCCGACAGGAAATCGACAGACGACATGGAATACATTCCTATTCAGCAACACCGCTATTGGCCTTCGATGAGCCAGATTGCCGGACACGAGGCTGCCACAGCCGTACTGGGCATCAACGAGCCGGACCATCCGGAACAGCACGAGAACTGCTCTTGTGGTGGCATGACAAGTGCGTGGACTGCCTGCACCATTACTCCGGGACTGCAATCCACCGGAATGCGCATAGGTTCGCCGGCGGCGACAGACGCTTCATGGCTGAAAGAGTATGCCGGTCATATAGACGACATGGGATACCGCTGCGACTTCATTGCCACCCACTGCTATTGGGAGGGAAAGGGAGCCAACGACCCGCAGAAGTGGTACAATGACTTAAAGGCGATATACGACAATACGCACCGCCCGATATGGATTACAGAATGGGAAATCGGTGCTTCATGGATAAGCGGCTCCGCACCTTCCTCAACCGATGAAAACCGCAAAGCGGTGCTTGCCATTCAGGAAATGCTGGAGAACGCTCCTTTCATCGAGCGTTACGCTTTCTACAACTATGATTCAGGATGGACACGCTGGCTCATCAGTCACGACGACAACTGGCTGACTCCTGCCGGACAGGCTTACAGCAAGTGCTTTTCCCGCTTTGCCTACAATGCCGATTATGTGCCGACTCCTAACTGGTGGAGACCGGGGGTGAAAACCGTAAGCCTCTCTATCGATGCAGACAGCCATACAGGGAAAGTCGTGTTCTCTGTAGATAATCCCAATACGGACATCACGAAGACACTGACCATACAACGCAGACACGACGGTGTGTGGACGGACTTTCATACGGACAACGACAGGACAAAGTTTGACAGCAGCACGCTGACCTATACTTTCGACATAAGTTCGGCAGACTACGATGCAGACCGGTTCCGCGTGTGCGTGACCACTCTGTACGGAAGCTCTACAGAAAGTGCAACAGTATCTTCCGGACTTATTGTCAACCCGGACATTGAGACGAACAGCAAAGAAAGCGTTCCCGGATGGACTTGTGTACGCAGTGCGGCAAACGGCTATACAAAGGATGTGGGTAATACCTATCTTGAAGTGTGGAACAGTACGGCAGAAACCATCCACTTCGACTATTATCAGTCGCTCTCCGACTTACAAAATGGTGTGTATGAACTTTCAGCGGTATGCTTCAACTCCACAAACGGTGTAGAAGGAGCGTCTGTCAACGGACATGTAGGGCTGTATGCCGTGTCCGGCGGTCTGGAATATTTCAGTCCGGTTGTGACCGACAGTGAGATAGACTATTCGAGAAGGAATACGATAGAGCGCATCGTCGTGAGAGACGGACAGATGCGGGTCGGCATACGCAATATTGGTAAGATGTCCGCACGCTGGGCTGGTGCCGACGAGTTTAACCTAAAATATCTCGGACAAGAAAAAGACATACTGACAGAAGGCTATGCCGCTTTTGCAGAAGAAGTGCAGAAGGAGACAGACGAGCGTTATCGCGGTCTGTTCATCGAGACGGAAGACCATCAGACAGATGCCTCACAACTTATCGTCAATGCCGATTGCGACAGAAATGACACCTACGGATGGACGGTCGAGAATGTAGAGGTAGCAGAAAGCGAGCCGTGGAGTGACGCGACGAAGAATCCGTACTGGAACAAATGGTCTGGCACAAGTTTCACATCGCAGATGGAACAGACGGTCGGATACATTCCACGAGGAAGATATTCGCTCTCCGCCATGCTTCGCGGTTCTTCCACAACGGCACTTACCCTCTCTGCCACTGTGCTCTCTTCCGATGGCACTATTATGCAGACATACTCGCAGGAGGCATCTTGTACCGGCAACAAATCGGAAACTGGTAATGAATATCCAAACGGATGGCATCATACGGTTATCCCGGAAATCAATGTGTCTGAAGCTGGTAAGATGAAGATTCTCATAAAGGCAGACTGTGGAAACGGCTGCTGGTGGAGTGCCGACCATCTGACGCTGACCTATCAGGAATTGCCAATTACGGATGCAATAGATCGAAATGAAATGGCAGACACTCCGGACTTTGGGATATCCGCAGGGAACGGTACGCTGCACATCACGACAATGAAGAACATGCGTGTGGTCATCAGCCATATATCAGGAACTATTGTCATCAATGATGTTGTCAGTCCGGGAATAACCACTTACCGTTTGCCAAAAGGAATATACATAGTAAATGGAAGAAAGATTGCTGTGGTTTGAGAAGTGAGTACATCCTGTGTTTAAGCGGGTGTATTGGTAGATTTAAGCGGTTGTGTTCAACAAAACTCCCCATGTTTAGGAGTCTGTTGAACACAACCGCTAAATTGCTTCAAAAACACTCCCATAATAAAAATTTTTATATATACTTTTTAACAAATTTATTTTCTGACAAAATGAAAGTAAATTCAGCTTAATCTTGTTGCTATTTGCTTGTTTTGCACTAAAACTCTTTCTTTTTGATTTCGCCAAATGTTAAAATTCCAAGCCCGCTGGCACGCGTCAAAATGAGGCGCGCCGAACTTTCATCGGAAATCGGGGATTCTACACACGTTTTCTGAAAGCTCTGGAATTTGTGAAATAGTGTTTCGTTTTGGAGCGACTCTTTTACATTTATTTATTTCCGGCGAAGAGTTTTTGAAAAAACACTACTAAGTTTTCAAATTTTCAGCGCGCTGTCGTCACATTTTCAGCGCACTGTAATTTTATTTGCAGTGCGCTACAATTTTAAAAACTTAGTAGTTTGGAGAAATTTTCAGC
>JAGASY010000024.1 GCA_017621515.1 Bacteroidaceae bacterium
CTGAAAAAAAGTACTGAGTTTTCAAATTTCCAGCGCACTGTTTTTTCAGCCGTGGCGCACTGTAATTTTATCCACAGCGCACTGCAATTTTAACTGCTTAGTAGATTGGAGAAATTTTCAGCGCACTGTTGCTGAAAAAACTCTTGGAATCGGGGAAAAAGACACCGAACACTGGATTTTGTGTTAACGGATGTAAAATCCTCTATTTGCCCAAAAATCCGTACAAAAATGAGCAAGGGAAATTAGAATTGACATGTATCAAGTATTTCAAAAGTTAACACACAATAAATCAAGCATTTACTATTTCAACCGGAAGTATTGATTTTTAAGGTAAAACTGATGCCTTTTTTCAAAGTGTTATCTTGCTGATTTGCAACATATTAGCAAAATTAGTCTGATTTTACCAAATGCAAATAAGTGTTTCAAATGTTAATTTCCCGCTTATAGTGAAAACCAATTTGTCAAAAATGAAGAAACGACTCTTTACATGTCTTTATCGGTTTAAATAGTTGTGTTTAACAAACTCCGCAGTTGTTTTTAAGTGATTGTTTTCAACAGACTCCTCCGTCGCTACCGCACCACCTCCTCTAACTTAGAGGAGGTGCCTATATACCTATCCCTGAAAAGACTATGATGCGGATGTATAGCACTGACACCCAACATGGAAACTTGACTCCTCCCCTAAATTAGGGGAGGCGGCGCGATAGCGACGGAGGAGTCTGTTGAAAACAACCACAAACGAAACACGAGAAGTCTGCCTAACACAACAGATATAAACAAGCAGAAGAGTCTGTGAATACATCCACTTTAAGCACAGCCACAATAAGAATCCATTCAAAAAAAAGCCCCGAAAGTTCACGTAAAACTTTCGGGGCTTTTCACATTTTACAAACCAAGTTCCTTTTTTATTGCATTTTCCAACAGTTTGTCGTGAAGATTACGCACCACAATATTTCCGTCCTTATTCAACAAAACAAGAAACGGAATAGCTTGTACACCATAGTCCTGCGTCACAGGTCCATCCCAAGCTTTCAAGTCGGATATTTGCATCCACGGCATCTTGTTCTTCTCCAATGCCTTCAGCCAAGCCGGTTTTGATTTATCGAGAGAGACACTCACAATATCCAGTCCGCGGTCGTGGTATTTCTCATACAGATCCTTGAGAAAGGGTATCTCTTGCTGACACGGCACACACCACGATGCCCAAAAGTCAATCAGCATGATGCGTCCGGGCTTCACGAGTTCGGACAGCCTCACCTCTTTTCCTTCAGGAGTAAAGCCCACAATCTCCCTGTAATGTCCTCCGATGTCCATAGCCTTTTGCGACTCTTGGAAATATGCCTGTTTCTTGCGGATACTCTCGTCACGCTCCCGCCTTTGTCCTAACAGATTTTGATTGCAGTTCTTCTCTAAAAAAGCTCTGTCAGACTCAGGATACTGGGAAAGCGGGTATCTGAAAAGCATTTGGCTGGCAAAAGGATGAGAGATATTATCTTTTACAAATGCAGAGAATTTCAACATGTAGCGGACATTCAAATCTGCTATCTCGGCATTATAACGCTGCTCATCCTCCAACGAAAGTCCGCCACCCTCCTGAAGTTTGTTACGCTCCGCATTAATGGTAAATGTCTGCGCACGGCGGTTGCACTCTTCTGTAAGAACACGTTCACTGAAAGCCGCATTCAACGGTGTACCGGAAAGCGTATAGGAAAGCGAATCATAGCGAATCTGCAAATGCCCCGATTCGAGAATCACATCGGCACTGAATACGGAGAAAATATCGTTGGGAGCTATCTCAGAAAAACGAATGTTTCCAAGTTCAGGCGAAGCAGCCACATCGTACTTAAAGGAGAATGCACGTCCCTTGACCACACAATCGGTCAGCACTGTCGAACTATCGGGATATATAGGATTCACCTTTTCAAGCACCATACGGCGACCGGAATAAGAATCATCGGGCAGAGTGCCACTTATCTCCAAAACCGACGACTCGGCAGCAGCCACAGCCGGTTTGAAACCTGTGGTCAGCAACGCTTTATAACGCTTCTGGTCTTTTATAACCTCCAATGCCTTCTTCACAGCCTCATCGTCAGGAAGTGACTTGGACACAAATATATCGGGAGCAATTCCGCCGCCTCCATAGAGCGCACGCTTGCTGACCATCGACTCATACACTTTCGCACCGACCTCTTCAGACAGAGAACCATCGTCCGGACGATTCTGCACTTCTTTGAAGTAGGCTTCGCGCGAGCGGTTCACGTATGGTTTCTGAATACTCCGTCCGCAAGGGGTGAAATATCTTGCCACGGAAATACGAATCGCACTGCCATCGCTGAAAGGTAGAGTCTCCTGTATCAGTCCCTTGCCGAAGGTTCTGCGCCCGATGAGCACAGCCCTGTCCCAGTCTTGAATGGCTCCGGCAAAAATCTCAGCAGCAGACATCGTATTCTCATCCACCAGCAGCACCACTCGCCCTTTCTCCATCGTACCCTTCTTCTGTGCCTTCACTTCCTGTCGGGGAGAATGCTTGCCTTCGGTTGTGACCAGCAGATTTCCTGCGGGAATAAACTCATCGGCAACTTCAAGAGCTGCATCAAAGAAGCCGCCTCCATTGCCGCGTATGTCAAGCACAAGGTTTTCCATGCCTTTACGCTTCAGACTGTCCAACACCTGACTGAATCTGGCGGGTGTGCCCTGATTAAAGATAGACAAGCGCACGTAGCCAATCTTCTTATCTATGATGGTCGCCTCTTCCACTCCATCACGGCTCATGTCGTAAGACATTGCCATAGCTGTAGGAGCGAGCAGCATGTTCTCATTTTCACGGGCCGCCTCTGCCGTGAGATATTCGCTGTGGGGGTCAAGACACTGCATAAGCATCATCATCTGATACTCCACCAAAGGACTGACCTTCACACTATCTACATACATGTTACGCAACGCATAGAAAGCCATCATGATTTTCTCTTCTGGCTGATTCTGTGCAGAAACGGACACTGGCAGCCACAAAGGCACAGCTATTGCCATTACGGTTGCAATACACAAACGTCTAATATTCAAAAGCATAAAATATTCATTTAATTAATCGGATAAAGAAATTGCAAAGTTACAATCAGGTTGACAAACAAAAAGAAAAACCCTTGCAACCTTACAATTTCCAAGAATCCGGAATCATAAATCAAGCCCGGAAGTTGATAGAGAAAAGCTGTTTACTTCTCTGCTTTCAACAATTCAATCACACAAGAAACCTCATCGGCAAGTTTGCTCGGGCTACCGCCATAACCTTCTTCCGTATAGCGCACATAGCCGTCTTTCAACACCATCTTGCGAGGTATCGCCATCGAATGATTGATTTCGTTCATCTGAGAAAAAACAAGACTGTTGCTTCCCGACTTTGAAGACTCAGCAACGGCATCGAACAGCACATTGAAAGTGAAACCTTTCTGGTTCATGTAGTCTTTTGCCTTTGCTTCATACCCTTCTCCTCTCTCCATTGTGTCGATGAAATAGAAAAGCACATTAGGGTCGTCCTTGAAACGATCAACAGCCATCTGCATTCCCGGGAACGAGTTTTTGCACGGATAGCACCATGAAGCCCAAAAGTCAAGCACCACAACTTTCCCGTTCCAGTCGGCAGAGTTCACCGTCTCTCTGTTCATAGACTTCAAAGAAAAGGCTTTGTAAGGAGTCTTTATCAGACGCTTGCTGATTTCCGCCTTCATGGCTTCCGCCTCTTCTTTCGACTTCATTGAGTTTACGTACTCATCGAACCCAGCATCGCTCTTATGCTTCTTCACATAATCTGCTTTCATCATTTCCATCATTTCCGGAGTGACGGCATTAGCAGCCAAAGCAGCCTTGAACACACCCTCTATTTTCTTCTTGTTCTTGGTTTGACGCAAGGCCTTGATATGCGTTTCGTTCACTTCCGGCACTGTATAACGTCTTTCGGCGGAAATCATATCTATATATTTCAGAGCTTCGGAAGGCTTGTTCATACATAGCAGAATGTCTGCATAGTTGCCAAGATGTCCGTCAAGAATCTGATGCGCCAAGAAGTCAGACTGTCTTGGAGACATATAGGTCTCTTCCACGTATGATTTGTCTTCCACCTTCTTCAGCATTTCCTCTATCAGCACTTTGCCCACAGGATAGTTAAGTTCGTCCTTTACAGCCTTCTTCGTATGGAAAGGAGAGACTGTCCAGCGATAAACTTCTGCAAGTGTCTTGAAGTCGTATTGCGGAAGCAGTTCGATAAAATCCTTCTGGTCAAACTCTCCGGTGAAGAAATCAGCGGCAACGGCACGCACGGCATTGTAATAGATGAAAGGCTGATAGGAATCCAGTTTCTCAGAATCTGCCACCGGATATTTATTCAGTGCCGCCATTATGTTATCATGGAAAGCTTTTCCTGTCTTAAAGGCATCGTCAAAAGTCTTGCGGCGCACAGTCCATCCATCAGGATAAGTGTTCAGAATGAGTTGATGCACACTGTCCGCTTTCAGTGTGTCCTTCACAGCAGAACGATAGAGATTCTCCATGACAAGATAGTTTTTCTCGCTCGGCTGTTCCTGCTTTGAGAAGATGGAGAAGAACATTTCCGCAGCCTCCGGGAATCTTTCTCCAGTATGTTGCCGTACAATGTCCATCATTGTGCCGAAGAACAGACCTGCCTTGTCCTGATTGCGCTGCAATTCCTTCTGAAACCAGAAATAAAGCGCATCTCTCTCTATGTCCTGATAACCGTCGGTGAAATAACCTGCAACTCCGAGACCCGCTGAAGGACGGCGCATCAGTCCCCATGCCAGTTCACCACCGGGAAGAGGCTGTCCCTGTCCATCACTGATTACATACAAGTAACCTTTATTATCATTGTTGTCTTTTTCCTGAGCGAACTGCGACCAAGTGCTCTGGAACTGCATCGCCATGAAGGCACAATTTGCAGGAATGTCAAACTTACCTCTCCAGATTTCACCATCCTTCACAAGCTCTACGTCTCCAAGCTGCCAACGATAGTCGTTGTACATATACACCAAAGCCACAAGGTTGTCCATCCCTTCGAGAGAAGTACCCTTAGGCGAATAAGTGAAATCAATGGTAGTTCCGGCAACAGGAGGCTTGGGAATACCTGTCAGCCTCTCGTATGTCTCAGTTGAACCGGTCTCATTTTTTTCCGGTTCTGTCTGCGCAAAAGCAACGGCAAACATCAGCACTGCTGCCACTGCCGCAAAAAATCTTTTCTTCATGTTACAATCTTTTTATTTTACTATTTCTTTGTTTGCAAGTTTTTCCAAATCAATTCCGTATTCACTCCGCATCCATTCACGTACAATTTTAGCTTTTCGTGCAATACGACCGGAAGTATCAAAGGTGGAAGTGGTAAATCGGGATTCAAACTTATCGGCAGGATAGGCAATGAGATACTTCAGGAACAGAGTAAAGTCTTGTTCCGGAGTCATACTCTTGGCATCTATATATTCAAGCAAGCCGTATGTATTATAACCTTCGGCTCCGACAAAGTTATACCAGTTCACCCCAGTGTATTCCAGTCGTATAAATGTGTCCGGAACTTTGAATATCTCCTGTTCCAATCCATAAGCAAGCAACGAAGCATTCAATTCTCCTTTGACAAGCTGAAGACTGTCTTCACTCAAACCGGCAAGACGACCATTCGTACATCCGAAACAGATATTACCGAATCCGTTCACAGCCGCAATACCCGGAATCGTATCCGTATAGCTTACGTTGCTTCCGGAAGCATTACGACCCGAATAAGAAAAAATACGAGAAAGATTTTTCGCCATATATATCCGATAAGGCAACATAAGCTTCAGACTATCATCGGAATAGAAATCAAAACAATTGTGCCTGATGAAAGCCACAGCCTCAGACACATGCGACTCGTCACCTTCCGTGCTAATGTAATCAAGTCTGTCCGTAACCTGCCAGCGGAACATCGCATCGTTAAACCGGTACAACATCTGTGTGCCGTACTTGTCATATATATCCTTTATCTCCATGTCATAAGTATTGTTTCCTTGTGGGAACTCCACAAGGTAGTTATCAGGAGAAGCTGTAATGTCATCATCTGAGCACGACACAAAGGAGAGCAAGCATATATTGACCACAAAGAAAGACAAGAGAAAAGAAATGTTTCTCGTCCAGCTCTGTTTGTTTTCAGTTTTCTTTTGCATATCTATTAATTGAAAAGTATTAATTTATGAATATTTCAAATCACCGGCCCGTACGTCTCTCAGCCAGAGGATTCTGTACCAGATTCTCGTTATGGTCAAGTGCAATATCCGGCAACGGTACACAATAAGCCGGGTCACGTTCCTCCAATGTATATGTAGTAGAACCTCCGTTTTCACCTACCACCACATGTTCTATGCTGGGCATTCCATAGCGTTTCAAGTCGAAGAAGCGGAAACCTTCATAGCAAAGTTCTTTTCTTCTTTCAGAACGCAACAGAGACTGCAAAGCATCTATGTCGGAATATGCAGGTGCTGTATGACGTATATAGCGTTTTGCCATCAGAGCTTCAAGATCATCCACACATTTCTGTCCGGCTGTTGCATCTCCTTTTTTATACAGATTCAGATAAGCTTCTGCTCTGTTGAGATACAGTTCTGCTGTTCGCCATACAAACTCATGCTCATCGGCACAAACCTTGAAGATGCGATAAGGATAATCATAACCGCTTGGCTGCAAATACACATTCATTCGAGAATCCATCACAGAAAAGGTGGAGGCAAAGTCTGTACTCACTCCGTAAGGAGTTCCCATCAGTCCATAGTCGCCTGACATTGCTTTCATGCCGCCAATGAAGATAACTTCCGGAAATTTCGTGGAGATTACTCCGTTGGTAGGGGACAGCACATTGTCAATCATGTAACTGTTGAGATTCACCAAAGCAGGAGCGGCACTTATCGCCTTCGTCGCATGTTCCACCACCTTGTCCCAGTCTTCAAGATGTAAATAAACCCTTGAAGCCATCAGATGAGCTGCCGTATAAGCTACACGATATTTTCCTCTGTCAGTCTTGTCATCGCCGAAAAGTTCACAAGCGTCTTCTATATCTTTTACTATCTGTTCATACACCTTCGCCACTGTAGCACGCGGCATTCCGGCTTCTTTCACTTCCGATTCTGTCACCAAAGACACACCAAGATTAGTCTCAGGAGAAGTAAGCGGGTCATTATAAGGCAAAGCGTATGTATTCACAAGCTGCAAATAATAAAAAGCGCGCATCGTTTTCGCCTCTCCACAACAGATGTTTTTCTCCGCTTGTGTACCCTGACTGTTCGGTGCTCTTTCTATGATGATATTACATACGGCAATCGCTTTATAAATATTCTGATAGCTGTCCTTTATGCTTGAAATCAAATCGGAACATTCATCTTCCAAGCGCCAGAAATCAGGCTGCCAGCAGAATATTTCCTGACGTACACGGAGCGCATTAGTCCAATGGGAAGACTTGCACCCGTTCACATCATCGTCCATCATGTAAGTCATAGGATCGACCGGAGAGGATATATACCCTTCCCCATTCATCAGTTCAATGAAAGAGGCAGTGGTCTTAGGCTCAAACTCATCCTGAGAGACTTCTTCCAGAAAATCCCCACACGATGTGAAAGCAACGGCAAGTGCCGCAAAAAATATAATATAGATTCTTTTCATAATTCTTCTTACAAACTTATGTTAAGTGAAAAAGTGTAGGTCTGTGTAATAGGCATGGCAGTTGTGCCGGTACCTTGTATTTCCGGGTCCTGTCCTTCAAAGCGTGAAGAACAGAACGTAAACGGATTAGTCACATTAAGAGAAAGAGACAGCGAATTAATGCCCCATTTACTAATCTTCTTATATGGGAAACTATACGAAAGACTGAGATTTCGGCATCGCAAGAAATCACCTTTCACTATTCTTATATCTGAGAAATTGTACATGGTGTAGGACGAAGACGAGCGCACACCGTTTGTCGTCGTATTGTAATACAAAGAATAATCCGCCTCGCCAGTACGGTTAAATCCCGGAATGTTGGTGAAAGCCTCATCACCCGGTTGCTTCCAAGCCTTTAACAGTTTGCGGTTCAAATTGGCATACGGCTGCGGCATGAGGTTGTTTCCCTCAAACATATAATTAAGACGTACCACATTTCCCCATTGGAAAGCCCACATGGAATTGAAAGTCCATTGTTTCCAACGAAGCATCGTGGAGAAACCTCCGCTGAATTTCGGGTCTTTCGAACCGGAATAGACGAGAATATCCTTCACATCCATCTGTTCGCCAAGTGCAGATTCCGACTTGGCAGTATTGGCAAATGTGGCATATCCTGTCACAGGATCCAATCCTGTGAACTTCCATGAATAGATGGCATTGACAGGTTTGCCCTCTTCATAAGCATTGCCGGAGAGATAGTCCTCCACCGTATATTCCTGTTTCAGCACATTCGCCACACGGTTCGTATTCTTAGACCATATCGGTGTGATAGACCATTCCAGATCCTTTGTACGTACAGGAATGAAGGTCATGGAAAGCTCTATACCGTAATTCTTCAAATCCGCTCCGTTACGATATACATTCTCCTGTCCATATTCCAGACCGACAGGAAGCAGAAACAAAATATCTGTACCTTTCTTATAATAATAGTCAGCCGTTCCCGATATTCTTCCGTTAAAAAGAGACCAGTCAAGCCCTAAGTTGTAAGTATTCGTTTTCTCCCATCGCAAATCAGGATAAGGAAGACGACTTATCTGCAACTGATATTCCCCTGACCAGCGGTTCACCACCATTGCCGGATAACGGACAACCAAATTCGGTCCGACCATTGTCGGAATATTTCCCTGCATACCATACGAACCGCGTATGCTAAGGTCATTGACAAACTCCGGAATCCAATTCTCCTCCGCCATGTTCCATCTTAATGCCGTACTCCATACAGGAAGGAACTTGTGGTTCGTATATTGTCCGAAACGATTCGAAGCATCCATTCGTAAATTAGCATTCAGAATGTATCTGTTCTTATAACTATAAACAAATGTACCAAACTCCGACACAGTGTTATTGAGCGTATTTACAATCGTGGCAGTATGCTTGTCAAGAGAACTGTGCCAGTCTGTAGAACCGGAATACTGATTATTGTATTCAAAAGAAATCTTGTTTCCTCTGTCCGGGAAATAGCCGTATTCCTGTATCTTCAGCCCATCGTAATAATTAGAGCGCGCCTCATAGCCCACCATTGCCTGAATCACATGATCCGGACCGAAAGACTTATTATAATTCAACAGGAAACGAGCGGTCCATGTCCTTTGTTTCTGGTCATCATTCAAGAGAATACCTCCTTTTGGTAAGCGGGAAGCCAATTCATCTGCACTCCCGGGAAGAACAGCTCCTACTTCATATCCTCTGATACCGGCTATATAGTAAGAATATTCATCCGCCCACTGCTGCTGGTTCGTACTCGACACATTATAACTGAAAAGTCCCTCGGCTGCAAGTCCCCGCACGATATTCGCATGCAAACTGACTTGTGCATTCACCTGACGAACTTTAGTGACATTGGAAGTATGCTCCAGTTCATTGAAGATATTATATTTCAGCATATAATTATTGTTAGTACCTTCCACTCTTGTCTGCGTCTGAGTATAATATTCATCAAGTGCAAGCGTCCGGGACGCATAAATGGCATAATCAAAAGGATTCACCATATAGAAACCTTTCGATTCGCGGTCAGAAAACATCAACTTAGAAGAGACTTGCAAGAAGTTGAACAAACGCGTGTCAAGGCTCATGTTCATATTAAAACGGCGCATCTCGTCGCCCTTGGAAGAACCTTTTGCGTCCGAATAGCCGAAACTTGTGTAATAACGTGTCTGCCCCGTTCCGCCGGAATAGTTTATGTTATAGTCCTGATTAATGGAATTGCGGAAGAGCTTCTTAAACCAATCGGTATTGCGTGTTTCCAGTTCCGTGACACGTGCAGCAAACTCATCATCCGTAATCTTTTTGTTATACAAATCAAACAAAGCACCTTCAAATCCCGTCGAATACGGATAGATATCAAACACATAGCCATTCTCCACCATATCCTTTGAAAGCTGAATGCGTTCCTTGGAGTTCATCATGTTATAATCCGAATACTGAGGACGCGATGTAAATCCGAATGAAGACGAGAAATTGATGGAGTTTTTGCCCTCCTTTCCTCGTTTTGTAGTCACCACAATCACACCATTGGCAGCACGAGTACCGTAAATTGCTGTGGCAGAAGCGTCTTTCAAGAATGTGATGCTCTCAATGTCATGAGGATTAAGCCCTGTAATGGCATTTCCCAGAAGCGAGAGGCTTGCATTCTCATTCACCTGATCAAGATTTGCATTTCCTCGCAGAATAGCGTTCACTTCATCATTGGTCACATTGACAGGCTCTTCCCAAATCACACCGTCTATAACCCACACAGGAGCCGCATCGCCATGAATCGTCGATGAACCTCGGATACGCATCCTCGGAGCTGCATTAGGAGAGCCGGACGGAGCCACAACCGAGAGTCCGGGAACCACACCCTGCAACATATTGGAAAGTGTCGGAGTATTCTGAATCATGAAATCCTCCGGCTTAATGGTGAAGGTAGAACTGGCAGACAACCGCTTGTCAATCCTATTATAACCGTCTGCCACCACTTTCACTTCCGACAGTCCGTTAAGCATCGGTTTCATAAAAACACCTTTTCTTGCCTGCAATGCAGTCACTTCCAGCACTTCATAGCCGACAAAAGAAATACGCAGCTTCGATTCCGGCGACGGCACACGTATTGAGAAGTGTCCTTTGCTGTCAGTGACAGTCCCAACCTCCGCATCCATCACAAAGATATTGGCATTCATCATCTCCTCACGGTTCTCATCATAGACCACTCCTTCCGCCAAAAACCGTTGAGCGGCAGGCAGACCGTCCGAATCCGACGAGTTAGCGAGGTAAACAAGCACTTGCCGCTGCGAAACCTTATACTTAAGATTCGTACCACGGAGAAGATGCTTCATGACTGCATCAATAGTCCACTGTCTGGCATCAATATCCACCCGACGCAACAAAGAAGGTCTGACATTCTCATCAAACAAGAACACATAGTCGCCGGACTGTTCCACCTGATGAAAAACATTCACAATGGTCTGGTTTGAAGCCGAAAGTGTGATGTTCTTCTGTGCATAGAGCGATTGAGCAGCTCCCATCCACACACACAGAAACACAACGAACAAATTGAGTTTTGTAAATTTTCTGGTTTTCAATGTCGTATCTTATTTAGTTTGTAAATTAATTATCCACGATAATCTTGTTATCCTTAACCGTGTAATTGATGGAAGAAATAACAGAGAGATTGTCCAGAACATCCTCAATATGTTCCTCAAGCACAAGTTTTCCGTAAAGACGCTCTTTCGCCACAGACGTGCTGCAAGAAATATTGACTGCATACTGGTGAGACAGACGCTGAAGAACTTCGCTTATAGGTGTTCCGTTGAAATATAGCAGGTCATCCTTCCAAGAAATATAAGTATAAGGGTCCACCTTCTCTATATTAAATGTCCCTCCACTGAATGTCAGCAATTGCGACGGAGACAAGGAAATCGTTTCATTGTTCGGAGATTCGACAGCCACCGCACCTTCCGCCAACACCACATTCGCCGTCTCACTATAACGATAAGCTGTAATACCGAATTTGGTGCCGAGCACCTTTACATCGAACCCGGCAGTACGGACACGGAAAGGTTTGTCCGCATCATGAGCCACTTCAATGTATATCTCGCCATTGACCTTTATGCAGCGTTCCTTCCCATTGAAACAAGCAGGAAACTCCACTTCCGAACCGGAATTAATCCAAAGTCGGCTTCCGTCTGCCAGACGTACAGAAGTACGCTTACCATCCGGCACAACAAGCGTGTACATTTTATTATCCACCATACCGGCTTCGTCATTACCCGCTGTACCGGTTTCCTCGTCGGATAACGCAATGTTCCACTCATCACAATCAACAGAAATACCGCCATCGGCAGAACAGACCAGTTCACTCTTGTCATGAAGATTCATTGTGAACCCATCGTTCATGGTCAGAAGAATATCATTGTCAGCAGGAACGACCCGCGCAACAAATTCCTGTTCACTGCCTCCGTCCATCCGGTTGACATACATCCATCCTCCGATTGCGACCACAACCAGCACGGAAGCCGCCACAGCCCAACACCTGCCGACCTTCCACCAGTCATAGCGCCTCATGCGCTTTTGAAGCCGCTCCAGCCCTCTGCGCTTTTCTTCTTCTGTAAATTTAAAATCGTTAATCCTGACCGAAGACAAATCTTCCATCAGTTCATGCAGCTGTTTATCGTCAAAAGAATCTTCAAACTTGTTCATTGTCCTTTGTTTTTACACAAAGACACATAAACAGCATTTATATCATCAAAATAAGAGAAAAAAGTGGCACATCGGGCATATTTTCACGCATTTCCTTCAATGCCCTGAACACAAGGTTGCGCACAGAAGGTTTGGTCATATTCAGAAGCCGGGCAATATCGTCATATTCCAACTCATTGATATATCTCAGATATATGGCTTCACGCTGCCGGCTTGTCAGTTGCGCCAAACCTTTTTCCACACGTTCCTTTATCGCCCTACTTTCTTCATCCGCAATCATTTCATCGCTGATGGAGACTTCCGTAACAAAATCTACTTCCTCGATATCCACAATCTTTCCCACCCTCTTGTTTCGCGCAGAATTGAGCAGACGGTTCTTCAGACCATAAAACAAATAGAACTTTATATTACTTATACCTCCAAGCGAAGGGTTCTTGGAATAAAGATTAAAAAAAACATCTTGCATCGCATCCTCTATATCCTCTTTCTCATAGCCAAGACCATAGCCGTAAGACAGAAGAACATCAGCATATTGCAGGTAAAGCGAAGAAAATGCTATATGGAGAGTGTCGAAAGAACGCATGATACAAATAATTATAAACTCGCCACAAAAGTATTCCAAAATATTCTAATCGGAAAGACATTTGCCATTTTTTCTTACATTTTTCACAAAAAACGTGATGATAAATATATTATTTAAGTGTCTTAGCTAAAAAACAGCAACATTTTATAACTTAAAAACAAGGTAAAAAAAATGAGAAAGACTTTACTTTCATTAGGAGCCATCGCACTTTCGATGGTAAGTACAAACACCCTTGCCGACGAGAAGTCACTCGTTGACAAGACTGAGTATTCGCTCTACACTTACGACTGGCAGACTCAAACTTACATCAAACTTGACGAACCGACACTTTATGACTACAATTACTATTTCTACAATGCCAACGGTGAACTTGCCATGGAGCAGACAAGCTTCTGCCAATACCGATACACTTATAACGCAGAAGGCAAGGTAACTAAGCGTACACAATGGAACTTCAACGGCACACAGGGATTCAAAGTCAGCAACACAATCTCTTATGAATATGACGAGAACGGCAATCTGGTGAAAGAAACGGCAGTACAGCCTACATACACTCAGACAACAGTATATACCGACTATGAGAACGGGGTCTATAAAGTTAAACAGTCATTAGACGCAGAAGGAAACGTCACTTCCGAGACTCATTACAACCTGACTTTCGATGATGCCAAGAACCTTACTGAAAAAGTTGTCTTGTACAAGGATTACGCAAGCGGCGAATACGCTCCAAGCGAGAAATACGTTTATTCTTACTCCGACAACAAGCTTGCCAAAGAAACATATTATTCCGCTTCAGGAGCAGAATGGAGCGAAGTAAACGCTTCTGAATACACTTACGACACAGACGGCGACTTGGTTGAAAAGAAGTATATGGCAGGAAGCGGTGACAAATATCAGGAGCGTATCACCAAATACACGTATTCAAAGATGAATGCAAGCTACACTCCGCAGAATGTGAAGGCCGAAGCTATCGGCAACAACCGCATCTATGTAAGCTGGGACGCAGTGGAAGGAGCTACCGCATATAAAGTAATGTATGACAACACGCTTGCCGATGCCACAGCAACAGAATTCATCACTCCGACCCTCTTCGACGGAGAACATGACGTCACTGTCATGGCAATAATCGGTGGAGAGCTCAAGAACATGTCAGACTTTGTTTCCACTACAGTCACAGACCCGGGACGTAAGCCTGTCGAGGACTTCCAGATAACAAGTGCCATCAAACAGGCAAACAACTGGGGCGGATACGACTACATCCTCGATTTCTCATGGACTAAGCCGGAGACAGAGTCAATCATCAGCGGATATAAGATTTACATTGACAACGGCACAAACGGCGAGAACCCGACATGGCTTCCTACTGCATCAATAAACGACCCAGAAGTAACAAGCTACCAGACACAGTTCGGTCAGAACATATTCCAAGTTCAAGGAGGCGAAGAAGTGAACTGGGGCTATCTTGAGGAAGGTTACGAATGCAAGATATGGATTACAGCCATCTATGCAACAGGTGAATCGGAGAAATCGAATATCGTCACAATGAATGTCTATACCACAGATATCAAGTCTGTAGAAATCGACATGAACAGCCCGATGGAGATATTCTCAATTACAGGTACGAAGCTGAACGGCGACCTCAACTCACTTCCTTCCAAGGCTGTGTATATCATAAAGCAAGGAAAGAACGTCAAGAAAATTGCAAAATAAGCATTCTCCAAACTTATAAATAACATTCCTGAACTGCATCGAAAAAAGTGTTTATTCACTTTTAAGATGCAGTTCTTTTTTATTCTCTATAATCATAACTGGATGGAGATTTTATATTTTCATGTGAGTACACTCAAAAAATCATAAAAATCCGTTACTTCCACAGTCTTGCAAGTTATTAAAACACGTAAATTTACGACAAAAAGAAAGCAATCAGTGTATTCTACTATCTTTTTGTCGCTTCAAAATTTTAACATTCTATTTGCGAAAAATCGCGATTTTTCGGGCTTTTTTCGAGCGAGAGGAAGTTTCGTTGAAAAATGCGCTTATTTTTGAAATTTCTGAAAGCAACTTTCAAATGTGAAATAGTGTTTCATTTTGGAGCGGTTTGTTTACATTTATTTATTCCCGGCGAAGAGCGTCTGGAAAAAAGCACTAAATTTTGAAATTTTCAGCGCGCTGTTTTTTCAACCGCAGCGCACTGTAATTTTATCCACAGCGCACTGCAATTTTAACCGCTTAGTAGATTGGAGAAAATTTCAGCGCACTGTTGCTGAAAAAACTCTTGGAATCGGAGAAAAAGACACCGAATACAGGATTTTATGTTAATGGATGTGAATTTCTCTGCTTGCTCAAAAATCCGTACAAAAACAAGTGAGAAAATCAAAAGTTGACACAGGTCAAGCACTTCAAAAGCTAACATGCAGTAAATCAGGTATTTGTTATTTTAATCAAAGGTGTTGATTTTTAAGGTAAAACTGATGCCGTTTTTCAAAGCATTATCTTGTTGATTTGCAATAGGTTAGCAAAATCCGTCAGATTTTGTCAATTGTAAATTAATGTTTCAAATGTTAATTTCCCGTCTTTGGCGAAAATCAATTTGTCAAAAATGAAGAAATGGCTATTTGGATGTTTTTTCATCGATTTTAATGCGGTTGCGACAAAGAAATCTGTCGAATACACCACTTAAATCAAAAAAATCTCCATACCTTTACTACAATAACAAAAATCAGACAAATTCTCAAATAAACAGGGGAAAAAAATTTGCATATTACATTTTTTATATACATTTGCAGAAAATTCATTCTATTGTGGGGAAATCCTTTTGAGACATTGTTTTTCATAATGAACAGCCACAAATTGATGCAATTATCATTTATTACTAACTTATTAACTGTAAAATTAAAAAACATGAGAAAGACAAAATTTTCTATCATTTGTCTATCGGCTCTTCTCGCCGGCAGCATGACGTTCACTTCTTGTGGTGACGATGATGACAAATCCACAAACGGTGGTAATGGTGAAATAGACAAGCCTATAGAACCCGTAAAACCAGATGACAAGACCGTGATGACATCGCAGGAGCAGAAGCAGTATCTTGAGACTGTGGCTAAAGAATTTATGAATACGATTCCGTCCAAGGACTTCAAAAACCTGTCTGACTTCGGGAAATATATATCTGATGTATATGCACAGCAATATGAATGGGACGCTGTGGAAACATGGGGAGAAGATATAATGGACGAATTGTTGCAGACTACAGGCACAAAAGATACGGAGACAGAAGAATATTGGGGTAGCACATACACTTATATATACACCAACTACAAGGCTCTGATTCAGGCATCCAATTTCACCGGACACTTCACAGCACGTAACGGCAAATGGAATCTCACACAGGCGAATGACCTTCAGTTCATCTTCACTGACGAAAACGGCAAGGAATGTGTGCTGAAACTGAAAACCAGCGGCAATGTGAAAAAAGTGCACATGTTTAATATTGACGATTGGACTGATGATGACTATCATTATGACGAAGAAGCAGATAGATATTATAGCACTTACTATTATGACCGTACAGCCTATACCCTCGGAGTGCCTGAGAACATAGAGGTAACACTGAGCAGAGGAGGCAGCAATATGGTTAAGACTGCGGTCAAGATTGACCTCAACGGAATAAGCAACGAGGAATTTGACCTATCCAAAGGCAATCTTTCACTTTCTTGCACCACAGAGTTTGACAACGGATATAAGTTAGACGTGTCGAAAGTGACCTACACAGCCAACAAGAATGTATCTGTCACAACTCAGTTAAGCAAAAGCGGCAAGAGTCTTGTCAATGTCGCCGTTGCATCCGATTTGAGCGGCATTCCATCATGCAACATAAGTGCGTTCACCGAGTCTGATGGAGATTATGATGAAGATGAAGAGGATGAATATAAGGATGTCAATGCCAAGAACGCATTTGTAAAGATTGACATTATAGGCAAGTTGCAGATGCAGGGCAAAATAACCGATGTGAAAAAGTTCAGTAACTATCTTGACAATGCTGACGAGAACGACGAAAACGAGGCACGGTTCAAATCATACATCAACCAAGCAAATGGCATGATGGACATGGGCATCTTCTATGACGGAAAGAGTGTCAAGCAGGCAGATGTTCAGTTTGAGCCGTTTATGGAGGGCAACAGTTATTACAGCTATTGGTACTGCGAACCTGTCATGAAGTTCCAAGACGGTTCTTCTTACAGCACATTCGAGGCTTTCTTCAACGAAACAGACTTCAAGAGCGTAATTGATTTGTTCATTGATTTGACAGACCAATATGCCGACCTTCTCGACTCTGATAACTGGTAATTATCTGGAATGAACAGACTGTTCAGTACAACACTATGTCTTACGCTCTGCGTCTTGTCCTCCACAAGTCTTTGCGCTCAGGAGGATAAGATGCAGAGCGTAAATCTTGATTCCATCGTAGTACGCGGCAACCGTTACACCTCCGACATAAAGACCGGCAACGACGGCAGCATCACTTGGAACATGAAGATGATGGAAGACCTGCCGAAGATTTTAGGCAATGCCGACCCTATACACTTTGCGCAAATGCTGCCCGGCATACAGACGAATGCCGAGTATCAAAGTGGCATACACATACAAGGAAGTGAGAGTTCGCACAACTACATATCCATTGGCAATGTGCCGATATACAATGTCAACCATCTTCTTGGTTTCTTTTCCACATTCAACGCATCGCATTTCCCTACTCTGAAAATCAGCAAACAGATTCCATTGAGCGAGGCGAACAGACTGGGCGGAGCTTTGTCGATGCAGCTCCCCACAGACATTGCGAAGAAAACCGAGGGGGAGTTTTCGGTAGGACTGATTTCATCGCAAGGAACCGTGCAGATGCCCATAAGCCCGCGCACGAATCTTACGCTGTCTCTCCGCGCCTCATATCTCAATTTTCTATATGGCAGATGGTTAAAGGTGGATGGTTCGCAGATGAAATATTCTTTTTATGATGTTAATGCCACGCTGGTACACCATATTGACCAGAAGAACAAACTGGTGTTCGATTTTTACAGCGGCAATGACATCGGGAAGTTTTTTGAAGGCAGCTATCTTGCTGACATCAAAGCGAAATGGGGCAACATCATGGGAGCCGTACATTGGATTTACGACAGCGGCAGCACAAGAATCACAAATACCGCCTACTGCACTTCGTACCATAACGACTTCAGCTTGTGTATGCCGAGCATGAGCTATGACATGCCATCATATATCACCGACATTGCATACAAGGGCAACATCAGCAGCCCACACTGGAATGCCGGTATTGATGTGAACTTCCACCACATACAGCCGCAGTCGTTAGACTACGAAAGTGAATTAGACATCGGTTCTGGAGCAACGTCTAAGCAACACTCTGTCGAGACAAGTGCCTACGGTGAATATACACTGTCGCCACTGCGCAATGTCAAGACATCGGCGGGATTACGTGCCACAGTCTATGGCATAGACAAACAGCATTTCTATTCCATCGACCCTACTGCATCTGTTGTTTTCAACAACCATCATATACAGCTGAGAGCCGGCTACATATTCCACCATCAGTATCTGTTCCAAACCGGGTTTACTGACGCAGGACTTCCCACAGAATTCTGGTTGTCAGCCAATGCCACCCACCGTCCGCAATACGGGCATGGGCCAAACATAAGTGCCTCCACATTTCTTTTCAACCGAAGATTTCAACTCAGCATTGATGCATATTATAAGTGGGTGTTTCATCAGATGGAATACAGCGGCAGCATACTCGATTGCATAAACAAGCAATACGATATAGACAATGTACTTGTTCATGGCAAAGGATATAACTGCGGATTCAGTATCATGCTCAACAAATGTACCGGCAAGTTAAACGGATGGATAAGCTATGCTTATACACGGGCGCGAAGAAGATTTGAGGAACCAGAGCTTACCGGTTCTTTCCCTGCCAACCATGAACGTCCACACGAGATTAACACAGTAGTCAACTACAACGTGTCGTCCCACTGGAATATATGCGCCACCTTTACAGGGGCATCAGGAGCCCCCTTTACAGCCCCCACATCGCTGAGTCTCATCAACAATAATATAGTGTGTGAATACGGGAAGCACAATTCCAACAGGTTGAAACCATATATGAGACTGGATCTTTCCATAAACTACAAATGGAAGCCGCGGTTTGCCAAGGAATGTGCAGTGAACCTTTCATTCTATAACTTCACAAGCCGCAGCAACGATCTCTTTTATAGGATAAAGGTAAAAGAGCAGGGCTTTGTATATGCACCAGTATCATTCATACTGAACATGTTACCTTCGATAAGTTATTTCTGCAAAATATGATAAAGAGAAAGATTATACCTTGGGTTGTCATGGCAGCAATGGTCGTATGCAGCTGTGACGAGAACTATATCGAAGTCTCAAAGCCACAGATTGTGGTGGAGGGATGGATTGGGGAAAATGATTTCCCAGTGGTGATAGTGACACAGAACATACCAATAAGCGAAGACTATACACCCTTGGACGATTTGAGTAAGTACATTGTGAAGTGGGCAAAAGTAAGCATTTCGGACGGCACTGACTCTGTGGTGCTTACCGGGAAATACGACAAAGGATTTTATCCTCCATATATATACACTACTGGCAGAATGAGAGGAAAAGCGGGCAAGAAATATATGCTGAAGGTGGAATATGACGACAAGACAATCACAGCTTCCACCACAATACCATTGCAGTCGCCCAAAGTCAATGGGACAAGCGTGGAAAGATGTGAAGAGTCGGACACTTTATACAAGATAGCAATAAATTTCACCGATGATACGTTTCAGAAAAACTACTATCAATTCTTCACCTGTGTAGGAGCAAGAAACAAGCAGTTTCTTGCATCCTATCTCGGGAGTATTGACGATGCCGTACTCAATGGGACAACAAACTTTACGGTTTATAGGGGACGACAAATAACAGACTTCAACAACTACACTCCATATTTCTCAGTCAATGACACCGTGTCCATCAAACTGGCACAAATAGACGAGGTGTCATATACTTTTTGGGATGAGTTCAGCAAAACCATAGCAAATGCCTCCAATATGTTCTTAGCTCCCTACACGAACATACATCATAACATATCCGGAGGTATCGGATACTGGTGTGGAATGAATGACACGATTCTGCATTTCAGAATGTCGGATTATAAAACTGTACCGTGAAGCAGAAACGTTTACTCTATTTGCCTGTCACTATTTTCTACAGCGTATTACTTCTTTTTAGGTTTCGGGAACGGCAACTCTTTCCATAATGTTTCTATCACTTTCAGAACTTTTTGCCGGTCTTGAAAGTCAAGAATATAACTCTCCTTCGCACCTTTATATGCACAGCCGGTTTCAGCGTCAACCATCAACTCAGCAATACACGGTAGCTTCTTGACAAAAGCGATATTATCACAAGCTGTAATGACACATTTGTCATTTACATAAATGACATAATCACCCATCATCTTACGAAAGCGTACTTCACCTAAAGGAGCCAATACATCACAAATGAATGTTATGAAATCTGAAGAACAAGCCATTGTTTGCTAATTTTTGGGGAATAGGGTGCAGAACCCTTGTTTGTTAAACTGATAGTACATTTCTATACGCTCAGGTGTATCGTTTTCAAGTAGCAACAGAAGTTCCTTTGCAAATTCAAGTGCAGCAGAACCGTTTGCAGTCACAATGTGTTTGTCACTGACTGCCTGAGCATGGATATATCCATCTGCATTGGTGTAATTGTCACCACCCCAAAGTTTCAGCTGTTCCAGTCCGTTTCCAGTATGCTTGACCGTATTCAAAAATCCGTGCTTTGCCATGAACGAAGCCGCATTGCAAATTGCACCCACAATTTTACCTTTTTCAAGGGCTTTCTTCACAATCGGCACAACTTGCTCTGCCATCGGGGTGCTCCATCCAAAACCTCCAATCAGAACTAAGGCTGCATAATCATCAGGCATTGTATCAAACGAATAATCCGGCAGAGTGCGAAAACCTCCGATTGAAAGAACCGGTTCCGATGTCGGAGCAACAATTCTGTTGACATATTTCGGGTTCTCCTTCAGAGCAAACTCATCGGAGGCAATAGCCTCTGAGAGATAGGCTGTTTCATGGTCGGCATAATTGTCCAACAACAAAAATAATACTTCATTCTTCATACTTATTTCTTTTTAATGGTTTGGCTTTTACGAATATTATGGTTCTATTGGAATCAAATGGAAAAACGGGCAAATTCATTGTTTATCCAAAAAGTAGCTTCTGTGCCAACAAAATGAATAAGCACATAATTCGGGTCAGTCGGACCTCCGGGGAAATGATGGATAAAACAATCTTGCCACAAATATTTGCGTATGGAATCGTTTGTTACAATCTCAGCCGTACCACGCAATGCCACACCATCACCATAGTGGTCATAGCAGAGTCCGGCTTTATTGTTCTGTCTGAAATCTGCCACCTTCACGGAATCAGCACTTGTCGCCATCCATACTTCATGAAAGCTGTTAGTTTTTATCTTTGACATCTGCACAGGACGAGGATAACCGTTGGCATCAATAGAACTAACCGTCACATTTTCACATTGAGCAAGCAGGTCTGATGCTTTTTCAGCCAGTGTCCTATTGTCTTTTTCTTTCCACCGCTTCAAATGTGGAAAGTATTGTAACATTTGTTCTTTTGCTTGTAGAGGAGTCAGATTCAGTCCTGTGTGTGCATTCATTTGGTCTATGAATTGCAGACAGAACTCAATCATCTGATTCATTGTGAAATTTCGGGTAAACTTTCCACATTTGTAGCAATAGGTACAATAATCCTCATTACGGCTTCCGTCAGCATTCGTCCCTCTGTTTTCATCGGTCAAAGGCATTCCACAGCTCTGACAAAAATGTTGTTCCATGTTTTTTCTTTTAATAGATTTTGAATACAAATCAGTTTTGAATAGGGTCCCCTATCCGTCCGCAAAAATAACAAAATCACCTGAGATACTCATTTAATGCCCAATATTATTGAGCAAAATAAACATATACAAAAGAAGCATAAGAAACGAAAATACTGTGCTAATTATATCTAATTGCATTTTGAAAATAAAGGAACAATGGATTTTCCCAATATTTCTATGTGTAAGCAGCATAACCAACCCAAACAATCCGTTGCTCCAAAATCCACAGCCCCAACAGTTTGTTTACGCAGAATTGAGAGAGGGAATGAAAGAAGTAGATATTGTTATAACCTCATTTGAATGGGAGATATAGAATCCTTTCCATATTCTGTTATAAGCAAGGAATACGATTGACGTTATTGCCCATCATCTTACGAAAGCGTACTTCACCTAAAGAAGCCAGTACATCACAAATGAATGTTATGAAACCTGAAGAACAAGCCATTGTATAGTATTAAATTCTTACTTTCCCTTTTAGAGAGCTGTCAATAATATGTACACTGGGGGCATATTCTTCGCATAGAGCATTTACAATCAACCTATCTGCTTCAGTTGCATAAGGACTTAATGTAATTGTTAAGTTGTCAAACACATCATCCTTTAAGTCAATAAAGAAGGAGTCTATTATAGGAAATCGTTCCTCTCTCACACAAGAAAGGACATAAGTAGCGTATTTTTTGTCATTAATATTTATGTTGTCATTTGGTAATATAATAAGCCTAAACCTACATTCATCTTGAAATTCCCAATGTTTGTGTTTGAATCTACCAACATTTTCAAAATTAAAAGAAACTTCATTAGAGCTATTTTGTATTAGTGAATTATATATCTGATTTAAATCATCTGTGTATTCAATCTTCTTATAAAAAAAGTCTTCATTCCAGAATGTATTAAGTATAGTGTATTGAGAGGTAAACATCTTTACTACTGGAATGATTGATGAAAAACCTTTCCCATTAGTCTGTATATGATATTTCTCAGAATCTTCTTCAGTAACGATATACTTTTTAAACATATTCTTGTCTAATGAGATTCTAACACCTTTAGTTGTCGGTGTGTACATTCTCCATAATGGAATGCTTTCATTCTGACTAAAAGTCCAGCAGGAAACAAACATAAAACCTCCTAAATGGATTCCCACATTACTTAATGCAGCTTCTTCAATGTCATCCATTTTATCTAATCGTTTAAATTTAATTGTTCTATTCTTAAGAATTAGAGCCAAACTATCAATAGAGGTATATTGGTGTATAATCATGCTAATAAATTTTAGTTTGTCTGCAAAGTTAAAAATAATCCCCACCAGTATTGCTGCAAATGAGGATTTATTGGTTTACTTGCCAAATATGTACCTTGGTGAAGTGTCGTCACACTAACAAAACTTCGGGTAAAGATATTACAGGATAGCATGGAATATCACTGAAATTCTATGTGTAAAACACGGCCAACTCAAACAGTTTGTTTACGCATTGTTTACGCAAGGGCAAGAAAAAAGGAGTTGCGAAATTCGTAACTCCTTGATTTTGAAAGTGGACCAGCCTGGGCTTGAACCAGGGACCTCCAGATTATGAGTCTGTTGCTCTAACCAACTGAGCTACAAGTCCAATATGTTATTATAATGTATTCAATCAATGGGTTGTTGTTCTACCCTGATTCGAACAGGGACAAACAGAACCAAAAACTGTTGTGCTACCGTTACACCATAGAACAATCCCTGTAAAGCATCCTTGCATGTTCTGCTGCCCGAATGCGAGTGCAAAGGTAGTACTTTTTTATTATGCAACAAACATTTCAAATAAAAAATGTATCTCTGGCACACAAAATTACTTGTTTATGCAAAAGAAACGGCACTTCAAATGCAACAAAAGTTACTATTGAAGCGCCGTTTTCAAAACTTATGCGACAAAATAAAAATCAATATACCAGAATAAAAAGTCTATGCAACAGATGTTATAGACGCAACAGAATACAAGTGCAAATTATCTGACAAGCTTCTTTTTTCCGCCAATAATATTCACACCTTTCTGCGGTTTCTTCAGACGCTGACCGCTAAGGTTATACACCGTATCGTTCATGTTTTCATTCTGAGACTGCTGTACAGAAGGAGAATCGACAGCATCAGGGGTCTCACCTCCACCCACAGGAGTGATTCTATACAAACCGCTGGCATGGCTACGAAGCAACGGAGCAAACTCTGCGTTCCGGAATGTTCCGAGTTCCTCACCTTTCCACATTTCAGTTATCTTGCATGCTTCGTCAGGCATGAAACCCAATGACGTAAGATCAAGCACGACATTCTCATCCGTTTCCGGAGCAGGGTTTGAAGTATATACGAAAAATTCCATCGTCACCCCATTGGCAGCGGAAATAACATCATCATCATAACCGACCGTAGATTTAAACTTCACATATTTATGATTTTCCGGCAGAGTAAAAGTCAAAAGAGAAGGAGCATTCACTCCAAATCCTTTCTTATATACCACACCATTAATCTTCATCGTATTTCCGTCATTATTTGTGTTCTTCTTCGGAGCATTCCAACCATTTATAGGATTTGCGTCCCAATTAATTGTGGTCAGTGATGTCTCATTCCCATCCGCATCCACCAGTACAGGATTGCCCCAGTCTGCATGGTCATAATTGAAATTATCTCCGCCATTCGACACCAGCAGGTATAATTTCTCGGCATCGATTATATCCACTTCCATTTCCACTGCATTACGAGTATCCCGACTGATGAAACCGCTTCTTGCCACACACTTCGAAGGGTCGGCCTTAAGCGTCTTACTGCCCGCATTAGCATCGGTAGTCTGATTTATCATCGCCGCATCACTATTGAACACAAGGAACTCTACGGATGATTTTGAACCCTGATCCGTTCCCGTATTGTCAATTCCGGCAAGAGCCGTAAACTTCACCACTCCATCAGGCAAATTATACAACAACTGTGAATTGGCATGTGTAGCTATGCCATTCGTATATTTCTTATTATTGATAGACAACGTACCGCCATTCAAATTCTTATTAATATGTACATTTCCCCATCCGCAGGTTTTTCTTGTAGGAGTAAGCGTGGTCAGCTGCACAGTGCTCCCGTCCTTCATCACAAGTGTCGGATTAATCCAATCCGCATGGTCACTGTCATATCCATCTCCTCCGTCAGTAACCACCAGCAACAATTGAGTAGAACCCTCTGGAATATCGACAGACACTTCCGTTGAATAACCTGTTGTAAGGTACGAAATTGTCCCGCTTCTATACAGCGCAGCCTTTTCGTTGATATCCTCATTGCCTCCGGTATTGAACAAAGCCACATACTTGTCCTGTCCATTCGGATCATCGGCCGTCCACACAATATGATTACCATCATTCGACACCTGACGATTATTCTTTGAATAATGGTGCATATACAATACATCTTCATTCGTCAGCAACGAATTGGTGAAACTGTCATTCATCGTAAGTTCACCGCCAAACATCAACGGCGACTTGAATATCGTCCACAAGTTCATCAAGGTATATTGTTCATCCTCCGTGAAGTTTGTCCAACGCTCATTGCCGCGTTCTCCTCGTATGCTCAGACGTCCAAGCGGCAGCATGTCCGCATCAGGCCAATGTCCTTCCTGAATATAAGGCGCCCATTTTGCGCAAATGCCGAACTGGTAATTCAACTGACTCCAATTGTCCCAGAAATCATCGACTGTTCGCCACAAATTAGCATTCTGGCGCAGGTGGTCAATCTCACCCACCGGAGTTTCTCCCGGTGAAAGGCTCAGCACCATAGGACGTCCGCACTGCATTATAGCACGGTGAATCATTTCAATCTCCGCTGTGTGATAAGGACGCGCTATATCATCCACTTTCACATAATCCACTCCCCACGAAGCATAGAGATTGAATATAGAGTTATAATACTCCTGTGCCCCTTTCTTTCTATAATCCACTTTATAATTATCGCGCAGCCATGTACATGCCGAATCATTATTACATATCTGGTCGCAGGTGATTCCCTCAGCACCAAGAACCGGACATTTCTTAGTAGCTGCCAACTTTGGCAGACCTCTCATTATATGTATTCCAAACTTCAGTCCTTTCTCGTGGCAATAGTCCGCCAGCGGCTTAAATCCTGCTCCATTTGCGGCAGACGGGAAACGATTCACTGCCGGGATATAGCGTCCGTACTCATCCATATCATAAATCGGATTTGTCTGGTTATATCCTCCCGCCTTATCGTTCTCCACAAACCAACGGATGTCAACAACCACATACTCCCAACCATATTTCAAAAGATGGTCTGCCATATAGTCCGCATTCTGCTTCACTTCTTTCTCCACCACGGTAGGACCGTAACAATCCCAAGAGTTCCAACCCATAGGCGGAGTCATCGCCCATGAGCCAATAATACTTGCATCGTCCTGCTGCGCATTCATATTCACTGCAGCAAGCAGCAATGCAGAAGACAAAATCAGAATCTTTTTTCCAAACATATTCTTATTCTATATTTTTATAATAATCAATCCACTAATCACTTTTTAGGTATCAGCCGAACTTCCGAGTTTAATCCGGAAGCTACAGGTGTCCATTCCGCGTATGTATTTTTCTTATAGTTCAAGTCCACCACATTTATCTCCTTGAATTTGCGCCATTGCACACCATCGCGGTCGAGCTTGGCAATACGATTCGCCGGAAGATTGGTCACTTCAATCTCCAGCGTATTGTCGCCTTTCTGCAAATACTTGCTTATATCTATTCTGAACGGCACAGCGAACAACACACCGCATTCTTTTCCATTCACACGTACCCGCGCAGATTCACGCACATCGCCCAAATCAAGCACATACCCGACAGACACATCTTTCACATTGAATGTGGTCGTATAGACTCCCGTACCCATTGTCACATTGCAAACTGAATCACCAAGCTCCGTCCATGATTTCGGCTGTTCCATTCTGAATTCAGCAGCCTCCACTTTAGGCGCGCTTTCAACGAAGTTCAAAGTCCATCCCTTAAGAGCAACGGCCGCCTTTGCATCCAATGTATAATAATTGTAATCAGGCAGCGCATCACCACTGCCACACTCTTGCATTATCTTGTCCGCAGAAGAAGCACTGAAGGTACGCAGTATCACAGACTCCCCGGATGCCAATTGCAGACGAACTTTCGCCTCCTTGTCGCCACCGGTTACATCCGCACGTCCTATCTCTCCTGTCATCGGATTATAAAGTGCCGCATCTTTCGCCCCGACACTCAATGTCACATAACCGTCAAAGTCCTGCCCCTGCAAATTAGATATGAAATAATGATAACCGTCTGCATTCGACCTTCTGATACATGACAATCCTTGTTCATTGCGCATAGTCTCCTTGTTCGCCGCGTATGCAAGTCCGTCCGTATAGTTCGGCGAACAGATGATAGTTCCTTTCCCGTATGGCGACACACTGCAAGTCGTGAAATCCGTCTTGACCTCACTTGCAAGCTTTTTCATCACAGCGTCAAACTCACTCTGACGCTCCTTCAGGCTTCCATATCCGGGCACAGCCTGCGGACACGAAGCCACAAATATCACCTTTGCCCCTTCATGCGCAAGAGCCAGAATCTGTTTCAGTGTCTCCACCGGCATAAACTGCACATCCGGCACCACAATGGCAGAATAAGCGTTCTTCCCGGTGGTTGTCAAATGTCCCTCATTCACCCGGGTCTTTTCAATATACTTATCCGAAATATAATCCACATCATATCCCGAAGCCACAATATGCTGTATCGTCTTGATGAACTTCGGAGCACGCTTGTCCATCGAATGTATGTCGAAAAGCACAATCCTGTCCGGCTGTTCATATATCATGTCGTAATAAGGCAGATACACCAGAAAGTCATTGTCCGGTTCGCCCCATTGCAGGAACGACTGACAACGCTCTATATATTTTGTAAATGCAGGCAAATCGCGCCATATACTATTGTTTGGAGTCATATCGACCGACGCGTAGAATCTCCATCCGGGCCACTCCGCCTCGCGAGGCGAATAGCACGAACCGTGGAAGAACACATGATTGATGCCGGAAAGGAACATCAGGTCAATGTCCGGTTTGCATTGCGACAACGATGTGCGGAAATGCTCTGTAAGCCATGTAAACGTCTCGGACGAGGTATATTTCTTACCGGAGATATGCGCTCCGGAAGACGCATACTTCAACATAGATATGTCAGAGAAATTCTTGCGCGTATAGGCAGTGTCACTCCTCAGCCCCTTTATGCCGAAGTCACTTAACCCGAATCCTTCACACTCAGGAATATCCACTTCTGCATAAATATCAATCAGATTGGCAGGACTTCCGTGGGCCTGATTGCGCGTGATAGAACCATGCTTGTGCGCCCATTCAGTCCACTGCGAGGTGAAGTTCTCATACAGCAGTTCCCCCATTGTCTGCCGATAGTCACTGACAATACGGCGGCTTATATCCGTCTGCTGCGCCTCCACACGCATAAAGTCCGGAAAATAGTTCTGCAATTTATATCCTCTACGCTTCTCAAACTCTTCAAGCAGAAGCGGAGTCCAGTCCGCACCATAAACCTCATACGAATCATTGAAGAACGTATGCGGAGGTTTAACCCCTTGGTTCACAAAAGCCGTGTCGAAACGCTGCAGATAATGCTCTACCGCCTTCCTGTCGAAATGGTCAATGACCAGTCCTTCGCCTCCGGGAGCGGCACGCTTCACCTGCTGACGAGTGCGTCCGCAATAAAGAGCGACAATGCGCCAGTCACCTTTCGGCAATTTCTTCAGGTTTATTTCATTCTTCGTGCCCGATGTCCCCGGTGTACTCACCACCTGACTTGTCAAATCAAGAGTCCGTTTGTACAAGTAGTCACCCTCACCAGTCTCCTTCAAGTCGTATGCCATCACGCATGACAACTTTGCCACACCTTTCTGTTTCGGTTCAAAGACAGAAATATCAAGCATTTCATCCGTTCCGCCCTTCACCTCATAGTCCTTAAATATAGCCTTCGCCGCACCTTCGTCTGCCGGCACAAGCGGACCGCCAAAAGGCCATCCCGTGCCTGTCGCCATATTGGTTTCAACACCCACCTCACTGCCGACAGTCTCCACATGCTGCAGCATCTTCATCCATTTGGGCGACAGATACGAAATATCATTCTTATCGTTTCCCTGCACACCGTAGATGGGAGTTATCTCGACACCACCGATTCCGGCTTTCGCATACTCCGTCAGGTTATAAGTAAGGTTCTGCTCATCTACAGCACTTCCCAGCCACCACCAACGTGTGTAAGGACGTGCCTCCGGCTCCGTCTTTATCCATTGCTGTCCAACAACCGACTGGCTTCCAGTCACTAACAGCGATGCTATAAAAAGTTTTTTTGCACTCTTCATTCCAATTATAATTTGACTGTATCTCATTTAAGGTTGCCTTCAACACACTCGGAAGCATATCTTCAGACATTTGTGCAAAGATAACATAAAAATCAAACAGACAGGCAGATGAACCGCAATTATATCCAGTAAAAAAGCAAAAAGCATATTCTACAAAAATGCTCCTAACAAGTTCTCATGGCATCCTCCGAATTTTGACAATTTGATTTTCGCCTAAGGCGAGATTTTAACACTTGAAACACTTATTCACAATTAAGAAAATCTGACCAATTTTACTAATCTATTATAAATCAACAAGATAACTCTTTGAAAAAAGGCATCAGTTTTACCTTAAAAATCAACACTTCTGATTAAAACAGTAAACATTTGATTTACTGCATGTTAGCTTTTAAATCATTTGATTCATGTCAATTTTTATTTCTCTTGCCCATTTTTGTACGGATTTTCGGACAAACAGGGAATTTTACATCCATTAACACAAAATTCTGTGTCCAGTGTCTTTTTTCCCGATTCCAAGAGTTTTTTCAGCAACAGTGCGCTGAAAATTTCTCCAATCTACTAAGCAGTTAAAATTGCAGTGCGCTGCGGTTGAAAAAACAGTGCGCATCCAAGAAAAAAACAGTGCGCTGAAAATTTAAAAACTTAGTACTTGTTTTCAGCCACTCTTCGCCGGGAATAAATAAATGTGAACAAACCGCCCTAAAATGAAACACTATTTCACATTTGAAAGTTGCTTTCAGAAATTTCAAAAATAAGCGCATTTTTCAATGAAACTTCCTCTCGCTCGAAAAAAGCCCGAAAAATCGCGTTTTTTCGCAAATAGAATGTTAAAATTTTGAAGTAACAAAAGGATAGCAAAATAAGGGAATACATTTCTTTTTGACATCATTTCACCCATTCCAATAACAGGTACATTCTTATAAAAACTACAGAAATGCATAATTTAGTGGTTGTATTCGACAGGGAATCTGTCAAATACAACCACACAGCTATAATAAACAAAAAACTTCTAAATGAGAAGAAAAGGGGAAAATACGCTCCTTCTATCTCACCACATACTTCCTGCCGTTCTGAATATACAAACCTTTTGCAGGCTTCTTGTCAATGCGTCTGCCGGAAAGGTCATACATCGCTCCCGATTCCGTTTTCTCGTCAGGAACGATTGTGGATATTCCGGTCTTCACATCGTTGATGCGCTTCTCTATCGCCTCACGCAGCTCCATATCTTCCAACAAAAGCTCACCATCACGATAGAAGGAGAGGAAATATCTGACCACCCCACTAACTTCAGGAAACATGAGACCTACAGGACCACTTCCCCGACCTCCGATTCCATAAATTATAGCGTTTGCCATAGGGCGAGATTCTCCATTCAACAAAGTTATGCTACTATAAGATCGCACCTCTTCCTCAATTATGCCACCCAAATGTCCGGTTCTGACAGTCTTTATATTCTCCCAATCACCAGAGAAGTCATAGAGAAGCCTATCTCCCTCCATTTTCTTCCAATATCCGCCACAAATAAAACAATCTTCCCAATCTTCTCCTAAATTAATCCAGACACAACCGTCCTCGTCTTCACGGATATAAAATTGGAGCAAAGATTCTCCTTCTATCAAAGTCGTGATTGTTTCTGGGTATCGCTTTGGCAGCCAATAATATACATACATACGCATAATTGTATATTCCTTTCCGTCAAATATGGTATCTCCTGCGGAATAATAATACACAGCCTGCATGTAAGTTCCGTGTTCTATAAAATCTTCAGTTGAAGAGCAATCCAGACCTACTTCCACCCATGCCACACTTTCCTTGCCAAGAAAACATCTTTCGTTCTCAGCGGTTTGCGATTGTGGAAACATCTTCACACAAAGTAATGAAACCATAAGCAAGACAAAACTTCTCATAATATATAATGTTTAAATGATTTATTAGATTCCGCTATCAGGATATTTTCATAGTTCTACAGAGCGACCAATTCCAACAAAAGCATTTAGTTAACACAATCTATTTCTATAACAGCACCACATATCACTCACAATTCCGGCATCAATACATTGTGACATCATTGGCACATAATTTTGTATCCGTCCAGAACTTTTATCATCTACCGTTATTACCGCCAAATATATCACATAAATTCAGAATCCCCAAAACATTTTCACAAATAAAGTTCAGGAACTACAAGTTTCCGAAAGGCGGAGAAGAAATAGAAAAGGGGATAAAAAAATCTATCCCCACACTTCACAGTGTAGGGATAGTCAGGTGAAATGTTAATATTTCTATTGGGGGAAGGACCTGAGTTTCACAACCCGTTTCGTTCTTACATTTGTTTGGGACAAATTATTAAGAACTAATGTCCGTTAGCATAATATATGTATGAATATTCATTTCTTTTTTTGTTGAAAAATCTCCGTCAAGACATTTTCTAATCAGAATCATATCTGTTGGAAACTCTCCAAGCAACTTCACTTCTGAATTGCGATACAAATATAGCTATTATTCTATTACCACAATACATTTAAGCATAAAAATCTACCACTTATTCGTTTTTTTTGCCCATTTAATCACAAAATTAACAAATTTTTGCAATCGGGGGGGGGTAATTTTTGAGGTCTTTCTATGCAAAAAACGCATTTTCTATTTGGGCAATCCGAAAGTGTCCGAAAGTTCTTTCATTTGTTCTTCCGTCATACCGTCCGGAACAAAGCCCATATTCTTTGCCGCAATATAAATCAAAGCGGACTTGTTCAGCACATCGACCTGATCGAATGCAGACATAATATCCGTATCGACAGCAAAGACTCCATGCTTCTCCCACATCACCACATCGTAATCGTCGTCAATGGCTTTTATAGTGGCATCAGCAAGCTCCACACTGCTCGGCATCATATAAGACACCATGCCAAGCCCGCGAGGACAGAAAGCTTTTGTCTCCGGTATCATACTCCACAGAATCTTTGTAGCCACATCCTTTTCCATAAACTTCTTATTGTGCGTAAGCGCCACAAGCTCTATCGGATGGGTATGCAAAGATGCACGGTAAGGAGAGCCCTTTGCCAGCAAATAATCATGTACAGACAGATGAGAAGGAAGTTCTGAAGTCGGCTTTACCGGTTTGTCCGCAATAATCACATAAGAAGCGCAATCGTCAAGGATACGTATGATACTTCCGTTGTCCATAGGCCAACGCGCCAAATCGCGCATACGCATCTGCGTTCCTTTGCAGTAAAAATAGCATCCCTTCAGATGAGGCAGCGTGGTACCGATAGGCATCACATCGCTTATTGCAGGCATTGCCCTCATTTCCTCATCCACATACTCCGTAATGTTCACCGTGATGTTACCACCATTACGTTCTGCCCAACCTTTCTGCCACAAGTAACCGGCAGCCTCAGCCACCTGATTCACGGCTCTTGCCAGAGCCGGACGATTTTCCAAAATTGAAGTCATAAGTATTTTTTCATTGAACGGGCATACGCACCGGCAAGTCTTCGTTCTCGACACCTGCCATAAAGAAGCGCGCATGCCCCACTTTTTTCTATTGTTTTTTACTTTTTATTTTCACAATCTGCCCATTCTCCACTATAGCATCTGCGGCAGAAATGAGCTTATAATAAGTACGATAATTCCCACTACGAGTACGGCTACAGTCTTCTGCGAACATCCTTTCCACTCTTTCAATATGATGCCCCACACATTAGAGAAGACCACATTGAGAGCCATAAGAATACAGAAAGAGAGCGTCATGAGTGTCTGCGACTCTGTAAGGAAACCCTTTCCGAGCGAAAGTCCGAAGAACTGGCTATACCAGAGTGCTCCCGCCAGAATGCAGAACAACAAGTTATTGCCCCACACATTTGCCTTTCCGTAGTCGCTCCATGTTCCGTTCTTTGTGTTCTGGAAGAAGCAATATGCCGCATTAGTCAAGAAACCTCCAAGCGTCACGAGAAATGTAGCAGGTAAAGTTTTATACATGTCCGGTGTAAGTTCGCCGAAATTGATGTCCTTTCCGAACTCCAGTCCTACATTGAAACAGCCGCTCATGAATCCAGCCAACAAAGCGATGGCAAGCCCTTTCGGGAAATTGAAGTCCTTGACAGCGGCTTTTTTCTCCTCTTCCGAGAGCGACGCAGCCTTCATGGAACCTGCCACTCCGATAATGGCAATGCCAAGCAGTGTGACAGCCACTCCAAGCAGTACGGCAAAAGTCAGCGAAGCCAATGCGTTCTGTTCAGGGAAGAAGATGTTAAGCAACACCGGTCCCATGACAGTACCAAGTCCGGCGCAAGTGCCGAGAGCAATTGACTGCCCGAGAGCCACACCCAGATAGCGCATCGAGAGTCCGAATGTCAGTCCGCCCACACCCCACAACACACCGAAGAGCATGGTCATCCATATATTAAATGAAGAACCGGCAGCAAACAGTTCAAAGAAACTGTGCCCTTCCGGAACCGCCAGCATGGCACCGAACAACGGCAACACAAGCCATGCGAACACTCCCTGCACAATCCAATAGGACTCCCAACTCCAGTCCTTAATCTTATTTATAGGGACATAGCAGCTTGACTGGCAAAATGCGCCTACTGCTATTATCAACAGTCCTATTACTATTTCCATATTCCCTTAACCTATAAATTAACAGACCGGCGAGCAGACAAGCCTACTGCCACCCGGAGATATGCCTCCGAACAGTACTTCCGCCTGTCAACCCGCCTGTCCAAAAAGAAAATGAATTATCTCTTAGACGTTACTTCCGTCTCATATTTCTCCACTTCTGCAATGAAGCTCTCGCCCACAGGAACACCGTTGCGCAGACAGAACTCGTCCCATACAGCTCCCCAAGGCAATGACTTGCATTCCTCAAGCAATGCAAGACGCTCAAATCCCTGACCGTTGAGTTCATATTCGCGAAGAGTCTTCAACGGCTCAAGTAAAGCAAGCAACATGCACTTCTGAGTTGCGCGGCTACCTATCACGTAAGCACCGATACGGTTGATGGAAGCATCGAAGTAGTCAAGACCGATATGCACCTTGCCAAGAGCATCGCAACGTACAATTTCCTTGCACAAATCGAGCGTGTCATCGTTCATGATGGTCACATGGTCAGAGTCCCAACGTACCGGACGGCTCACATGGAGCATCACTTCCGGAGTATAGAGCAACAATGATGAAAGTTTGTCTGCCACACTCTCCGTCGGATGGAAGTGACCGGTATCGAGAGTGACAATCTTGCCGCGACTTGCCGCATAGCCGATATAGAAGTCGTTAGAGCCCACTGTATAGCTTTCGAGACCGATACCGAAGACTTTCGATTCCACACAATCCTTCATGTTCTCATACTTCACCTCAAATATTCTGTCGAGAGAGTCCTTAAGCAATTCACGGTAGAGCATACGGTTCACCGTGATGTCCTTGCTTCCGTCATGCACCCACAAGTTCATGATACACGGGTCGCCCTGAGCCTTACCCATTGCTTCAGCCACGGCACGGCAACGCTTCGTATGTTCAATCCAAAATTCGCGGATTCCCTTGTCCGGATTGGCAAGCGACAAACTTCCACTCTTAGGATGAGAGAACGAAGTAGAATTGAAGTCAAGCTTCATATTATTCTCCTTAGCCCAATCTATCCAGCTCTGGAAATGCTTCGGCTCCACCTGATCGCGGTCAACAACCTCGCCCTTGAAGTCTCCATATATCTCATGGAGGTTCAAACGATGGTTGCCCGGAATCATCGATGCAGCCTTGAGCACATCCTGACGCAGCTCATCAATGTTGCGCGCCTTGCCCGGATAATTTCCGGTAGCCTGAATACCTCCGGTGAGGTCTCCGCCCTGATTCTCAAATCCTGCCACGTCGTCAGCCTGCCAGCAGTGGAGACTGAGTTGTATGTTCTGAAGCTTTGCAATAGCCTCTTCCGTATCAATACCGATTGCAGCGTAACGCTCTTTTGCAACCTCATAAGCTTTCTCGATAAGTTCTTCTTTCATTTCTTTCGATTTATTTATATAGTTAATAATGTTTCGTCCGTCAAATCTCCGCATTGCTCACAGCGAGATACTTCTCATACGCAACATCCCAAGCCTCCCGGTCTTGCGGCAGGTAAGTCTTCAGTTCGATAGAGGCAGCTATGATTTTCCTCATCTCGAACATATCCCCCACCAGTCCGGCGGCTTTTGCCTGAAGCATGATATTGCCGATGGCAGTTCCTTCCACAGGACCGCATACGACAGGAATGCCTACCGAATTGGCTGTGAACTGCATCAGATGGCGGTTGTATGTGCCTCCGCCTATCACATGTAGTTTCTCGATTTCAAACGGCGACAAATCCTTCAGATAGCCAAGCACCTGACGATAGCGCATGGCAAGGCTCTCGAATATGCACCGTGCTATTTCCTTATATCCTTCCGGCACATGCTGCCCTGTCTTGCGGCAATATTCGCGAATGGCATCGACCATCGACACCGGATTGGCGAAGCAAGGTGCATCCGGATTGATGAAGCAGCGGAACGGTTCTGCCTCGAGGCTCTCGTTGTTGATGAGATTCACATCCTTCGGAGCGTCCGTCCACTCTTTGCGACAACGCTCCAACAGCCACATGCCGCAGATGTTCTTCAAGAAGCGGGTAGTTCCGTCAATACCTCCCTCGTTTGTGAAGTTATAGGCAAAGCTCTCCTTATTTATAATAGCATCTTTGGTCTCGATTCCGAGCAACGACCATGTTCCGCAGCTCAAATAAGCGAAACGCTCATCCCGGGCGGGTACAGCCGCCACAGCCGCTCCCGTATCATGTCCCGCCACAGCCACCACAGGCACCGCCCCAAGTCCGGTCTGTCTCTGCACTTCCTCGCTCAACACTCCCACCTTGTCACTCGGGTTCACATAGCGTCCGAACTGTTTTTCCTTCAGCCCTATCACCTCCAGCAGTTCCGTGTCTATACGCTTCGTGCGCGGATCGAGCAACTGGCTTGTAGATAATATCGTGTATTCACACACCGCCTCACCAGTCAGCATATACATCAGTGCGTCAGGTACAAAAAGTATCTTGTCTGCCACTTCCAGAGCGGAATCGCCGTTACGACGGAGAGTCGCCAACTGGAACAATGAGTTGAAATTCATAAACTGTATGCCGGTCTTCTCATACACTTTCTCTTTCGGCACCAGCTTGAAATATTCCTCCATTGCACCTTCCGTATGCGGGTCGCGATAGCAATACGGATTGCGCAATATGCCTCCGTCCTTGCCAATCATCACAAAATCCACACCCCATGTGTCAATTCCCACGGACTGAATCTCGATGTGCTCATCAGCCACCAGCTTCAGCCCCCGGATAATCTCGGCATACAGAGCATAGATGTCCCAGAAAAAATGTCCTCCCGTCTCTATAATCTGATTAGGGAATCTTGTCAGTTCACGCTGTTCAAGCTTTCCATCTACAATACTTCCAAGAATTGTACGTCCGCTTGTAGCACCTAAGTCAACAGCAAAGAAATTACATGTCGCCATATTTGTTCCAAAGTATTAGTGTTGTTTATCAGCTCCAAAATTACACTTTTTATTTTGAAATCAAAGTAGAAACAGACTTATTTATTAAAAATTATTTGCAGCTGTTATATGAAAACAGTCCGGGTTATAAGTAGATATACTCGATGGAGGAGCTTGTATTGGATCAAATATCTAAAAGAAAGTTACAATCTGTGTACAAAGCCTTGTAAACATATTGTCTGTGCAGAGAAGAATTAAAAACTGTACGCAGAAATCTCAAATCAGCAATGCTGTTTTTATAATCAGCAGTGCTGTTTACAAAATCAGCAGTGTTGTTTTTACAATCAGCACTGCTGATTTGAGATTTCTGCGCACAGTTTTTAATTCTTCTCTGCACAGACAATATGTTTTCAGGGCATTATCCGTATATAATTAATACTATTTATTATCAAGCTACACGAAAATCAAATTGTCTGATTTCCCCAAATGCAAGGAAAACATGTTTGGCGGCTGTAAAAAAAAGAGTTTTGCATTAGTAAAAAGCTCGGTATTGCAATTTATAGATAATGCGAATGTCTTATCGCTGTAAATCCCACAAGATAAAAAAGTGCGAAAGGAAAGACAAAAACAGACAAAATCTTTGTAAAGCCATAAGTTTTAACTATTTTTGTGTGCTAAGTTGTCGGATGTCGGCACACACCTGACTCCGGACAACAAGATGAGGAACAACAAAATGAAATAAGATAAAAAGACATGTTACAGGACGAAATTAAAAAAGCTGTAGAAGTGATGCGCAAAGGCGGTGTGATTCTATACCCTACAGACACAGTATGGGGTATAGGTTGTGATGCGACCAACGAAGACGCAGTGAAGCGCGTATATGAAATTAAAAGACGCGCAGACAGCAAAGCACTGATATGCCTCGTTGACTCGGAAGCAAGGTTAACCCGATATGTAAGGAATGTGGCTGACGTCACATGGGACATGATAGACCTCGCCACCAAGCCGCTGACTGTTATCTATGATAATGTGTCTGGGCTTGCCCCGAACCTGATAGCCGAGGACGGCAGTGCGGGCATACGTATCACTCGTGAAGAGTTCTCTAAAGAACTGTGTTTCAGATTCCAGAAGCCGATTGTATCGACAAGCGCCAATATAAGCGGGGAACCGACTGCCATGACCTTTGACGAAATATCGGATGAGATAAAAAATGCTGTAGATTATGTGGTACGCTACAACCAAAGATGCAAGGAAAAGCATAAGCCTTCAAGCATTGTCAAAATCAAGTCGAACGGAGAATTTACCATCATCAGAGAATAATTCGTACATCCATCCCTTTGACAGAACACTAATGCAGGATGTAGATGTATTCAACAGACTCCTCCGTCGCTACCGCGCCACCTCCCCGAAGTTAGGGGAGGTGGGGAGGTGGCGCGGTAGCGACGGAGGAGTCTGTGAATACACCCACTAAAAAAAGCAGAAACAATCCGCAGAAAACACCAAGAAAAGAACTTGCCCAATCTACACCAATAAAAAACAAGTAACCATGTTTCTGATGAACACCGCGCAAAGGCGCAAAGAAGTAAGAGCCATCAACGCTCTCACACAATGGATAAAAGGCAACCGCTCGGAGAAGCAAATTACGCTGATGCTCAGCCTGCTTGTCGGAGTGTGTACCGGCATCGCCGCCTTTCTTCTGAAGACACTTGTTGACGAAATAAAGCTTCTCCTCACACAAGGATTTGATGAAGCCGAGACCAACGGACTCTACTTGCTTTATCCGGCTGTCGGCATATTGCTCACCTCACTCTTCATCAAATATGTCGTAAGAGACGACATCAGTCACGGTGTGACTAAAATTCTGTATGCCATTTCAAGAAAGAAAGCCCGTATAAAGCCGCACAACCGCTGGTCGAGTGTGGTGGCAAGTGCGATAACCATCGGCTTCGGTGGCTCCGTCGGTGCGGAAGCACCTATTGTGCTCACCGGCTCCGCATTCGGCTCCGACTTCGGCAAGCGTTTCCATCTTCCACCCAACACCGTGATGCTTCTCGTAGGATGCGGTGCGGCAGGAGCTGTGGCAGGCATATTCAAGGCACCAATTGCAGGACTCGTATTCGTGCTGGAAGTGCTGATGCTCGATTTGAACATGGCTTCACTGCTACCGCTGCTCGTCACTTGCATCACATCGGCATGTGTGTCATACGCATTCTACGGTACAGAGTCGATGTTCTCTTTTTATCTCGACAAGCAGTTTTCCATCGACATAATCCCCGGATGTATCCTCCTCGGAGTGTTCTGCGGACTCGTATCGCTGTATTTCACAAGGACAATGAACCGCTTTGAAGGAGTATTCGCCAAACTGAAAAGCAGATGGGTGAAATTCGTCCTCGGTGCAACCGTGCTCGGTGTGCTCATCTTCTTCTTCCCTGCCATGTACGGAGAAGGGTATGACGTAATCACACAGCTGCTGAACAATGCAAGTGCATCGGACATCATGCACAATACATTGTTCTACGGCAACGACAACAACCTGCTGATATATCTCGGACTTGTCCTCCTCTTCAAAGTATTCGCATCCACAGCTACCAACGGAGGCGGAGGATGCGGAGGAGTGTTCGCCCCAAGCCTGTTCCTCGGATGTGTGGCAGGCTTCATCTTCGCCCACCTCTGGAACACATCGCTGTCTATGGTATCGGTAGAGGAAGGTGTACTGTCGGCAAAGAACTGTTCACTCTACGGCATGGCAGGACTTATGTCGGGGGTGATGCATGCTCCGCTGACCGGAATATTCCTTATTGCCGAACTGACGGGAGGATATGGTTTGTTCGTTCCGCTGATGATTGTATCGGTCGTCTCATATCTTACAATAAATGTATTTGAGCCGCACAGCATCTATGCCATGCGACTCGCACGCAAAGGCGAACTGATTACGCACGACAAGGACAATGCCATACTCACGTTGCTCAGCATCAATTCTGTCATCGAAAAGGACTTCAAGAAAGTTACTCCCGACATGGACCTCTGGCAATTTGTCAATGTCATAGCCAAATCGCACAGAAACTTATTTCCGGTCGTTGACAAAGCCGGCAGACTGATTGGTGTCGTCACACTCGATGCCGTACGGCATGTGATGTTCAGGCAAGAACTTTACCACCGATATGCTGTAGGAGCATTTATGAAAGAGCCGCCAGCAATACTGACCATATCCGACACACTGAAAGTGGCAACAGCAAAGTTCGACGAGACACAGGCTTGGAACCTGCCGATAGTAGATGAAGAGGGTAAGTTCATGGGATTTATCTCGCGTTCCGGACTTTTCAATTCCTACAGGCAGACTCTGGTCAGATTCACTTCCGACTGATGCACAAGGGAAATAAAATGTTAGTAACTGACTTTTAATTTTTAAAACTATGTGGTAGTATTCGACAGATTCCCCATGCAATTTACTTAAAACTGCATGGGGAATCTGTCGAAAACAACCACTAAATTACAACACAGAAAAAAAACATCAAGAGCATGAAAAAAGAAGAACTCAGAATAGTTTATATGGGCACTCCCGACTTTGCAGTGGAGAGTCTGCGCTGCCTCGTTGAAGGAGGATATAATGTGGTAGGAGTAATCACTATGCCCGACAAACCTATCGGGCGACACGGAAGTGTGCTTCAAGCAAGTCCGGTAAAGCAATATGCTTTAGAAAAAGGGCTGAAGGTGATGCAACCGGAGAAGCTGAAAGACGAGACATTTATCGAAGAACTCCGCTCGCTGAAAGCCGATTTACAAATCGTCGTGGCATTCAGAATGCTGCCGGAAGTAGTATGGAACATGCCGCCGTTGGGCACATTTAATCTACATGCTTCACTGCTTCCACAATATCGCGGTGCGGCTCCTATCAACTGGGCAATCATAAACGGCGACAAAGAAACCGGCATAACGACATTCTTCCTGAAGCACGAAATTGACACGGGAGAGGTGATACAGCAGGTGAGAGTTCCGATAGAAGACACAGACAATGCAGAACATGTCCATGACAAACTTATGACACTGGGAGGAGACCTTGTCATCGAAACTGTCAATCACATTATAGCCGGCGACATACATACCACGGCGCAAGCCACTATGACTGGCGACAGCGAGGAATTGCGTCCGGCGCCTAAGATATTCCATGACACTTGCCGAATTGACTGGCAAGGGAAGACTGCTAAACAAATCTATGATTTCATACGCGGACTAAGCCCCTACCCTGCCGCATGGACAGAGCTGGAAAGCAACGGCAAACGCACTTCCGTAAAAATCTTTGAAACGGAAAAGATTTTTACCACCGAATGTCTGCCTCCTGTCGGAACCATCATAAGCGACGGGAAAACAACACTGGAAGTAGCGGTTTCAGACGGATATATAAGAATAAAGACTTTGCAAATCGCAGGGAAAAAGAAAATGTCCGTTTCCGACTTTCTAAGAGGATTCAAATATGAAAAAGGTATGATTTTCTGTTAAAAAACAAAAGGCAGACAAACAAAATCTTCAATATTGTTGGCTTTTTACGAGAGAATAATTTAATTTGCAACCCAAAATAAATTATTAACTCTAAAAACGTTGTTGCCTATTGAGAACACATTACGCTAAACATTAAAAAAAAGCATAATGAGAAAACTAAATGAACTGACTGACGAAAGATTGGTTCAATCTTACATAGAAGGCAACAACTGTGCTTTTGACGTTTTGCTGAAACGATATGAGAGTAAGATATTTACTTATATCACTTATTCGGTACACAACCAAGAAGTCGCAGAAGATTTGTTTCAAGACGCCTTTCTCCGCATAATAACCACTTTACGCAGCAAGCGATACACGGAGAACGGAAAATTTTCCCAGTGGGCGATGCGTATAGTACACAACCTCATCATTGACTACTACCGTCAATGCAAGGGAGACAACACCATCTCCAACGACAGTAGTGATTTCGACCTTCTCAATGACGCTTCACTTGTAACCGAAGAGAATATTGAGAAACAGATGATAGACAAGCAGACTCTCAAAGAAGTGAAGGAACTCATCCGTATGCTCCCTGACAATCAGAAGGAGATTGTGCTTATGCGTTTCTACAAGGAGCTGAGTTTCAAGGAGATTGCAGAGAAAACAGGTGTAAGCATAAACACTGCATTAGGACGGATGAGATACGCACTCATTAATTTGAGAAAAATGGCAGAGAACAACGACGTCAATCTGGCATGTTAAGAGAGTTATGCCCATAAGTATGAAATAAAAAAAGCAAAAGCCAAAAAGAAAAGAAACTTTTTCATAAATTAATGCATTGTGAAGACAGCAAATCGTGAGATTCACTGTCTTTTTTGCTGGAAAATCTCCATGCCAAATGTACAAACATGCTCTGTGCAATACAAATCTTCAATAAATCCAGAATCTTCCCGAACTTTTTTCAATCTGCAATGTTTCTTCTATGTCAGCAGCACTGAACGGAAGATGCGCATCACTTACGGCAAGTTGCACTAACAGATTTACAAACTAAAAACAAAAGTGATATGGGATTCATTTGGTATATAATCATCGGTACACTCTCCGGATTCATTGCCGGAAAGATTATGAGAGGAAGCGGTTTTGGCATCATAGTCAATTTAATAGTAGGAATAGTAGGAGGTCTGCTCGGAGGATGGTGCTTCGGTCTGCTCGGCATAACGACAGCCGGAATATTAGGCAGCCTCATCACTTCTGTAGCAGGAGCCATATTATTATTGTGGGTTCTATCCCTGTTTAGAAAGAACCGCTCATGTGAAAAATAGCCACATAAAAAAATCAACTCGCTCATCACCCAAACGGATGGGCAAATACAACAAATTACATATTAACCACTAAAAAATCTTAATTATGGCAAGTAACTCATCAAGTTTAGTGCTGGGCATCGCAGTCGGTGCCGCAATAGGAGCTTTCGCACAACATTTTTACTCTTCAAACAGAGGCAAGAAACTGAGACATAAAGCATGTTGCAAATGGAACAAGATGCGCGACAAGGCAGAGGATTTCTTATATTCAGCCAAAGAAAAAGCAAAAGATATCGGTTCTGAAGTTGCAGAGAAGGCAGAAGAAGTTGTGGACAAAGCAGAACAGGCGGTAAACGACACCCCACCTTTTGCATACAAAAGCAAATTTCACTGAAAAGCAATAAAAATATGTCGCATGAATAAAAAAGAAAGCAAAAAAGAATGTCCGTCCGACTATGGCATGAATCCGGGACTGCCAATACAGCAGATAAAAACGGACGGGAAATACCCGACGGACAAAGAAATAAGAAAAGCCACCAGGGACATCAACCCTGACGTAAACAGTTACGGAAGTAGAGGATAGGTAAAATCAAACCTATTTTAATACGGAATATGGGAATCAGGTATTTTAAAGCCCGATTCCCATATTTTTCCGTGCAAAAGTGCAAAAATCAATCGTGTGCTCTTAATATAAATAGGTATAATCCCTTATTTAAATGTCTGCGCACAATAAAAATGCTTTTTTTTGAAAAAAAAGAGCCTAATGTTTTGGCAGTACAAAAAAAGTGCTTACCTTTGCAACCGCAAAACGAAAGGGAAAACATTTTGCAAGGCTTTCGCCACAGGCTGGCCCATTCGTCTATCGGTTAGGACGAGAGATTTTCATTCTCTAAAGAGCAGTTCGACTCTGCTATGGGCTACAAAAAAAACTTAGTTGTTATCATAAGAATAAAAAAAAGAACAAATATAAAATGGCAAATCACAAATCAGCGATTAAACGTATTCGTCAGTCTGAAAAGAGAAGATTGCACAACCGTTACTACGCAAAAACAATGCGTAGCACACTTCGTAAGTTTCGTGCATTAGATAATAAGGAAGAGGCAGCAGCGATGATACCTACACTCCAGAAAATGCTGGATAAGTTGGCAAAGAGAAACATCATCCACTGGAAGAAAGCTGCAAATCTCAAATCAGGCGCAATGTTACGCGTAGCAAAACTTGCTTAACATCACCGATTTCAATAAAAGTCATAGCGTAAGTTATATATACCGGATTTCATTTTTGAAGTCCGGTATTTTCATTTTCCACAAAATCGCCCGATACAGCCCTCATAGCTAAACATCCTTGTACCTACTGTAACAGGCTCTTCAAAACAAACAGGAGAGCAGCATCCCGCATCGAATATTTCAACTCTATTTTTTTCATTTTCTCATGTAAAATGATTAATTTTGTAGCGTAAAAAGATATTGTAAATAATGGACGAAATCATTAACAGCGGTGATAATTATTCCGCAAATAACATACAAGTACTTGAAGGGCTTGAGGCTGTTCGTAAACGCCCTGCCATGTACATCGGTGATATAGGTGAGAAAGGACTTCATCATCTTGTATATGAAGTGGTGGACAACTCCATTGACGAAGCTCTTGCCGGATATTGTACTCATATTGAGGTGACAATAAACGAAGATAATTCCATCACTGTACAAGACAACGGAAGAGGAATACCGGTTGACATGCACGAAAAAGAGCATCGCTCTGCACTCGAAGTTGTCATGACAGTACTTCATGCCGGTGGAAAATTCGACAAAGGCTCCTATAAAGTATCCGGAGGTTTACATGGTGTAGGTGTAAGCTGTGTTAACGGATTGTCAACGAAAATGATTTCACAAGTATTCCGTGACGGAAAGATATATCAGCAGGAATATGCGTGCGGAAAACCTGTATATGATGTGAAAGTGGTCGGCGAGACAACTATTCGCGGTACACGTCAGCAATTCTGGCCAGACGGCAACATTTTCATCACAAAAACATACAAATATGATATCCTAGCAAACCGTATGCGAGAACTCGCCTACCTGAATGCCGGAATAACAATAACGCTTACAGATATGCGTCAGGACGTCAATGCAGAACAGGGAATAGAAGGCATACGCAAGGATGTATTCTATTCTGAAGGCGGACTGAAGGATTTTGTGCGTTATATAGATTCAACTCGTGTACACCTGTTCAATGACGTAATATATCTTAATACAGAAAAGCAGGGAGTTCCTATTGAATCTGCTATAATGTACAACACATCATATAGCGAGAACCTGCATTCGTATGTAAATAATATCAACACAATAGAAGGCGGTACACACTTGACAGGTTTCCGTTCTGCACTTACTCGCGTACTTAAGAAGTATGCTGAAGATAACAAGATATTGGAGAAACTGGAAAAGCAGAAAATAGAAATCAGCGGAGAAGACTTCCGTGAAGGACTTACTGCTGTTATCTCAGTCAAGGTGGCAGAACCTCAGTTTGAAGGTCAGACAAAAACCAAACTTGGCAACAACGAAGTAGCAGGTGCTGTCAATCAGGCTGTGGGAGAAGCACTCACCAATTACTTGGAGGAGCACCCGAAAGAAGCCAAGATGATTGTTGACAAAGTGGTACTTGCCGCTACAGCGCGTGTGGCTGCCCGCAAAGCCCGCGAGAGCGTACAGCGGAAAAGTCCAATGACCGGCGGAGGACTTCCGGGAAAACTTGCAGACTGTTCGGACAAGGATCCTGCCAACTGCGAAATGTTCATCGTGGAGGGAGATTCAGCCGGAGGTTCGGCAAAACAAGGACGCAACCGTCATTTTCAGGCTATTCTGCCTATCCGTGGTAAGATTTTCAATGTAGAAAGAACCATGTGGCACAAAGCCTTCGAACATGAAGAAGTCAACAACATTATTCAGGCACTTGGTGTTCGTTTCGGACTTGCCCCGACTGACAGCAAAGAAGCGAATTATGACAAATTGCGCTACTACAAAACCATCATCATGACCGATGCCGATGTCGATGGTTCACACATCGACACACTTTTGATGACTTTGTTCTACAGATACATGCCGCAACTCATACGCGACGGTCGTCTGTATATTGCAACTCCACCGCTTTATAAATGTACCAAAGGCAAAATCAGCGAGTATTGCTATGATGAAGCAGCAAGAATACGCTTCATTGATACATACGGTGACGGTACAGAGGGAAGTGTCAAAACTCAACGTTACAAAGGTCTTGGTGAGATGAATCCGGAACAGCTGTGGGAAACAACTATGGACCCGGAGAACCGTCTGCTGAAACAAGTTACAATAGAAGACGCTGCAGAAGCTGACTATACGTTCTCAATGTTGATGGGAGACGATGTCGCTCCACGACGAGACTTTATCGAGCGTAATGCCACTTACGCAAATATAGATGCCTAAAAACGCAGAGGGCATCTGCAATCAGGAAATTGCATAAGATTGTTCTTACAGGCGCGCTCGCCGAATAAATTATTGGAAGTTATCCTCAAAGCAGGATAACTTCCAAATTCATTCAATTCTTACATATATTCTCGTGCCGACCAAAAAGAAGTGATTTCTGACCGTGTCGGCACATTTTTCGTTCATTCTGTCGTATTACAAAATTTATGACGTATATTTGTATGCGATATGCCATTGAACGATACTATATGATGACAAAAAGATTTTTCATATTAGGTATATACCTCTCTTTGCTTTTTTCCATTACGGTAACTGCACAAGACACAAAAGTGCAAACCGGACTCGCCACCTATTATTCTGCACGCATGCATGGACATCTCATGAGCGACGGAAGCCGTTACGACAAAGAAGGATTTACATGTGCGCACCGTACATTGCCTTTTGGAACAAGGTTAAAAGTCACTAACAAGAAAAACGGCAAAACAACCATCGTCATCGTGGCAGACAGAGGTCCGTTTGGAAAGAAACTTATAGTAGATGTTTCAAATGCAGCTGCGGCACAACTTGAAATGCTGAGAGACGGAGTTGTACCCGTGGAAATCGAAGTTCTTCCCAGTCTTGAAGAAATATGGGAAGAACATCTGAAAATAAAAGTTCCCGAATACATGAACGAATTTAAGATGGACTCTCCTTCAATGAAAATGGAACTTGAATGGGGTAAAAGTCCTTTTGACACATTATATCACAAACAGTAAAAAGAAAACTATAACTATACAAATAAAGATGAAAAAGAATCTGGAAACATTATGTGTACAGGCCGGCTGGACACCTAAAAAAGGCGAACCGCGCGTTTTGCCAATCTACCAAAGCACAACCTTCAAATATGAGACAAGCGAACAAATGGCACGTTTGTTCGACCTTGAAGACGAAGGATATTTCTATACAAGACTTGCCAATCCTACCAATGATGCCGTTGCAGCAAAGATTAATGCCCTTGAAGGTGGTGTCGGCTGTGTGCTGACCTCTTCCGGCCAAGCAGCAAACTTCTATGCCATCTTCAACATCTGTCAGGCAGGAGACCACTTCATCACTTCAAACACAATCTACGGAGGCACATTCAACCTTTTTGGAGTAACGATGAAGAAACTCGGAATCGAATGTACATTCGTTGACCCGGAATGGGATGACGAGCGCATTGAAGCCGCATTCCAAGAAAACACAAAATGTTTCTTCGGCGAAACAATCTCTAATCCGGGAGGAAATGTATTTGACATAGAACGTTTTGCCAAGCTTGCACACAAACATGGTGTTCCATTGATTGTAGATAATACATTTGCCACTCCTATCAACTGCCGTCCTTTCGAATGGGGATGCGATATCGTTACACACTCTACAACCAAATACATGGACGGTCACGCAACCCAAGTAGGCGGTGCAGTGATAGACAGCGGCAACTTCGACTGGGACGCATATTCCAACAAGTATCCGGGACTGTGTGCTCCAGACGACAGCTACCACGGATTGACATACACTAAAGCATTCGGAAAGAAAGCATATATCACCAAGCTTGTCACCCAACTCATGCGCGATTTAGGTTCTATTCCAGCTCCTCAAAATTCTTTCCTTTTGAATCTCGGACTTGAAACACTGCATCTGCGTATGCCTCGCCATTGCGAGAACGCACAAATTGTGGCAGAATGGCTTGAAAAGAATCCTCTGGTAAGTTGGGTCAACTATTGCGGTCTGAAAAGCAGCAAGAGTTATGAATTAGCACAGAAATACCTTCCGAACGGTTCATGCGGTGTAATTGCTTTCGGCATCAAAGGCAGTCGTGAAGAAGCCATACGGTTCATGGACAACCTCGATTTCATCAGCATTGTAACTCATGTGGCTGATGCACGTACATGCGTACTACACCCGGCAAGTCACACTCACAGACAACTTTCCGACGAGCAGCTACGCGAAGCTGGTGTTGCACCAGACCTTATCAGACTTTCTGTCGGCATAGAAAACGTAAATGACATCATCGCCGACCTTGAACAGGCAATGAGCAAGATGTAAAACAAATTATGTCCACAGTAGAAGCCCATCAATGCGGTATCCATCCGAAAAGCAGAATATATGCAGGGCTTCTACTGCGGACATTCTAATTGTAAACATTCCAATTCTTTTTTCGGAAATACAGAAAAGAACAAACACATTTCCCAAACATTCATCTACAGTCTTCTATTTAATCATAAAGCATATATATGCAGGAGAAATTCAGAGGTATAGTACTTAGAACAGTAAAATACAATGACTCCAAAATGATTGCAAGCCTATTTACAGACATTCACGGCTTACAATCATTTGTTGTGCCCCGTGCACGTCTGCGCAAAACATCCATAAGCGGCACACTGTGGCAACCTTTAAACATGGTGGAGTTCGACTGCGACCAACATTCGTCCATGCGATTGTCACAGCCTCAAGAAGCCTGCTTATATTACACTTACACTGACCTGCGCTTCTCACCTCTGAAATCAGCCATTGCCATCTTTCTTGCGGAATTTCTCAATGCAGCCCTCCAAAGAGAACAGAAAAACACTGCTCTATATTCATATCTGGAATATTCATTGCAGTGGTTAGATGCCTCCTCAACAAGTTCTGCCCCGAACTTCCATCTTGTCTTTCTGTTAAGACTACTTCGTTTCATCGGCATAATGCCCAATACGGAGAACTATGATACAGGCATGTTCTTCAATCTCCCCGAAGGCATGTTCACCAAAACCCAGCCTTCACACCCCTACTTCATCTATCCGGAAGAGGCCATATCTATACCTCATCTTTTCCGCATGAACTACCACACAATGCATCTGTTCCGCTTTTCACGCAAACAACGTCAGCGCATCCTTGAATTGCTCAACCTATATTACAGACTTCACATTCCTTCCTTCCCGGAACTCAAATCACTGGAGATACTTCAAGAAGTGTTCGACTGAAATCAGAACATTCACCAAACACCAAGAAACACAACAGGAAGCATCTTCAGCATTACTCCACACATCTTACGTAAAATCATAAAATATAAGGACTTACATTTTGTATAAATGTTTCATTCTATGAAACATTTGTTTCCTTGTGCATTTTTTGCAAAAAACTTTACATTTTTTATATCTGTAGTTTTTCTGCCATCATACCTTTGCGATGTTGTTAACGCAAATCGAACTCAAACATTAAAAGTCAACCAATCATGAAAGCAAAACTATTAATTGCCATGCTATCTTTACTGATGCCGATGATGACTTACGCACAAAACATCACCGTACATGGCACTGTCGTGTCGAAGAACGACAACGAACCTTTAACAGGAGCAACAATCATTTCCGAAACAGACAGAAACACAGGCACGACAGCCGATCTCGACGGAAACTTCACCCTCACGGTGGCTTCTGGCAGCCGACTCATTATTTCTTATATCGGTTTTAATAGCATCACAACCGAGGCACAAGAGACGATGCACATAGCGTTGGAGGAGGACAGTAGAAGTCTTGACGATGTGGTAGTAGTAGGCTACTCCACACAAAAGAAAGCCGACCTCACCGGAGCCATATCCGTAGTATCCACAAAAGATTTGGAAACAAGTCCGGACACAGACCCTATGCGAGCACTACAAGGGAAAGTACCGGGCATGACCATCACCGCCAACGGTTCGCCAAGCGGAACAGGAACTGTACGCATACGCGGTATCGGCTCATTCAATGCTTCACAAGACCCGCTGTTCGTCATCGACGGTGTGCCGACTACAGCTTCGCTCAATTCTCTCAATATGAACGACATCGAGAGTATGCAGGTATTAAAGGATGCCGCCTCAGCTTCCATCTACGGTTCACGCGCCGCAAACAGTGTCATCATCATCACCACCAAGAGCGGCAAGAAAGCAGGAAAAGACAAGGTGCAGATAGATTTCTCCACCAACCTGCTACACTCAACGAATATTTTGAGACGGAGAAAAATGTGCAGTATGACGGACAAACGTATGCTCAATATTACGGTGATGCCCACTACACTGCGGGCAAGAACGAGTTCTACCCCATTCCTTACAATCAGCTCTACTACATTCCGGGACTGTATGTACAGAACAAAGGGTATAAATAGTGAAGTTATACAAATATAGACGATGCCTCCCCATCCGTGATGCTGCGAATGGGGAGGCATTTTGGATTGTCAGAATAGAACTTTTGTTCATTAACTGTATTTTATAGGTGTATTCACCATACATCTACTAAAGCACGCTAAAATCGATTTTTTCAATTTGACAAAATGATATTTTCGCCCAAATTGAAAATTTAACATTTCGAGTGATTTTTTGACGAGGACGAAAAGACGAAAAATTCAGCACAAAGATAAATTATTGAAAATCAGCAAGATATAAAAATCTTCAAAATACTCAAAAAAACGTGCCGGACGCAAAATTCTGAGCATTTTGAACATTCTAATAATCTACTGATTCTTAATGTATTACAATAAGATCCACTATTTTTACTCTCAAACACCGCTTCAAATCCACTCACTTTTAAGTTTCTATTCAGACACTCTTCTAAAGTAGCAAATTATACACTTCTTAACTTTTCAACCAAAGCAAACAGCTTTTTTCTCCGCTCTCCACTGTTTTTATCTTTTCAGCGCGCTGTCGTGAAATTTTCAGCGCACAGTGAGAAAAATTCCACTGCGCTGCAAATAAAATTGCAGTGCGCTGCGAAGAAAAAAACTGTGCGCTGGAATTTTGAAAACTTAGTACTTTTTTTCCAAAGACTCTTCGTCGAAAATAAATAAATGTAAAAGAATCGTCTAAAAATGAAACACTATTTTACAATTCACAGAGCCTTTAGAAACTACGCATAAAATCCCCATTCTTCGAGAAAAGTTCAGTGAGCTTCATTTTGGAGCGTTCCAGAGGGCTTAGAATTTTAACATTTGCCAAAATCAAAAAGAAAGCATTTTTCCACAAATAAGCAGATTAAGATTTTATTTTATGAAAAACATTGTCATTTTGTCAAAACAAGATACTCCTCAAAAAAGCATATTCAAAAATTTTATTATGGGAGCAAATTACAACAACATTTACAATCGTTATCCCCACAGAAAAAATACGAGGAAACCATACCGTTAAATTCAAATTACTTAGTGATAATCTCCAAGAAAATTTGCCTATCTAAGAAAAAAGATGTAATTTTGCAACAATAGATTCCGCCACGCTTCCCATTTGAACAGCGAACCAGGGCGGAACTTCGTTTTTATATGGATATGAATTATACAAAGAACGCTCTTGATTACACCCAAATTTTAACTCAATTGAAAGAGAGAGGACTATTGTTCAAAGATGAAGAGCGAGCTGTCGAGTTATTGTCTAATATCAGTTATTTCCGCATAGCAAATTACCTTCGCTACTTTGAAATAGATAATAGCAGGCACTTATATAAACCTGATACCTATTTCGAGGATGCAGTTTGTATTTATTATTTCGATAAGAAGTTGCGTAACCTTCTGTTTACTGCGATTCAGAGTATAGAAGTATCATTGCGCTCAAAGGTTATTCATCACGTAGCATTGTCTCATGGTCCTTTTTGGTTTGCAGATTCTAATCTTAGTACAAATAAGATGATGTTTACAGACAACTTAAACACCATAAAAAGAGAGATACAGCGTTCAAAAGAAGATTTCATTCAAGAGCATTTCAGAAAGTACAGTTCTCCCGATGTACCTCCAGTTTGGAAGACATTGGAAGTTACATCTTTCGGCACATTATCCAAATTGATTTGCAACTTAAACGACAATCATATCAAGAAACAAATTGCCAGACAGTACAACTTGCCTCAACATCAGGTTCTGGAAAGTTGGATAAAATGTATTGTAATACTTCGAAACTGCCTTGCTCACCATGCACGCGTATGGAATCGTCGTTTTCCACAAATGCCACAGTTGTCAATGAGAATAAGAGGGAATTGGGTCGATTGCTCTCATATTCGTCCCAATAAACTTTACGCTCAACTATGCTGTCTTACATATCTGTTGGATAACATATATCCTAATAATAATTTCAAAGCACAGATTAAAAATCTGTTAAATGAATATCCTGAGATAAATCTTCATCACATGGGTTTCCCAAATGATTGGGAAAAGCAATCTTTATGGTTGTAATACGCTTGTCGTCTGTGGGAGCCACACGGAATCAAAAGGTTATCGCTATATATTTTTACCATAAATATCAATAAATTAAAGCCGACATTCCGGTTCAACTGTGGGATACACTCATATCATATTGTCCGATAAAGAATAAAAAGAACAGTTTTTCAGAGCTTGGAAGTCCGCTTCTGCACGTCTGTCGGCGACTCTCCGAAATAATCCTTATAGCACTTTGCAAAATAGCTTGGAGAAGAGAATCCCACTTTATATGAGATTTCCGCCACTGTACATTCGGACGAAGCAAGCAGCGAGGCGGCGCGCTTCAGCCGGAAGATGCGCACAAGCTCCACCGGCGAATAGTTAGTCAGAGCCTTTATCTTTCTATAGAACTGCACACGACTAAGCCCGAGTTCTGCACCAAGTGTCTCTACGCTCATCGTCGGATCGGCAATATCTCGCTCGACAAGAGCCACAAAACGCGCATAGAACTCATTATCCACGCTTCCCTTCTGCACGGTCGCCTTTTCCGGTTGCGGCATACCGACAAACTTGTCAGCAAATGCCTGTTTGACTCGTTCCCTGTTGAGCATCAACGATTCAATACGTGCAAGCAGCATGTCTATGTCGAAAGGCTTGGACAAATAGGCATCGGCTCCGCACTTGTAACCTTCCAACCGTTGCTCGTCAAGCGCACAGGCAGTAAGCATCAGTACAGGAATATGCGATGTAGTCAACTCCGATTTCAGATGTCTGCAACATTCCAGTCCGTCCATGACCGGCATCATGACATCGCAGATTATCACGTCGGGAATATATTTTGCAGCCATCTTTATGCCCTTTTGTCCATCGCCGCTTTCAATCACCAGCATACGGTCGCCCACAGCTCCGCGTATCAGTGTGCGTATATCGCGATTATCATCAATGACAAGCAGACAGCTGCGCTTCTCGTCGGCATCAATCTCCGGCATTTCCACCTCACCGAGTTCATCGGTCACAAGTGCCTCATCAATATTCTTCTCCGACTCATTGACCAAAGCGGAAGTGTGCTTCACCGGAATTGCGACGGAGAAGGTGGTTCCCTGCTTCGGAATGCTCTCCACCGCAACAGTGCCTCCATGAAGCTCCACAAAGGCTTTGACCAGTGCAAGTCCTATGCCGAATCCTTCCGGACGCACTTTCTCCACCTGATAGAAACGGTCGAAGATATGCCCAATATCCTCACGACTCATTCCTATTCCGGTATCTGCAATCTCAATATTCAGTACCGTGCCGTCTGTTCTGAACCGGGCTGTGACAGTTCCGTTTTCCGGTGTATATTTGAACGCATTCGACACAAGGTTGAAAAATACACGCTCCATCTTCTCCACATCGACAGTCATGGAGAAGTCTGTTTCCTCCGGAATATCCACCGCAAAGTGTATATGCCGTTTGAGGGCAAGCACCTTGAAAGAATCTGCCCATCCGCACACACATTTGCGCAAATCGACTTCGGTAAGGTTCAGATGCAACTTGCCATCTTCATATTTGCGGAAGTCAAGAATCTGATTGACAAGGCGCATGAGTATTTTCACATTCTTCCCGGCAAGACGCATAAGCGCAACCTGTTTTTCTGTCAGGTTGTCGGCTTTGCACATCATATCCACCGGAGCGGAAATGAGGGTAAGCGGTGTACGCAGGTCATGGGATATGTTGGTGAAAAATGCCAGTTTCGCATTGGTGGCATTTTTCAGCTGCTCGTTCATTTCCAAGGCGCAGCCTTTCTGTTTCTCCAGTTCATCGTTGAGCAACATCAGTTGGTCGCGTTGCTTTTCCAGCTGTTCGTTCTGACTGGCAAGCACATGTTTGCTACGTTTGTTGATTCGGAATGCGCGTTGAAGCATAAATATGAGCACCAACAGCAGCACAGCCACAGCTACGACAATATAAAGCATCAGTTTCTGTTCCGAATAGCGCGCGAGTATGTTCCCTGTCTTGGCTTTAAGAACACCTATCTTTTCAATTTCTTCCTCCAGAAGCCGATCCTGTTCCAAGAGGATGTCGGCATTGGAACGATCCACCAGTATCGCATCGGAAAGAAGTGTAAGGCGGTTATATGGTTCTCCACCAAGAATTTTCATAGCGGTCCGCACAAGCTCACCTCCTCCGGTAGGATAAACCACCGTGGCATCAATGATTCCGTCAGCCACAGCCTTGATACCGGTTTCGGGAATGGCATCCACCCCCACAATGAAGACATGCTCAAGACCATGTTTCTTTGCCACTGCCCTCGCAGCGATAGCCATGCGGTCGTTATGCGCAAATATGGCATCCACATCGGGATAGAGCCTCAGCAACGAGTCGGCAACCCGGTTCGCCCCTTCCGGTGTCCAGTCGGCATAAGCGGAAGCGACGAGTTCCACATCTTCACAAGCCGATATGGCGGCAAGCATTCCATCATGGCGGTCATCTGCTGGAGTGGAGTCTTCAAGTCCCTTTATCTCCATAATTCTGCCGCGATGTCCCAACCGCGACAAGATATACTGCCCCGCCACTTCACCGATTCGCCGATTGTCCGCTCCCATATAGGCAGTGTAGTTCTCGCCATTCACCTTGCGGTCGAAGAGAACGACAGGTATGCCTTTCTTATAAGCAGCTGTGATAATCGGGGTAAGTGCCACCGCCTCACGAGGAGAGGCAATGATGATATCAAAATCAGCGTCCATGAAATAGCGTATATCTTCTATCTGTTTCTCGCTATTGTCGTCTGCGGAGAGAATCTCAACCTTCACACCGTCATGGAATATCATTTCGCGCAGAATCTCATCGTTCAGTTTCTCGCGCCAGTCATCATAGCTGTTTTGAGAAACTCCGATACTATATTTGACGGATTGAACAGGATGTGACATCACACGATGCCGCTCCGGCTGTACGTTCTTCGTACAACCGATTACCATACAGGCGCATAATATAAGAACAAATATTCGCATAGTATTATTCATGGTTTGTATCTGACATCTGCAAAGTTAGAGGTTTCTTTCCAAATCCCATAAAACCACATCTACTATTTTTGTTATTCCATTTACAGAGAAAAGCAAAAACAATAAGCGCACATAGTACCGGAAATGCTTCATTTGCTTGAATTTTTGTTTCTTTGTAACATATTTGTCGGTTTATGAAACATTTTTTTCCGACATATTAGGAATAACCGGATACTTTTGCAACCGAAACACACACGGAAAATAGTTCCGCTGCACAAATAAGGACGATTTTGCAAGGTGAAAGATTTGTTTTTCAGGAAGACACAATAAGAACCACATTAAAACTTTCATCATTATGAATATAAACAAAACAATCTGTGCAGCAGCACTGGGACTGCTGCTATCGAGTACGACAGCTACGGCAAAAGACGGACTTGACATTACTTTTCTTGGTACGAACAACTGCATGGTCAAAGTGACAGAGCACAAGAACATCATTCTGCTGCCCATAGAGGAGGCTGCACCGGAAGCCGTTGTCAATGTGCTTGCCAATGGCAATATCAAACAGCGACTCCATGTCAAGTTGGCAGTGAGCCGCATCGACTACTATGTCCCGCTTGACATCGCACAATATGAAGGTCAAAAAGTGCTGCTCGATATTCAGACGGAAAGCAACCGCTCACTCTCACGCGACATTCAGGACGAGGCTTGTTGGGAAAGCATGAAACTCAGCGATTCTTTCGACACCACGAACAGGGAACATTTCCGTCCGCTTTTCCATCACACTCCCTTATACGGATGGATGAACGATCCTAACGGCATGTTTTGGAAAAACGGAATATGGCATCTTTACTATCAATACAATCCTTACGGCTCAATGTGGCAGAATATGCACTGGGGACACTCTACAAGCCGCGACCTTATACACTGGGAGCAACAGCCTGTCGCCATATCTCCAAACGGACTTGGAACTGTGTTCAGCGGCAGCGCTGTGGTTGACCACGCGAACACCGCAGGATTCGGAAAGGACGCAATCATTGCGCTATACACCTCTGCAGGTGCAAGCCAAACACAAAGCCTTGCCAGCAGTCATGACGGACAGACATTCGACATCTATGGTGGCAATCCCATCATCGCCTACCACAGAGAAAGCCGCGACCCAAACATGTTTTGGAACGAGAAAACTCGCAAATGGAATCTGCTGCTTGCCAGTGCTCTTGACCATGAAATGCTCATATTCTCTTCTGACGACTTAAAGTCATGGACACTCGAAAGCTCTTTCGGACGTGGCTATGGAGCACAAGACGGAGTTTGGGAATGTCCAGACCTAATGCAACTGCCTGTACGTGGCACAAAGAAAAAGAAGTGGGTGCTGATATGCAACATCAATCCCGGAGGTCCTTTCGGCGGCAGTGCCACACAATATTTTGTCGGTGATTTCGACGGAAAGACATTCGTTTGCGACACAGGCAAGGATGTATCCAAATGGATGGACTACGGCAAAGACCACTATGCAGCCGTGTCATGGAGCAACGCACCGGAGAACAGGCACACTGTCATCGCATGGATGAGCAACTGGCAGTATGCCAACGAAGTTCCCACCAAACAGTTCAGGAGCGCCAACACTCTGCCTCGCGAACTCGAGTTGTTCACTGCGCCTGACGGAGAACTATATTTATCTGTCAAGCCTTCACCGGAAACAGAGTTGATGAGAGGCGAGGCAGAAATACACACCACAACTGCCATCAAACCGGAAGGCATCAGCTACAGTCTGCCGGAAGCCAACGGCGGAATCTGCGAGATAGTTCTCGACATGAACTTGCGCAAGGCAAACACCATAGACATCACATTATCAAACGACAAAGGCGAAAAGGTGGTTATGACCTACGACCGAAAATCCGACACATTCGCCATGAACAGAAATCAGAGCGGCATCACTGACTTCAACAATGCCTTCCGCGCTGTCACCGTGGCACCGACGCACCACAAGACCACCCGACGCACACTGCGCCTGTTCATAGACCGTTGCAGCATTGAAGCTTTTGATGGTGAAGGACACTTCGCTATGACCAATCTCGTGTTCCCAACATCGCCGTACAACAAGATAAGCATCACAGCCGAATCGGGCAATGCAAAAATAAATTCAGCCGTAATATATCCTATCCACATTTAATATCTGCCATTATGAACCACACTCAGAACAACACAAGAACCCTCATCCCCGTGATGCTGTGTTTCTTCACCATGGGATTCGTTGACCTCGTGGGCATCGCATCTAACTATGTGCAAAAAGATTTGGGACTGCCCGACTGGCAAGCCAACATCATGCCTTCACTCGTATTCTTCTGGTTTCTCATCTTTTCTGTTCCCACAGGAATGCTGATGAACAAGATTGGACGCAAAAAGACTGTTCTTCTCAGCATTTCAGTCACAGCAGTTTCTCTGCTGTTGCCCATTCTCAACGAGAGCTACGAAATGACACTCGCAGCCTTTTCTCTCCTCGGAATAGGAAACGCATTGATGCAGACATCACTCAATCCGCTCATTAGCAATATTGTAACAGAGAACAAACTCGCTTCAACTCTCACTTTCGGACTGTTCGTCAAGGCCATCGCCTCTTTTCTGGCACCGTACATTGCGATGTGGGGAGCCACACAAACTCTGCCTTCCTTCGGTTTGGGATGGAAAATACTGTTTCCAGCTTACATGACAATCGCGGTCATAGCCGTATTCCTGCTTGGCACAACCCCCATCAAAGAAGAAAAAGCGGGAAACGGCAAAGCCTCCGGATTCCTGCAATGTTTCAAGTTATTGAGCAATCCGTTCATCCTGCTTTGCTTTATCGGCATTATGTGTCATGTGGGCATTGACGTAGGTACAAACACCACTGCACCGAAGATTCTGATGGAACGACTCGGCATTGATCTTAACGAAGCGGGATTCGCCACCAGCCTCTATTTCATTTTCCGTACCGCAGGCTGCCTACTCGGTTCCTACTTGCTGCGCAATCTGTCAAGCCGTACATTCTTCGGAATCAGCGCAATGCTCATTATCATCGCCATGCTGATGCTCGGTTTTTCAAGCCACAGAACAGTTCTTTATATCGCCATTGCAATGGTCGGACTCGGCAATTCAAACATTTTTTCCATTATCTTTGCAGGTGCATTGCAGTCATTGCCCAACAAGAAGAACGAAGTTTCCGGTCTGATGATTATGGGACTCTTCGGCGGCACAATATTCCCTATGGCAATGGGTATCGCCGCTGATACAGCCGGACAACTCGGCGCGGTAATCATCATGGGCATAGGTGCAGCATATCTCCTGTTCTACACCACAAAAGTAAAGCAATAACCCTCTAATCATATATACATTATGAAGAAATACATCATTGGAATGGGCGAAGCCCTTTGGGATGTTCTCCCCGACGGAAAGAAAATCGGTGGCGCACCTGCCAACTTCGCATACCACGTTTCACAACAAGGACTCAACGGATGCGCCATAAGTGCAATAGGCAAGGACACTCTTGGCGATGAGATTATCGAAGCCTTCGACAGCAAACACCTCAGCTACCATCTTGAACGTGTCGATTGCCCGACAGGAACTGTCGAAGTGACGCTCGACTCAAACGGCATTCCACAGTATGACATCAAGGAGAATGCCGCTTGGGACTGCATACCGTGGACGAAAGAATTAGCAGCCATCGCTGCACAGACCCAAGCCATCTGCTTCGGTTCACTCGCACAGCGCAGTGCCACCTCGCACCGTACCATCCATCAGTTCCTCGCTGCCATGCCACAGTCCTTCACCGATGAAGAGAGCGGTCTGACACAGCCTACGCTCAAGGTTTTCGACATCAATCTGCGACAGACATTCTACACCAAGGAAGTGATAGAAGAGTCGATGCACATGAGTAACATATTGAAAATAAACGACGAGGAGTTAGTCATCGTATCGCGTCTTCTCGGGCTGCACACCGATGAACTTGAAAACCTTATTCTCCACTTGCCCGAACACGGCACAGGTAATCTCACCCCGCAACAGACAGAAGCGATTGCTCCTATATGCAACCTTTGCAGACAGATGCAGTCCCGCTATTCTCTCCAAATGATTATACTCACATGCGGGACTCACGGCAGCTATGTCATCACGGACAAGGAAGTGTCCTTTCTTCCGACACCGAAGGTACAAGTAGCAGACACCGTAGGTGCCGGCGATTCATTCACAGGCTCTTTCATTTCCTCTCTCATCAAGGGCAAAAGCATTGGCGAAGCACACCGGAAAGCAGTAGAAGTATCCGCGTATGTCTGCACACAGAACGGCGCAATGCCCGAACTGCCCCAGTCGCTAAAATAGTCTGACACCTCTTTTCTGACTGAAACCAGAAAAGAGGTCACTTACCGAATTGTCCTCCAATGTACAAGACAAATGACAAAAAATGCTTAACTTTGCAGCCTCAACCGACATCAGAGCAATTCTGATGTCGTCAAACAAGCAAACATTAATCAAAAAGTATTATGGCCTACAACTTGCTAAAAGGTAAAAGAGGTATTATTTTCGGAGCGTTGAACGATGCGTCTATCGCATGGAAAGTAGCAGAACGTGCACACGAAGAAGGTGCACAGATTGTACTTACCAACACAGCTGTCGCTTGCCGAATGGGCACAATAGCAGAACTGGCAAAGAAAACTGATGCCACCGTCATTGCAGCAGACGCAACAAGCGTGGAAGATTTGGAGATGCTCTTTTCCGAGGCACAGAAAGCTCTCGGCGGAAAAATCGACTTTATTCTCCACAGTTGTGCAATGAGTGCAAACATGAGAAAAAAGCGCACATACGACGACCTTGACTACAGCCTGCTCGACAAGACACTCGACATCAGTGCTATAAGTTTCCACAAAATGCTCCAAGTGGCTAAGAAAATGGATGCCATCAACGAAGGCGGTTCTGTTCTCGCCCTCACATACGTTGCTTCTCATCGTACATTCTTCGGATACAACGATATGGCAGACGCAAAGTCCCTGCTCGAAAGCATCGCACGCAGCTTCGGCTATATCTATGGACGTGAGAAAGGTGTGAGAGTAAACACCATTTCCCAGTCACCAACGTTCACCACTGCCGGAAGCGGCATCAAGGGCTTCGACGGCTTGTATGACTTCAGCGACCGTATGTCGCCACTCGGCAATGCCAGTGCAGACGAATGTGCAGACTATTGCGTGGTAATGTTCAGCGACCTCACCAAGAAAGTGACTATGCAGACTTTGTTCCATGACGGAGGATTCTCCAACATGGGTATGTCACTCCGCGGCATGACCCAGTACAACAAGAGTTTCATAGACGAGAACCGTGACGAAAACGGCAAAATCATCTACGGATAAACAAATTGTTTTCTTTACAAAGGCATGGAAACATGCCTCGTAATTCAACAACCCCCCATTACCGAACATGGCAATGGGGAGTTGTTTTTAGCCAAAACTAATCCAAGTCCGACAGAATGTCGTTCTTAAATTACACGTTGTTCCTGAGATATCGGAAAAGCTTATATTCATCTGCCGGAGCATCAGGGAACAATGTCTTAACCATGTCCGTAATGTCCTCTTCTAAATGTAAATTGATTCTACCTCCCAACAACACTTTCAGTGATATGACACTTCCTTCCCTCCGATGGATGGTCAGCAGCCCCCGGTGATACTCATACCTACCGGAATAAACCACCTCTCCATCTTCATTCAAGCCTTTGATGGAATCTCCGTCAAATTCAAGACATGCCGCCATATTTTGCGCTACATAGCGGTGGACGCTGAGACTCTCGTCTGTGCTCTCATCGAGTGCCGGCGATATTACATATCTGCTCGTTATGCCGCCGTATATGCCGGACGGAATGACCACATTTGTCTCTACCCAGACCTTTCTGCCGCCCGGTTCCCCGACAATGACTTCGGATGTTCCCAGCCTCTCCTTAGTAAGGATGGTCATCTCGTTCTCTTGAACAGTCACGTCACACACTTCGCTGTCATATTTCAAGGTTACATCATCCCCGAAAGCGAAAGGCAGAATCACCATACACGAGTCATCCCGCCACATAGTGACGGACATTGTTTCGTTGTTGCTCTCGTCATTGTCTGAACACGACGACAGACAAATTCCTAATGCGGCAAACACAACAAGCAATAATAACAGTCTTTTCATATTTGTTTTCTTTATTTCTTCAGCAAATATAACAGAAAAACGTTTGACTATATGTCTCATTTTATATGTTTCACTCTCTTTTAATACTTTTTCAAAGAAATCAGAAAGAAAACTTGCATCCACATTCTCATTTTCTCCCCTCCGCACCGCCCGAAAACTGTCAGAAGAGGGGGTACAGGCTGTCAGAAGTCTGTTTTTCGGTCATGGAAAGTCAGTTTTTATCCCGCGGCATGGTTTCAGTCACCCTAATTTTGCGGCAGAATCGGACGAAGTTCCTTTTCCGGAGGCGGAAGACCTGCAAGGTGACGGACCAAGAAATCCAGCCTCTCTTCCTCTTTCCAGATTGAACGAAAAAAATAATAACCTAATAAACGACCACGATTATGAGAACGACCGCATCCATGACCACCGCATCCGCTGCAACCGCCACATCAGGAATCTTCGAGCAAGAGCTTCTGCGTGCACAGGACGACCTCCTCCGCTTCGCCCTCAAGCTGACCTCCGACCATGACGACGCACAGGACCTTCTTCAGGAGACCTCCCTGAAGGCGCTCGACAACCGCGAGAAATACACACCCGCCACGAACTTCAAGGGATGGCTCTACACCATCATGCGCAACCTCTTCATCAACAACTACCGCAAGGTCATGCGCGACAACACATTCGTTGACCGAACAGAGAACCTCTACCACATCAACCTGAGCGAGGACTGCGGATTCGAATCGACGGAGAAGGCCTACGACATCAAGGAGATACACCGCGCCGTGCATGCCCTCCCGAAGGAGTACCGCATACCTTTCGCCATGCACATCTCCGGATTCAAGTACCGCGAGATTGCGGAGAAGCTGAACCTTCCCATCGGCACGGTGAAGAGCCGCATATTCTTCACACGGCAGAAGCTGCAGAGGGAGCTGAAGGACTTCAGATGAATCATGGTATTTATTGTGAGGTCTTCACAGATGACTCGTGTAGTTTTCAAGCAGGTGTGCTCAACAGACTCCTCATGCTGTTTTTAAGTGGATGTCTTCGGCAGACTCCTCATATTATATGTATATGTATTTGCGGAGGAGTCTGTGAATACATCCACTAACACATCCAAGTCACACATGAGGAGTCTGTGAAGACATCCGCAAAAGAAGCATGAGAAATCTGTCGGATACATCTACATAAATCCATAGCGAGAAAGCACTCAAACATGCTCTACAAAAAAGATGCCAATGGCGAAAAACAAGAACGGGCAGGAAGCACTTATGTCACGACAAATACCAAATTAGATACAAACAGACAGTAAATCACAATATTTACTATCACATTGATTTTCCTAATTGTTAAAATCCCAAGTCCTCTGGCACGCGTCAAAATGAGGCGCGCCGAACTTTTCCCGGAGATCGGGGCTTCTACACGCATTTTCAAAAGCCACCGGAATTTGTGAAATAGTGTTTCATTTTAGAGCGGTTCTTTTACATTTATTTATTTTCAGCGAAGAGTTTTTGAAAAAACACTACTAAGTTTTCAAATTTTCAGCGCGCTGTCGTTACATTTTCAGCGCACTGCAATTTTATTTGCAGCGCAGTAGAAATTCTCTCACTGTGCGCTGAAAATTTCACGACAGTGCGCTGAAAAAATAAAAGCAGTGGAGAGCGGAGAAAAAGACAATTTACTTCGACTGAAATGTTAAGAAGTGTATAATTGACGGTTTTGAAAGTGTGTCTGAACAAAAACTGAAAAGTGGATGGATTTTGGAGGTGATTCGGGAGCAAGAACGATGAATTTAGTCATAATACATTAATAATCAGAAGATTATCAAAATATTCAAAATACTCGAAAAATTGCGTCCGGCGCGTTTTTTTGAGCATTTTTGCAAATTTTGTATTTACCTGATTATTAATACATTATACTCATGCTAATTTTTTTGCCTCTTCGCCATCGCCCAGAAACCACTCCAAGTGCTAAATTTTCATTTGGGGCGAAAATATCATTTTGTCATTTTAAGTAAGAGCAAAAAGAAGCCCACTCGACTGCCACGAATGAACTTACACTATCTTCGTAGCAGCCGGGTGGGCATACTCTTGATTGATTCCTATTGTTTATCAACCTCTATACTACAGACTTTTCGGCTTATAGATGGCATTCCACCAAGTAGAATCCCCCTTTAACCATTTGGCAAACCACGCATTAATCGTGTTCTGCCACCAGATGCGCTTGTTGTAATCATTGATGTGATGGTCTTGTCCATCCACCACCACGAGAGCCGTCTCTCGTCCGAGCAGTTTCAATGCTGTGTACATCTGAATACTCTCGCCCACAGGCACATTGACATCGGCAGACCCGTGCAGGAAGAGCAGAGGAGTATGTATCTTGTCAGCATTGAACAGCGGACTTTGGTCAACGTACAGTTTCTTGTCCGTCCACGGATAACTGCCCGCCATAGACACTTCGCTGTAACTGTATCCCCAGTAGCCCTCGCCCCAGTAGCTTGTATGGTCGCTGATTCCTGCATGAGAAATCGCCGCTGCAAACATGTCGGTACGTGTCTGGAGATACTGTGTCATAAATCCTCCGTAGCTTGCTCCGATACAGCCTATCTTCTTGTCATCGACAAAGGCATGTTCCTTGCAGAACTGTGCTGTAGCCCCGATGATATCCTCAGCCACACCTTCGCCCGCCGTGTTCACATGACGTGCAGAGAACTCCTGTCCGAATCCGGTGGCTCCGCTCGGATTAATGACCAGCACCACATAGCCGAGGGCTGCGTATGCGTGGTGAGGATAGCGACTTTCAAAATAACGACTCGTCGGACTGCATCCGCCGTAATAATTCACAATCATCGGCAGCTTGTCGGTCTCTGTCGCACCGGACGGCATATAATAGCGGCAGCATATCGAATCGCCCTTATCATTGATATAAGTCCACGGACGACACTCGCCCAGTTCTATGTCTTTCAGAATTTCCTTGCTCAAATCATCCACAAGCGTTGTCTTCATGTTCTTCGTGTTCAGGGCATAAATGCGGTCTGAGTTAGACGCACTCTGTCCATAGAAAGTAAGCAGCGGAGCTGTATCTGCCACATCGAATCCACTGACAATCTCTTCCGGCACATTAATTTTTCTTATTTTGCCTTTTACAGGATCGGCACAGAACAGGTTGATGCAGTCCTTATCTTCCGCATTGAAATAAATCATGTTGTCAGCCTTGTTCCATCGGATGGTCTGCACACTTGGATTGAAATATTTCGTAAGTGGCAGTATCTCCCGCGACGCAATATCCATGACATACATCTGGTTGTCTATCATGCTCGGAATCTGTCCTTCCTTCACATTCTTTCCTATGCCTCCGAATGCTTCCGGTGAACCGCACAGCACCACCTGCTTACCATCAGGAGAAAAGGCAGCAGCAGACATAAATCCGTCTTTCGACACTAATGTGTCGGCACGGAGGGTCTGCAAATCCACTCTATACAAAGAAAGCACAGTGGTAGGACGTTCCGTCAGACGACTTTCCGACTTCATGACAAGCATATACTTCCCGTCTGCTGAAATATCGGAAAGGAAGACATTATGATAACCATACGTGAGTTGGCTCATCAAACCAGTCTTCAGGTCATAGCGTACCAGCTTGTTTCTGTCGCGCCATCCGCGTTGTCTGTCTTCCGGTTCAAGCACCTCGTATATTTCTTTCTTCTCCTTCGGTCCTTCATCTTCCATTGAGAATATCACAAAATCCTCTGTCGGAGCAAAGCGGAAACGTCCGGAAGGGAAGTTCTCAGCAAGAACAGTCTCCTCATGCTTATGCGGATCGACCGCCACAAGCCTGCTTCCTCCATTGAGATCAGTCTGCCGGTAATAATACTTGTTCGTATGGGGCATCCAAGCCAAAACATCCTTGCGCTCATCGACAATGCGCCCTGTGGCCGACTCCTTCACCACGTAGGCATATTCATATTTGCCGCCGTTGCGCAGAGTATAATAAGTAAGAAGAAGATATTTGCCATCGGGAGAAGGGGTCACTCCTGCACAATGCTTGCCCTTCATCACATCGTCCAACGTATAAAGCCGCTTTCTCTTGTCGGCAAAAACAGAGAGATTTCCGCTCTTTTCCGTTTCGACACTCAATGTAAGAGAATCGTTAGTTCCGGCTTCACTCAGATATTTGACTACCACCTCATGTACAGCCGGTTCGAGAACCACATCGCCCCCACTCTGCTTGATTCCATCGACATACAGTCTGTATTTCCTGACACCATCCACATGTATGGTAGCCGTGGTATAGGCTTCGTTCTTTATTGAGAACCCAAGCAGATGAATGGCATAGCCTTCATCGCATCCGGGCAGGGCTTTATTCTCTGTCAGCTGTCCGTGCTCCACGAGCGACAACGAAATACGGCTGTCAAGCAATGCCGCAGAATCAAACTCTCCAGAATTGACATCCACACTGTCAACCATCAGAGGCGACTGCACTACGTATGGTCCGGCATACCGATATTTCACGACATCAATCGTATCGGCATGGGCAATGGCAGCCATTCCTAATGAAACTGCCCAAATAAAAATCTTTCTCATCATGTTATTTTGTTTTTATCATATTTACCGCTAAAATGAAGACAATAAGTTGTAAATCTTCGATGCAATGGTCTCAAAACGTTGCAATATTCGTCAAAAAAATTGAAGTATGCAAATTTCGTCCGGATTCTATTCGTCCGGATTCTTTCTCTGCACTGAAAGAATAATAGTATATTTGCCACATAAACTACCAAAAAAGCAAAATATGAACGTCTTCATTTTCGACCGTACCTTCGACGGACTTCTGACTGCGGTGTTCGATGCTTTCGCACGACACGAATTTCCGGAAGAGCTTGCCGTTGAGAATGAACCTCTTCCCTTGTTCTGCGAGACGGTGCATACGGTCATTACGGACGAGAAGAAAGCGGAACGGGTATGGAAAGCCATAGAGAAGAAATTGTCAAAACAGGCAACCAGTAGCTTGACTATCTGCTGGCTGTCGGAGAAAAGGGATATGTATATGCCTCTGTTCCGGTATGTATGCAAAGCCGTAAAGTCGGCACAAAGCATAGAGACCTGCTTCACCGATGCGGACGTGCTTGCCGTAAGCAAGATGTCAAGAAAAGTCTGGTATGAGCGTCTGCGCATGATGCAGTTCCTGCGTTTCCAGAAGACAAAAGACGGAACGTATCTCGGTGTCATTCTGCCGGACTATGATGTGCTTCCGCTGGTGATTCCTCATTTTCATGACAGGTTCGCCGACCAGCCTTGGCTCATTTATGATGCCCGCAGACTGTACGGATATTATTTTGACGGTACTCCCAAAAGCCGTCCCATACGCGTTGAATTTGCAGAAGATGAGGTTCTTCCTTTCGACCTCAGCAATGGAAAATTGCATGAAGACTTGCTTGCCGACAACGACAAACTGTTTCAGGAGCTGTGGAGAACTTATTTCAAAGCCATCTGCATAAAGGAACGTCTTAATCCCAAGAAGCACAGGAAAGACATGCCTGTGCGGTACTGGAAATACATGACGGAGAAACAATGTTGAGAGTCCATAAGGATTATATAAGGAGTTTCTCCACAAAAATCATCGGCAGCATGAACAAGTTTCATCTATTTTTTCATATATTCGCAAAAAATACAGGAAAAATATGACAAACATTCACGAATTTGACGACATACGTCCTTATACAAAGGAAGAACTGCCGGAGGTTTACGAGAAATTACTTGCTGACCCGGGATTCAAAGAAGCCTTATCCTTTGTCTATAAAGGGATTCCGTTTGAAACAATAGCACAGACCATACGTAGCTGCCCAACTGCACTCGAACTCCAGAAGCGGTGTGTATATCCGGCACTGAAGAAACTGATTGCGGAAGCAAGTACCGGCATGGAAGCGGACTTCTCTTCTATCGGGTGTGAGCACGGTAAGTCTTATACATTCATATCCAACCATCGTGACATAGTACTTGACTCCGCCTTTCTGTGTTGTGCGCTCATCGACAATAACATGAACACAGTGGAGATTGCCATTGGTGACAACCTGCTTATCCATCCGTGGATAAAGGATTTTGTCAGAACAAATAAATCGTTCATCGTACAGCGTGCGCTGACCATGAGACAGATGCTGACAGCTTCCGCAAAAATGTCGAGATACATACATTATGCTGTCAATGAGAAAAACGAAAACATCTGGATTGCACAACGGGAAGGGCGCGCAAAGGATTCTGATGACCGCACGCAGGAGAGTGTACTTAAAATGCTGGCTATGGGAGGCGAAGGAACTGTCATAAACAGACTGAAAGACCTGAATATCGTACCGTTGTCCATTTCATACGAATATGACCCATGCGACTATCTAAAAGCTATGGAGTTCCAGAACAAGCGGGACATCCCGGGATTCAAGAAAAGCAAACAAGACGACCTTGACAACATGCAGACCGGAATATTCGGATACAAGGGACATATACACTATCATGCGGCTCCATGTATAAACGAATGGCTTGACACCATCGACCCGGATACACCTAAGACAGAGATTTTCGCCATTGTGGCAGAACATATCGACCATGAAATCCACTCTAACTATATGTTGTATGCCGGCAACTATGTAGCTGCTGACAATTTCATAGAGTGTTATCCATCTGACGAGAAAGCCTGTCATTTCCAAGGGCAACGTCCACTCGCCTCACACTACACGGAAGAGGAGCGTATGCGATTCAATGCCTATATCGAGAAGAAAATGAGAATGATAAATCTGCCTAACAAAGACGAAGAATACCTGCGCCGACAAATGTGGTTGATGTATGCAAACCCTGTTTTCAATCATGAAGCTGCCACAAACAAGTAAAAGCAGACTGTTGCATTGTGCTCTTGCTATCATCGGGTGCGTCTTCGCCGGATGTTTTTTCACCGGATGTTCGGAAGACACATCCTATCCTTCTGTCACCACAAGCTTCGTTGATGCCATCACTGACAGCAAAGGAATGGTTGCAAGCATACGCACAGACAACGGAAATGTCTATGAACCGGATTTGCGGACACAGACGAACAGTGCCGACTCCGTAATCCGCTGCCTCTGCACTTATGAGACAATGCAACAAGACATGCCCGGCAACAGCACTACAGCTGTACATCCGGCAATCCATGTTTACAGTCTGAAGCATGTGTTCTCCGAAAAGCCGCTGAAACGCTCCGCATTCAGTATATATCCTCAAGACCCGGTGAAGGTAACAAGCGTATGGAAGGGAGGCGGCTACATAAATATGTATTTGGGAATACTCACCACCAATGTGGCCGCTCACTCATTTGCTTTCTGCGAAGACAGTATCATTACGAGCCGCACAGGTAAAACATCTGTCTATCTGAGCCTACTCCACCTCCGTCCCGAGCAAGATCCGGAGTCATACACTGAGAAGGCTTATATAAGTATGCCGATACACAAATACTTGGATATGGACACGATTGTTTTTCATATCAATAGTTATGAGGGCAGGAAAGAGTTTGTGTATTCCAAATAACAAACATAGCGTTCCTCAAACAACAGACATAACTTTCCTCAAATAACCGAGCATAAAAAAACGGACGGACTGCCAAGTCACTTGCTTGCCAGTCCGTCCGGTTCTTATTTTAATATAAGGATTTTTTATTTCACACAGAAAGTATTAAAGGAGTGCGGTTTCAATTCTGCATTCAGATAACGCTTGCCCAGCTTGAGCGTAATCTTACGAGCAGCATCGTTCAAGTTTCCGGCTATAACCACCAACTTATCCTGTGGTGACTTGACAACAAGTACCGGAGTGTTTTCTTTGCCAGCCGGAACATAGCCTATCACCTTAGAACCTTTGACTACAAAATGGCAATAGTGCTTGGCAGCATAATATTCCGGAGTGAAAGTAGCGGTACGCGATTTTGAATCGACTCTGATGAGTGCGTTCTGTCGCCATCCCCACGGACTCTCACCGTTATCACACAATATCATATTCCAGAAATTATATTCATTGCAACCATTGCCCAAATAGTGATTGATGAGTTCGAATGTGTGCTCTGCTCCCTTCCAATCGAAAGAACCCCATCCGCACTCACTCTCACTGCACATATAGCTATAGTCAGGATGCTCCTTACGGATGCGCGCCAGAATCTGACGTCCTTCCCACTGGAATCCTACACCCTTGATGTTTGCAGGCATTCGCGGATCGGAAAGAATCTGCGACACATGGTCGTATCTGTTCGTATTGAAGGTTCCCATATAGAGTTCCACTTCAGGATGTTTTTCTTTCAGGGTCGGAGCAAGATATTCCATATTGAAACGGATTGTTCCTTCGGCAGTCCATGCACAGCCCGGATACGGAGTATAGCTGTATGCTTCGTTCTGATACATCACTCTGGTGACAGGTATGCCTTGTTCTTTATAGGCATCTATGAATTTGCAGAAATAGTTTGCGTAAGCCTGCAGATAACGCGGATCCTGAATAAAGAAGTCATTCACTGTCAGACGACGCGGGAACAAGTTCTTGTCGGGATTGACCATTTCATTCTCTGAGCGGTCGCCATCTTCATAAAGAAGGAAGTCACATTTCGGATCAAGGTCATTGAACTTGCTGCTCTGAACGGCATAGTGCTTGTTTATCTTCATCCATGAAGGAGGACACCACGGAGAAATCCAGAATGTAAGGTCCGGATTATATTTCTGTGCGGCACGTATAAACGGAATAATCGCTTTCTTGTCACGGTCGATATTGAAATACTTCAGGTGGAAATCACCCTCCACCTCATCGCAACTGTACCATGAGCGTGCATAGTCATTGGCATTCATGGAAACGCGTCCAAGCGTAATGTTGAGGTCTCCGGCTGGTGAGAACACTTTGTCGAGGATGTCATCCTGCTCGTCACGAGTCAGTTCGCAGAGAGCATCCCAGTCAAGTTCATTGAATGTAACACCCCATGCCTTGAAGGTAGTACCTTCTTCACTGCCGTTCAGTTCCCAAAGAGGAGACTGCTGTGCTGCCGACTGAAGAGACACTTTAGTGCTCTGCCATGTATTGCCCTCAGTACTGCTTACCCAAGTGCATGACTGCGCTGACACCGTTGCCGGCAAAAGAGCCGCCACAAATGCAGCGGAAAACATCTTGGCTAAATCATCAAATCTTTTCATAATATATGCAATTTTAGTAATTGGTTTTCAATGCAAATTCTTGAAGGTCTTCCATAAATTCTCGGATGTCCCCCATAACTTCTTGAATGCCCTCTGCACACAGAATCATGAAGAATCTGTACCAACAGGCAAACCGTCTTGCACAACAGGGGCATTCAAGAAGAGGCTCTAAAAAAGGTTAAGTGGTTGTTTTATTTTAGAGTTGTACGTCTTAATCGTGTCTTTTCCACCGCAACAGCTATATGCGGCTGATTTCATTGCAAAAATAGGCAAATGCCTAATTATCAGTAGGCGCGCATGTAACAAGTATGTATATAAATGTATCATCACACGAAAAAGTTACATCTGTTCCAACCCCAAAGCACCCAAATGAAGCCGAGGCAGCTTATCACAGGAAAAACACAACTGACATCTGACAACAGAGAAAAGAAGAAAAAACAAAGTGCAGTCCAAAAGTTCTGTTCCGGACTTTTGGACTGCACTCTTTTCTATACGGCTTTCTCCGTAGCCGCTTTTCATTTCCGGCATATCTTAGCCGCAAGAAGATTTATTCCGCCTCACATGCCACGAGTTGCTGCGGAACACTTTCCGTTTCTTCAATCTCCACAGCCTGATTGATGCGGCTCTCGCGAAGAGCCAGCAGTTTTTTCACAAGATGTGTGTCCCTACGAATAAGCATGACAGCCTCTCGTGCCGCATTCTGATGGCTCTCTTTCTTTGAGAAACCTTCGCCCTTGCCACACACAATATCTTCCACCTTCGCTTCTGAACAGAATATGGGCGCACTGCTATTTGCCTCATATCTCTCCGATGTTATCTCGAAGTCGAAAATAAGTTGATATTTCTGGCACCACTCAATGAACTTGCTCTTAAAATTCTCCTCTCGCTTGGCTACATTCTCTATATTTATATAGCGTTGGAAGATACGTTCCTCCATGAACTTCATGCAATAGCCGTATCCACGGTCAAGATATATCGCACCGAAAAAGGCTTCAAAAGCATTACCGTTGATATGGTTATGGTGTCCCGGAGCCACACTCTCGCTGCACAAGACCAACTTGTCAAGCCCAATCTGCACGGCAAGCTGATTGAGTGTCTCTCGCTTTACCAGTTTACTGCGCAAGGTGGTCAGATAGCCCTCCTGCTTGTTGCTGTAATGACGGTAAAGTATATCAGCTACCACAGCACCCAAAACTGCATCACCAAGATATTCCAGACGTTCATTATTGATACGATGTCCGCCCACTGATGAAGCAGACTTGTGTCTCAATGCCTGCTGATATATCCGTATGTTATGAGGATAGAATCCAAGAATTTGGTAAAGTCGCAAAAAAGGCTCCTTTTCTTTGCGGAAAAAGAGCCTAATTCTATCTATAATTCTTTGAAACACAGAGTAAATAAATTTAATGTCCAATCCTATGGCACAGAAGCCACGACGCATACATAGAATAATCCGCCTTTGCCGGACGACAGTCAGACCAAAGGATTCCGCCGCACCTCTAAGCCGAAAGAATCAAACTCTTATTTGTATTTCTTGAAAATCACACTAGCATTGTGACCGCCAAAACCGAATGTATTGCTGAGAGCAGCACGAACCTCACGCTCCTGAGCCTTGTTGAAGGTATAATTGAGGCTGTAGTCTATCTCCTCATCCTTGTCTTCAGGGTCGTGGTTGATTGTAGGCGGAACAATATTGTTCTGTACGGAAAGCACACTGATCATAGCCTCTACAGCTCCGGCAGCACCGAGAAGGTGTCCTGTCATGGACTTTGTAGAACTGATGTTCAGCTTGTACGCACTTTCTCCAAATACATCTTTGATAGCCTTTGCCTCTGAAATATCTCCTACGTGAGTAGAAGTACCGTGTACATTGATGTAGTCAATGTCTTCCGGCTTCATTTCAGCATCAGCAAGAGCACGCTCCATCACAAGCTTTGCACCAAGTCCTTCCGGATGTGAAGCTGTAATGTGATAAGCATCGGCAGACATACCGGCACCAGCCATCTCTGCATAAATCTTAGCACCACGGGCCTTTGCATGCTCAAGTTCCTCAAGAATAAGGATACCTGCACCTTCGCCCATCACGAATCCGTCACGGCTCGCACTGAAAGGACGGCTTGCTGTCTCCGGAGAGTCGTTGCGAGTAGATAATGCCTTCATGGCATTGAAACCGCCGACACCCGCAGGCCAAATTGCAGCCTCAGCACCGCCAGTCACAATCGCACTCGCCTTTCCAAGACGAATGAGGTTGAAAGCATCGGCAAGAGCATTGGAAGAAGAAGCACATGCAGAAGTGGTTGTGTAGTTTGGTCCGTGGAAACCATATTCAATAGAGATATGTCCGGCAGCGATGTCGGCTATCATCTTTGGAATAAAGAAAGGATTATACTTAGGGCCGAGCTGCGGACCGTTGACAGCATAATTTCCTGCTTCCTCCTCGAAAGTATGGATACCACCGATGCCAACACCAAGCACAACTCCGATGTTTTCCTTGTCCACTGTCTCCATGTCCATCGCAGAATCAGCGATAGCCATCTTGGCAGCAGCAATTGCATACTGAGTGTAAAGGTCCATCTTGCGCATTTCCTTGCGGTCAATATAATCCGCAGCCTTGAACCCTTTTACTTCACATGCAAATTGTGTCTTAAACTGTGAAGCATCGAAATGAGTAATAGGAGCGGCACCACTCACACCCTTCTTGAGATTTTCCCAAGACTCCTCGGCTGTAAGACCAAGCGGAGTAATAGCACCAATACCTGTTACAACTACTCTTTTTAATTCCATAAATCTTTAATTAGTTGGAAGTTGAAAGTTTAAAGTTTAATGCCGAATCAGCCCGACAGCATAAATCCTTTGGTTACCTGAACATGTATCGGAAAAAACGCTTTCCGACCTTAAACTTTAAACTTTTAATAAGGAGAATTTATGCGTTAGCCTCAATATAAGCAATCGCATCACCTACTGTGCTGATTTTCTCAGCCTGATCGTCAGGAATGTTGATACCGAATGCTTTTTCAAATTCCATGATAAGCTCTACTGTATCGAGAGAGTCAGCACCAAGGTCATTTGTAAAGCTTGCTTCTGGCTTTACTTCTGCTTCGTCAACACCGAGTTTATCAACGATAATAGATTTTACTCTTGATTCAATTTCAGACATAATTTTAATTTTTTAATGTTGTTAATGAATTGTTTTATAAGAAATTCTGCGCAAAGGTAACAAAATAATCCATATATGCGCATAAAATAAGATACAATTTGCCTAAGTTCTGCACAAGTGACATCTTTATGTGCACTTTTTTAAGATTTTTTCAGATAAAAGATTCATAATGCTTACCCGATGTTACAAAAAGTCATAAATAAAAGGTCTAATCAACAAGAAACAGTTTCTAAAGTTCATCAGATTTTTTTATACAGACATATATATAATAATGTATAAGAGGTGTCAGAGTCTGCAAAGTATAACCCAAAATCAGAAATGGCAGGATGCTCAGAAAAGCAGCCCAAAACATGACAAAAATCAATTTTCCATTTTTGACAAAATGATATTTTCGCCCAAAATGAAAATTTAACACTTGAACCGATTTTTTGCAGGAAATGAAAAGACGAAAAAAGCAGTTTAAATATAATGTATTGATAATCAACAAAATATGATTTTGCAAAAATCGCTCAAAAAAAACGTGCCGGACGCAATTTTTTGAAGATTCTGAATATTTTAGTAATCTACTGGTTATTAACCGTTTACATGCAAATATTCCCTCTTTGCCTTCAAACACCTTTTCAAATCCATTCATGTTTAAGTTTTTGTTCAGACACCCTTTTCAAACAGCCAATTATACATTTCTTAACATTTTGTCTGGTCTCCACAATCTTTTATTTTGAAGAACGGTGCGGTTTTATTTTCAGCGCACTGTCGTTACATTTTCAGCGCACAGAAAATAAAATTGTAGCGCACTGCAAATAAAATTACAGTGCGCTGAAAATGTGACGACAGTGCGCTGGA
>JAGASY010000025.1 GCA_017621515.1 Bacteroidaceae bacterium
ACGATTGAAAAAATAGGGAAGAAAGCGTTTAATGCAAAACATGCTCCTACATTTAATATGCCGTCGAACATACAGGAGTCAGACTTGCTGGCGGGCAATGTGGTCTATCCTAAGGCATTGCCAAACCAAGAGATAGACCCACTGGCTGACATTGATCTTTCGGCTTTTGGTGGTGAGTCTGCGGATAATGATACAAACGAAGAATCTGCGGAGATTGTTCCAAAACCTGATGTAACTCCCGGAACTTCTGACATAGATTATAATATTCCTACAACAAATACAAGCAGAGAAAACACATTCTGTGTCATTATAGCCAATGAGACATACAAGCAGAAGGACACTCCGAATGTGAAATATGCGGCACAGGACGGAAAGACTTTCCAAAACTATTGCCTGCGCACATTGGGATTGCCTAAAGAGAATATACGCTTTGCCTCAAATGCTTCATATCTTCAGATGAAAAGCATGTTGGAATGGCTTCGTCAGATAGGTGATGTGTATGGGAAGGATGCCAATTTTATTGTCTATTATGCTGGACACGGTGTACCTGACGAGAAGGGGAATTGCAAACTGATACCGGCCGATGTAAGTATCAACGATGTGAACAACGGATTCAGTCTGAAAGACCTGTACGACTCCTTGGGCAAGATGACTACAAGCTCTGCACTCGTTTTGATTGATGCGTGTTTTAGCGGAAACGATCGTGAGGACATTGCTGCTGTTGATGACCTTCATCGTGGAATTGTGCGCGAAGTGAAAACGGAGAATGTGACAGGTGATGTGGTGGTGCTTACGGCTGCTTCCGGTACAGAAACCGCATTGTCATACGAAGAGAAAGCGCACGGGCTGTTCTCTTACTATCTGATGAAGAAGCTGCAAGAGACAAAAGGGAATGTGACATACGGGGAGTTGTATGACTACATAAAGAAAGAGGTGATGAGGAAGTCCATTGTTGCCAAAGGTAAAAAGCAGACACCGTCGGTGACTTGCTCAAATAAGATTATAAAGAATTGGAAGGATATTAAATTTTAAATTTTACACTTATGAAGAAATTATTAGTTACAATCGTTGCTGTCTTTATGGCGGTGGTTGGTTATGCGCAGACTACATTTAATGTAAGGATTGGTGGCGGCGCTTTTGGAGCTTCTTATTATGATTATTATGATGATGATTATTCTGAATTCAAAGCTGGTGCTGCTTTTGCATTCGAGTCAAACATACCTTTAGGTGCAAGAATAAATAAATTTGTATTCTCGCCATCTTTGTTTATTGTGTCTGACTTTGAGGTATACACTAATTTAAATATCCCTCTTCATTTTGGCTGTAAGGTCCCATTAGGTCATGGTTCTCTTTTTATTCCTAAAATAGGACCTATGATTGGAACTCATACTGTATCGGATGAATATTATGAAGAAACGGATATTGAGTTCGCGTTTGGTCCTTCTGCAGAATTCTCTTTTGAGATTAAACATTTTGTTGTTGCAGCTAACGGCTATTATGATGTGGCCAATTCGCGTGGGGGAGTATTCTGTACCATTGGATATAAGTTTTAGTGACCCTACGAAATGAATAAATTATTGGTCATAACTATATTGTTCCTCCACATCTTCAGCTTGTCTGCAAAAGAAAAACTGGTGAAATGTGGAGGAACATATCCTTATACCTATTCCGAGAACATATCACATGCAGAGGCAAAGGCAAAGGCTGTGGAAAACGCAATAATTATGGCATTGGCGGACAAGTTTGGAACTACGGTGACAGCGCAGTCTTTGATGGAAATCACAAACGAAAGCAGCAGGTTCGACCATGCATCGCGGTTGCAAGTGAAAGGGCAGCTGGTGCGTCATATAAACATTCCACAGATTTCAGCACCGATATTTGCCGACAATTTGTTTACGGTGAATGTCACGGTGGAATTTTATGCCAAGGCTATAGAATATGCACCAACAGAGTTTGTGGTGCATACTTTGCGCAATGGTGTGGATGATAAATATGACAGTAGCGTGTTCAATGCAGATGATAAGTTTTATATGTCGTTTGCATCACCGAAATCCGGATATGTGGCTGTGTTTTTTGAAGACAGGGATAATGTGTATTGTATGTTACCGTACGTTTACGAGGATGACAAGCCATTCTATGCTGAAAAAGACAAGCGGTATTTATTCTTTGATGTTCCTGAAAATACTTACCATATCAGTTGTGGAATAGAACCTGAGATAAACTATATACATGTGGTGTTCTCGCCTAAGGAGTTCATCAACGGTGATGTTGTAAGAGAAATGAACTGTCGGAAATTCCGAAAGTGGCTTGAAACCAGACAAAGTTATGATGAAGAGTTGCAAGTGCAGTCGATAATGATAAAGGTAAATCCACTGGTAGAATAATTTTCCCGCATGTTTATGAAGCGTTTCTGTGCTTTGCCAATAAGTTGTTTGGATTTTATAGCTATGATTGGCAGATGTGTAAACAAATAAACAAATAAAATAGAGTGGAACTTTCATATTTGTTCTTTAATATTTGGTTGTTAATGATAAAAAACGTATTTTTGCAACATCGTGGATAGGAGGGGGCTGACAGTTCCCTCCTTGCTTTTGATATGAAACGGTGAAAATCTATAGTGCTCTTATATTGTAAATATGATAGATAAGAACAAAGTGCAGGCCGTTGTTGACGAATGGCTTGAAGGCAGAGAGTATTTTCTTGTTGGAATTTCTGTCGATGAACAAAACAAAATTGTGGTGGAGATAGACCACAAGGATGGTGTGTGGATTGAAGATTGCTGTGAACTCAGCCGGTTCATAGAATCGAATTTCGACAGAGAAGTTGAAGATTATGAACTTGAAGTCGGTTCTGCCGGAATAGGGCAGCCTTTCAAGGTTCTGCAGCAATATGTCAACAATATCGGTCAGGATGTGGAGCTGATGACATCTGACGGCAAGAAGTTGTGCGGCACACTTGTGAAAGCCGATGAAGAAGGTTTCGCGGTGAATGTCCTTTGCAAGAAGAAAGTGGAGGGCAAGAAGCGTCCGCAGATGGTGGAGGAGGAATTTTCTTTCGGCTATGCAGATGTGAAGTGGGTCAAGGCTGTGATTGATTTCAAATAAGAGAAAACTTTGCCTGCCGGTTTCCGGAAGATGCGGAAATCGGGATTTGCGGGTGTATGGACAGGATAATGGCATACACCTTTATGCCTTTACGGGATAGGGGTAGCAGCTGCCGTAAACGCAGTATGCCGCCGTGCAGTGACGGGCATCTTTGGAATGGAAATAAAAAAGAATAGATAAAAAATGGCTAAGAAAAAATTAGAACAGGTCAACCTGATAGATACTTTTCAGGACTTCAAGGAGACTAAGAATATTGACAGGACTACGCTTGTAAGTGTGCTTGAGGATTCGTTCCGCAGTGTGCTTCAGAAGACATTCGGCTCGGATGAAAATTTTGATGTCATTGTAAATCCTGATAAAGGGGATTTTGAAATTTATCGTAACCGCAAGGTGGTGGAAGACGGAGAAGTCCGTAATGAAAATATGGAAATCAGTCTTACCGATGCGAAGAAGATTGACGAGGATTATGAGGCTGGAGAGGATGTCAGCGAGAAGGTCAACTTCACTGACTTTGGTCGCCGTGCCATTCTGAACTTGCGTCAGACAATGGCTTCCAAGATTCTTGAGCTTGAACACGATAACCTTTATAATAAATATGTAGATAAGGTTGGCACGATTATCACTGCTGAGGTCTATCAGATATGGAAGCGTGAGATGTTGTTGCTGGATGATGAAGGCAACGAACTTCTTATGCCGAAAGTTGAGCAGATTCCGACAGACTTCTATCGCAAGGGTGAGGCGGCTAAGGCAATTGTCTTGCGTGTAGATAATCTGAACAATAATCCTAAGATTATCCTCAGCCGTACAGCTCCGGAGTTTCTTCAGCGTCTGCTGGAACAGGAGGTCCCTGAAATCAACGACGGTCTCATCACGATTCGTAAGATTGCGCGCATTCCCGGCGAGAGAGCGAAGATTGCAGTAGAGAGCTACAATGAGCGCATCGACCCTGTGGGCGCATGTGTGGGTGTGAAAGGTAGCCGTATTCATGGAATTGTGCGTGAGCTGAGAAATGAGAATATCGATGTCATCAATTATACAAGCAATATAAAGCTGTTTATACAGCGTGCATTGAGTCCGGCAAGGGTTTCGTCTATCGTCCTCAATGAGGAGCTGAGAAAGGCGGAAGTGTATTTGCAGCCGGATCAGGTTTCGCTTGCTATCGGTAAGAATGGTCATAACATAAAGCTTGCCAGTATGCTTACGGAATACACGATAGACGTGTTCCGCGAACTGAATGGCGAAGAGGACAATGTGGAGGATATATACCTCGATGAGTTCAAGGACGAGATTGACGAGTGGATAATCGACTCCATCAAGTCTATCGGCCTTGAGACCGCGAAGAGCGTACTCGATGCTCCGCGTGACATGCTTATAGAGAAGGCGGATCTTGAGGAAGACACTGTTGATGAGGTCTTGCGTATATTGAAGGCTGAATTTGAGGAATAAGAACATCGCGTTTCGGCGATAAGCGTTTAGCGTTTTTTCAACCGGGTCTGTACAGACGCTATCCGTTTCTCGCGTTGGACGCAGAGAAGGTGTGTATTGTTTTCTTGTGGTATCGGGAGAACGTGGTACGCAAAATATATAAGAACGCTAAACGAATTTTATAGACGAACAGATAATGGCAGTAAGACTGAACAAAGCACTAAAGGAACTGAATGTGGGAATCAACACCGTGGCTGATTTCCTGCAAAAGAAAGGAATGGCACTTGAAGATGCTACTCCTAATGCAAAAATCACGGATGAACAGTATAATCTGCTAATGGAGGCCTTCAGTGCCGACAAGGACATTCATATCGGAACAAAAGACGATATCAAGAAACGAAAGGAAAAGGAGCGTCAGGAGCGTAGTGAGCGTAGAGAGAAGGAACGCAAGGAATTGGAATCGAAGAGAAAGCAGCAGGAAGTGTTCCGTACAGAAAATGAACGCAGGCAGCAGTTTAAGGTGCTTGGTAATATCAATGATGTTCAGTCTAAGCAACCGGTGGCTTCTTCTGCTTCTGAGAAGACAAATGTGAAACAGGAAGTTAAACCGGAGAGCGTAGCAGCTCCTGTTGTGAATGAAAGTGTTGTGGCTTCTGCTCCTGTTGCTGAGGTGAAAAAGGAGCAGAATGTTCCGAATCAGCCGTCGGCAGAGGCGGAGACTTCTGTCGGTGAAGCAGTTGGAAAGGACGAAAACAGCAGACTGGAGAAAAGGGAAGACGGTGTTTATCGTCTTGCTACTCCGGATGTAGGTGTGCAGTTCAGACAAGTTGGATTTATAGACCTTTCCAATCTAAACTCCAAGACACGTCCGGACAAGAAGAGTAAGGCTGAGAGAAAGAAAGAACGTGAGGAGAAGGAGAAACTGCGTCAGGATGCTAAGGCTAAATATAAAGATGCAGTGATGAAAGAGATTGGCGGAAAGAAAGACGGTGCGCAGGGCAACGAATCGGAGGGCGGATTGAAGAAAAAGAAGCGTAACCGCATCAATAAAGAGCGTGTAGATGTGAACGCTGCCGTCAATCAGCAGAATACAGGCAAGCCGCAGGCTTCTGACCGTAAAAACGGAAAGAACCAGCAACCTACTTCTAAAGGCGGTGCAGCCAAAGGACAGAACGCTCCTGCCAAGGGTGGTATGCAGGCTGGTGTACACGGCAAGAAGGCTAAGAATAAGCCACAGCCGGTGCGCAAACCGGAACTGACCGACGAAGAAGTGGCAAAGCAGGTTAAAGAGACATTGGCACGTCTTACATCGAAGCAGGTTAAGAAGGGTGTGAAATATCGTAAGGATAAGCGTGATGCTATTCACAGCCGAATGCATGAGATGGAGGAGGAAGAGAATGCAGAGAGCAGAGTACTGAAGCTTACGGAATTTGTGACAGCCAACGAACTGGCAACAATGATGAATGTGCCTGTAACAAAGGTTATCGGTACATGTATGTCAATAGGTATAATGGTCTCTATCAACCAACGTCTTGATGCGGAAACCATCAACATCGTGGCGGAAGAGTTCGGATTCTCTACCGACTATGTGAGCGAAGAAGTGTCTCATGCCATAGAAGAGGAGGTGGATGCAGAGGAAGATCTTCAGCCGCGTGCTCCTATCATTACTGTAATGGGACATGTTGACCACGGTAAGACTTCTCTTCTTGACTATATACGAAAGACAAACGTTATTGCCGGTGAGGCGGGAGGAATCACACAGCACATTGGTGCTTATAATGTGAAGATGGCAAGTGGAAAGCATATCACTTTCCTCGATACTCCGGGTCACGAAGCTTTCACGGCGATGCGTGCACGTGGTGCAAAGGTTACGGATATTGCAATTATCATCATGGCGGCGGATGACGGTATCATGCCGCAGACAAAAGAGGCAATCAGTCATGCTGTCGCAGCGAATGTGCCGATGGTATTTGCGATAAACAAGATAGACAAGCCGGGCGCTAATCCTGAAAAGATAAAGGAGCAGCTTGCTGCAATGAATTATCTTGTAGAGGACTGGGGCGGTAAGTACCAGAGTCAGGACATATCAGCTAAGCACGGAACCAATGTAGATGAACTGATGGAGAAAGTGCTTCTCGAAGCGGAACTTCTTGACTTGAAGGCAAATCCTAACCGCAAAGCTACAGGTTCTGTCATTGAATCGTCTTTGGACAAGGGGCGTGGATATGTGGCTACGGTGCTTGTACAGAATGGAACATTGCATCAGGGCGATGTAGTTCTTGCTGGAACTCACTGGGGAAAAATCAGGGCGATGTTCAATGAGCGCGGACAGCGCATACAACAAGCCTTGCCTTCTGAACCGGCCTTGATTCTGGGACTTAACGGTGCTCCTACGGCGGGAGATACATTCCATGTGATGGAGTCTGAACAGGAGGCGCGTGATGTGGCCAACAAGCGTGAACAGCTGAAGCGTGAACAAGGTTTGAGAACGCAGACTCGTATGACGCTTGATGAACTGGGCAGACGTATTGCGCTTGGTGGTGTTCAGGAGCTTAACCTTATTGTCAAGGGTGACGTTGACGGTTCTATAGAGGCATTGGGTGATTCTCTCATCAAGCTTTCTACTGAGAAGATTCAGGTGAACGTCATTTATAAGGCTGTAGGACAGATTTCCGAGAGCGATGTTTCGTTGGCAAAGGCATCTGATGCTATCATCATCGGTTTCCAAGTTCGTCCTTCGGCAGCGGCACGTAAACTGGCGGAACAGGAAGGTGTGGACATCCGCTTGTACTCTATTATTTATGACACGATAGAGGAAGTGAAGAGTGCGATGGAAGGTATGCTTGCTCCGGAAATCAAGGAGGAGAATACTGCAACGGCTGAGGTGCGTCAGGTTTATAAGATTACTAAAGTTGGAACTGTTGCCGGTGCGTTTGTCACAGACGGTAAGCTTCATCGTTCTGATAAGATACGCGTTATTCGTGACGGTATTGTGGTACATACTGGAGAAATCAACGCTTTGAAGCGTTTCAAGGATGATGTGAAGGAAGTGTCTAACAACTTCGACTGCGGTATCTCTCTTGTCAACTATAATGATATTCGTGAAGGCGATATTCTTGAAGCATTCACAGAGATAGAGATTAAGCAGAAGTTATAGTGTTGGAAATACTTTTTAGGATTGTGAGGTTATAAGATTTGAGGCTTGGCGGTTTGGGAAGACTTTCTTCTCTTTTGTTTGGCTTTGGAATCTTACAACCTCAAAATCTTATACGATATTAGGATGGAAACTTTGATAATAATTGTGCTTCTTGTGGGGGCCGTGGTTGGCTTTTATCAAGGAGCATTCAAACAAATAGCCAACTTTGTCGGTGTTGCCGCAGGTATCGTACTTGCATGTGTGCTTTATGATAAGTTTGGCGACTTTTTGTCTGTGCAGACCGGCGCGTCCGAAGGTATTGGGCATACAGTGGCTTTTTTGTTGATAGCTGTGCTCACTCCTGTGGTGCTTGGCTGGATTGCCACTTTGTTTACAAAGTTTTTTAATGGAATACATCTTGGATGTCTGAATCGTCTTGCCGGTGCAGTGATTGGTGTTGTCTGTTATGGCTTACTGATGAGTTTTGCATTCAATATAATGGATTTTGTTGTCAGTTCGGCGGGCATGAAACCGGAGAAACTTGATGAACGTCCTGAAATTTTCTATAAGGTAAAGCATGCAGCGCAGATTCTTGTTCCAGATTTTATTATTGTCACGGATGCTGTAGAGGAGCGGAATGGCTGTGCGCCAAAACACGGCATAAAGAGTGAATTGCCCGAGATGTTGGGCGGAGAAAAGGTTTAGCTTTTTCGGAACATTCTGTACTGTACAGTGTTGTGGATATAATACTGTTTATTTTGGGACAGTTTTATTTTATATATAAAAAAACAAAGATATAATTCATTTTTTATAATTGGAAGATTATGTCCGAGTCAAACGAGTTTGTAAGGAAAGTGGCGGAAGAGAAGTATAAGTTCGGCTTCACCACGGATATACATACGGAGATTATAGATAAAGGCTTGAATGAGGATGTAATACGTACTATATCCTCAAAGAAAGGTGAACCTGAGTGGCTTTTGGAGTTTCGTCTTGAGGCATATCGCTACTGGCTCACACAGAAACAGCCTGAATGGGGACATCTGAAGATGCCTGATATTGATTATCAGGCTATTTCTTATTATGCAGACCCTACAAAAAAGAAGAAAGATTCTGGAAGTAAGGAAATAGATCCGGAATTGATGAAAACATTTGACAAGCTCGGAATACCTCTTGAAGAACGGCTTGCACTTAGTGGCACGGCTGTCGATGCTGTGATGGACTCTGTATCGGTGAAGACCACGTTTAAAGAACGTCTGGCAGAGAAGAACATCATATTCTGCTCTATCAGTGAAGCTGTCAGAGAATATCCGGAATTGGTGCGTGCTTATCTTGGCAGTGTCGTTCCTTATCGCGATAATTATTTTGCGGCACTCAATTCGGCTGTATTCAGTGACGGTTCTTTCGTTTACATACCGAAGAATACACGTTGTCCGATGGAACTTTCAACTTATTTCCGCATCAATGCAAGGAATACGGGACAGTTTGAGCGTACACTTATCGTGTGTGACGAAGGTTCATACGTTTCTTATTTGGAAGGATGCACGGCACCTATGCGTGATGAGAACCAGCTTCATGCCGCTATTGTGGAGATTGTGGTGATGGATAATGCGGAAGTTAAATACAGTACCGTACAGAACTGGTATCCCGGTGATGCTGACGGTAAGGGCGGAGTATTGAATCTTGTTACTAAGCGCGGACATCTCCGAGGTGTAAACAGTAAGCTTTCATGGACGCAGGTAGAGACCGGATCGGCTATAACATGGAAGTACCCGAGCTGTATTTTGACCGGCGACAATTCGCAGGCGGAATTTTATTCTGTGGCTGTAACCAACAATTATCAACAGGCGGATACAGGTACGAAGATGATTCACATTGGCAAGAACACCCGTTCAACGATTATTTCAAAAGGTATCTCAGCCGGAAGAAGCCAGAATTCGTATCGTGGACTTGTCAAAGTGGGTGCAAACGCAGACGGAGCGCGTAATTACTCTTCGTGCGATTCGTTGCTGCTCGGCAGTCTTTGTGGAGCGCACACTTTCCCATACATGGACGTGCATAACAATACGGCTACAGTTGAACATGAAGCCACGACTTCGAAGATTAGTGAAGAACAGCTGTTTTATTGCAATCAGCGCGGTATCTCCACAGAGGAGGCTGTCGGACTTATTGTGAATGGTTATGCAAAGGATGTGATAAACAAACTTCCGATGGAGTTTGCTGTTGAGGCACAGAAATTGTTGTCTGTTTCTCTTGAAGGAACTGTAGGATAAAAGTATTTTTAATTGTTCAAGCTATTGGAACCCCGGTTTATGCACATACAGCTTTTGTATTCTGAGAATACAGATGTTCATAGATTTATTGTTCGGGAGCTTATAGACTTGAAAATTCTAAAATAGAAAATAAATATGTTAGAAGTTAGGAATTTGCATGCCTGCATTAATGGCAAAGAGATATTGAAAGGTGTTGATCTTACCATAAAAGATGGTGAGATTCATGCGCTCATGGGTACAAACGGTGCGGGAAAAAGTACTTTGAGCAATGTTATTGTAGGACATCCTTCGTATGAAGTGACTGCCGGAAGTATAACTTTTAACGGTCAGAATCTTCTGGAAATGAAACCGGAAGAACGTGCCCATGCAGGAATATTTCTTTCTTTCCAGCAACCAGTGGAGATTCCGGGAGTGTCGATGGTCAATTTCATGCGTGCAGCCGTCAATGCCCGCCATAAGGCTTTAGGTGAGGAACAGATGAAATCTACAGATTTCTTAAAGCTGATGCGCGAGAAGAGAAAGTTTGTTGAAATTGACAATAAACTTATCAACCGCTCTGTAAACGAGGGCTTCAGCGGTGGTGAGAAGAAGCGCAATGAAATATTCCAGATGGCGATGCTTGAACCTAAGTTCTGTATTTTGGATGAGACAGACTCCGGACTGGATGTAGATGCTCTTCGCATTGTTGCTGAAGGCTTTAACAAGTTGAGGACAAAAGAAACAAGTGCGATGGTGATTACTCACTATCAGCGTTTGCTCGACTATATACGTCCGGATGTGGTGCATGTGCTTTTGGACGGAAGAATTGTAAAGACCGGTGGGGCAGAACTTGCACAGGAGATAGAGAACCGTGGCTTTGACTGGATTAAAGAAGAGGTTACAGAATGAATGGAGGGAAACAATATATAGACCTTTATCGCGAAAGCCGTGAGATTATCATGCAGCATAGTGCCAGTCTGATGAATGCTGTTCGTGATGAGGCTTTCGGCTGTTTTGAACGTATAGGCTTTCCTTCGCGGAAAGTGGAGCGTTATAAATATACGGATGTGGAGAAGGCTTTTGCCCCTGACTACGGACTGAACTTGACACGGATAGATATACCGGTCAATCCTCAGGATGTTTTTAAGTGCGATGTGCCCAACCTTTCCACTCAGCTTTTCTTTATGGAAAATGATGCCTTCTATAAAGGAAATCAAAGAAGTGTGCTGTCCGAAGATGGAGTGATAATAACTTCTCTGAAAAAGGCTGCCGATAAGTATTCGGATATTGTCGGCAAATATTATTCCAAGCTTGCCGATGTGACTTCAGACTCTATCACAGCTTTGAACACGGCTTTTGCACAGGACGGCTTGTTTGTTTATGTTCCGCGTAATGTACAATTGAAGCGTCCGGTTCAGATTGTGAACATTCTTCGTTCCGGAGTAGATATGATGGTCAACAGACGTGTGCTTATCGTGCTTGAAGAAGGTGCAGATGCTACATTCCTTTTCTGCGATCATGCAATGGATAATGTACATTTCCTTACCACTCAGGTCATAGAGGTTTTTGTTGCAGACAATGCTCATGCAGACATTTATGAACTTGAGGAGACCCATACTAAATGTAAGAGATTCAGTAACCTTTATATCAAAACAGGCGGATATTGCACTGTGAGTCATAACAATATCACTCTCTTCAATGGATTGACACGGAATACGACAGATGTTATTCTTGATGGAGAATACAGTGAACTGACTCTTAATGGGTGCGTGGTTGCCGATAAAAAACAGTACGTAGATAATAACACCTTGATAGACCATCGTAAACCTAATTGTACAAGCAATGAACTTTACAAGTATGTTGTCGATGAGTCTGCTGTAGGAGCTTTTGCCGGTCGTATTCTTGTGCAAAAAGATGCACAGCATACAGTCTCTCAGGAAACAAATGCCAATCTTTGTGTGACAAAGGAAGCGCGTGTATATACACAGCCAATGCTTGAGATTTATGCAGACGATGTGAAGTGTGCGCATGGTTCGACAATCGGTCTTCTCGACGAATCCGCTTTGTTTTATATGCAGCAGCGAGGCATTTCTGCCGAAGAAGCACGTATGTTGCTTAAGTTTGCTTTTGTCGGACAAGTGATAGAACAAGTGAAGCTTGAACCTTTGCGTGACAGGCTTCAGCGTCTTGTAGAGAAGCGTTTCCGTGGAGAACTGAACAAATGCATCGGGTGTGCAATTTGTAAATGACATGTATATATGCTCATATATTAAGTATATATAGATAAGGGTTCTGTTTGCAGAGTAATTTAATGTATGGACCACTTTCCGGCAGAATCCTCAAGTCTTTAATTAAATGTAAACCAATTAAAAACCGGTACAGATGTATGACATAGATAAAATCAGAGCAGATTTTCCTATACTTAGCCGTACTGTCTATAACCGTCCGTTGGTGTATCTCGACAACGGAGCAACCACACAGAAACCGCGTTGCGTTGTTGAGGCGATGACCGAGGAATATTATAGCGTCAATGCCAATGTACACCGTGGAGTACACTTCCTTTCGCAGAAGGCGACGGAACTGCATGAGGCTTCGCGCGAAACGGTTCGCTCTTTCATCAATGCGCAAAGTATAAACGAGATTGTCTTTACCCGGGGAACTACGGAAAGCATCAATCTGTTGGCAAGTTGCTTTGGCGATGCTTTCATGAACGAAGGGGATGAAGTCATTGTCTCTGTAATGGAACATCACAGCAACATCGTTCCGTGGCAGTTGCTGGCGGAGAGGAAAGGAATCAAGTTGCGTGTCATACCTATGACAGACAGCGGAGTACTCATGTTGGATGAATACGAGAAACTGTTCAACGACAGGACACGTATTGTTTCCGTGGCCCATGTGTCCAATGTGCTTGGCACAGTAAATCCGATAAAGGAAATGGTACGCATAGCCCATGCACATGGAGTTCCTGTGCTTGTTGACGGTGCACAATCTACCCCTCATTTCGCGGTGGATATGCAATTGCTGGATTGCGACTTCTTTGCTTTCAGTGCACACAAGATATACGGTCCTACAGGTGTCGGAGTGCTTTACGGTAAGGAAAAATGGCTCGACAAGCTGCCGCCCTACCAAGGAGGGGGAGAAATGATAAAGAATGTGTCGTTTGAAAAAACCACATTCAATGAACTTCCCTATAAGTTTGAAGCCGGCACTCCAGACTATATCGGTACCCATGCACTTGCCGTTGCGCTCGATTATGTGAGCAAAATCGGTATGGACAGCATATATTCCCATGAGCGTGAGCTGACTTCATATGCTATGCAGCAGATGCAGCAAATCGACGGAATACGAATATTTGGCACTGCGGCAGACAAAGACGCTGTGATTTCCTTTCTTGTCGGCAATATCCATCATCTTGACATGGGAACGCTGCTCGACCGTCTTGGCATTGCAGTCCGTACAGGACACCATTGTGCAGAACCTTTGATGAGCCGTCTGGGCATTGAAGGCACTGTCAGAGCCTCATTTGCTTTATATAACACAAAAGAAGAGGTGGATATTCTTGTGGCAGGCATAAAGAGAGTCGCATCCATGTTCTGATGCCGATGCGAGGCACAAGCCGCCTTTCTTACAGAAAATAATCTTCCAATTTATAATTCAACACATAAACATGAAACCAAGTATTCCAAAGGGTACACGCGACTTTTCTCCTGTGGAGATGGCAAAGCGTAACTACATATTCAATACAATAAAAGACGTATATTCACTGTATGGGTTCCGGCAGATAGAGACTCCGGCAATGGAGAATCTTTCTACTCTCATGGGAAAGTATGGAGAGGAAGGAGACAAACTGCTGTTTAAGATTCAAAACTCAGGCGATTATTTCCGCGGCATAACAGATGAAGAGCTGCTGGGACGCAATGCGGCACGTCTGGCAAGCAAGTTCTGCGAAAAAGGACTTCGCTACGACCTTACCGTTCCGTTTGCACGCTATGTGGTGATGCACAGAGAAGAGCTTTCGATGCCGTTCAAACGCTATCAGATACAGCCCGTGTGGAGAGCTGACCGTCCGCAGAAAGGACGCTACCGCGAATTTTACCAGTGCGATGCGGATATTGTGGGAAGTGATTCGCTCCTGAATGAGGTGGAACTTATGCAGATTGTCGATACAGTGTTTACACGTTTCGGTGTCAATGTCTGCATCAAGATAAACAACCGTAAGATTCTTACGGGAATCGCAGAAATGATAGGTCAGGCTGATAAGATTGTCGATATTACCGTAGCTATGGACAAGCTCGACAAGATTGGACTTGACAATGTGAATGCAGAACTTGCAGCCGACGGCATTCCTGCCAATGCCATAGACAAGTTGCAGCCTATCATCGCACTTTCCGGTACCAATGCAGAGAAACTTCAGACAATGAAAGAAGTGCTGAAGGACACGGCCACCGGACTCAAGGGAGTTGAAGAGTGCGAATTTATTCTTCGCAAACTTGAAACATTGGGACTGAACAACCGTGTGGAGCTTGATTTGACTCTTGCACGCGGACTGAACTATTATACCGGAGCCATTTTTGAAGTTAAGGCACTGGATGTGGAGATAGGAAGCATCACCGGCGGCGGACGCTATGATAACCTTACCGGTATTTTCGGCATGTCCGGGCTCTCCGGTGTAGGCATATCTTTCGGCGCCGACCGAATATTCGATGTACTTAACCAACTCAATCTTTATCCGGACGAGGCAGTCGATTCAACAAAACTTCTGTTTGTGAATTTCGGCGAGAAAGAAACAGACTATTGTCTGCCAGTGCTTGCAGCCGTGCGCCGTGCCGGAATATGCGCCGAGATATATCCTGATTCTGCGAAGATGAAGAAACAAATGAGCTATGCCAATGCCAACGGCATACCGTTTGTTGCGATTGTGGGAGAGAATGAGATGGCAGAGAATAAGATAAATCTCAAAAACATGCTTACCGGAGAGCAGCAACTTGTTTCTGCCGATGAGCTGATAGCACTGTTGAAATAAGAATACTTCTTTTTTAGAGATAGCCCCTGTAATTTATTCCTTGCGATAATTACAGGGGCGTATTTTTTATGCAGTTACGCATTTGACAGCAAAAACCGACTTTTTCAATTTGACAAAATGATATTTTCGTCCAAAATGAAGATTTAACACTTCGAGCGATTTTTTGCTGAAGACAAAAAGATGAAAATTTTTATTTGAAGATAAAATATTGATAATCAGAAGGATATAATTTCTTTCAAAATACTCAAAAAAATGTGCCGGACGCAAATTTTTGACAAATTTGTATATTTTGATAATTTGTTGATTATTAATACTTTACGGTTCGACTTGGCATTTCCATCCTCAAATGCTACCAAAAATCCACTCACTTTTAAGTTTCTGTTCAGACATACTTTCAGTGCGGTAAATTATATATTTCTTAACATTTCGACTGAAGTAAACTGTCTTTTTTCCCGCTCCCCACTGTTTCTTTCTTCACAGCGCGCTGTTTTTATTTTTTCAGCGCACAGTGCAGAAAATTGTAGCGCACTGGAAATAAAATTGCAGTGCGCCGCGAAGAAAAAAACAGCGTGCTGAAAATTTGAGAACTTAGTAGTTCTTTTCCAAAAACTCTTCGCCGGAGATAAATAAATGTGAAAGAACCGCTTCAAAATGAAACACTATTTCACAATTGCCAAAGCTTTCAAAAAATGCGCGTAGAATCCCCAATTTCCGATGAAAGTTCGGTTCGCCTCATTTTGACGCGTGCCAGAGGACTTGGGATTTTAACATTTGACAAAATCAAAAAGACAGCAGGCAAGCGCAAAATCGGCAAAATAGAAATCAAAACAACAGAAATAGCTGTCATTCTGTCAAAATCGGGCATATCTCCAAAAAACGATGTCGAAAATTTTTTTATGGGGTTCTTCATGCTTCCATCTGACATTGTTTTTTCGTCCTCTGTATATATGCCCTTTTCAATCCATAGAAAATAGTTAAAAATTGGCATGGAGAAGACAGAGAAGAAAAAAAGCATTACTTTTGTGACTGAAAAAATTTTCCTGTCGCAAAAAAACGTAGCTTTGTACTTACAGAGGCGGGCGATATGGGGATGGAAAAATGAATATGAAAGCGTTTACTTGACGCTTTGTTCTTGATACAGCTTAGAATCTCGCAAGTTCCAACATTATCAAGTCACAAACAAAGCAACGGTAGATGCCTATGGGTGTATTATTTATTATAGTCATGATATGGCATATTGTTATGCCATACTCTTGGGCTATATATCTATAATACCTACCGCGTGGGCCTCTGCGTTGCTCGTTCTTGACTTGATGGGCAATGCGAGAGCCTTAAGCTGTGGGAATGAGCAACAAGGTATGCACCCACGCTTTTTTTTGTTGCATATATTACAATTAAACAAGTTTCTGAACGGATAAGAGGTGCAGTCCTTTTCAGACACATTAGTGGCTCATGGACGAACAGAAGACAACCAAGCCTACCCTTAATATAGGTCAGCTTATCAAGGATGAACTTGAACGACAAGAACGTTCTGTCAGTTGGTTTGCCCGCAAACTGTATTGTGACAGGTCTAATGTATATAAAATTTTCAAGCGTTCCACTATCGACACCGAACTTCTCATACGCATATCCGGCATTCTCAACCACGACTTTTTCAGTGACTATGTGTCTATTGTGACGGACAACATGAAGCAGCAGGCAGAGTGACTGGCGCACATGGCTGTGGGAGTGTTTGATGGAGCTTTCTGTTGATTTTTATGCTGGTGCATTCGGCGGATTCCTAAACAAAAAGATTCTGCTGAAAATACCTGTACAGCTACATCAAATGATTTCAAAACACATTTCCTGAATACTTTCGACAAATAGGCTACATAAGTGTGGACATCCGTGCATCGTATAAATCCCTTATTAACCTGCTTTTCTTCGTACTTTTGCCCTCGAAATGTTGTATTATGCCCTTATCTGAAGACATTTTCGGACTCTTCTGAGCGCAAAAATACACGTTGGTTGTATATACCATTATTAATAAATTAAGAAGAAGTCTATGGCAACACGAAGAAATCTACTGCAGTTCTATGTCTAAGCGGCATGGCATCTGTGAGTTATGTATGGTTATTAAACAAAATATTATAAACTTTTAATTTTGGATTTATGGGAAATAATAAACCTTTACTTTGGACGGTCATTCTGGCTGCTGCAGGTGCAGAAAGTGCCAATGCGCAGATTACAGGTGCACCGGAGGCTGGAAGCTACTATTTCAAGAATGTAGATTCCGGCATGTTCCTTGGAGGTGCTAACAGTTGGGGTACGCAAGCCTCACTGATAGAGCACGGTATCGTATTTAAAGTTGAATTGGACAACGGCAAATATACGCTTGATTCTAATGTTAGCAATGGAGGTGAATCGCATTATTTTACAGGAACTTTTATTGATGGCGGAAAAACATCGGTTGAAATAATAGAGACTAAGGAGTCCGGAAAATATGTGATGAAGATTGGTGACAGCTATGTTGTTGCCGATGGCTCTATCATCAAGTCTGATGGTACGGACGAAGCCAATGCCGTTAAGTGGCAGATTATTCCTGTGGCTGACTTGACGAAGGCTTTCGAGACAGCAACTTTTGAAAATCCTGCTGACGCTACATTCTTGATACAGAACCCGAACTTTTCCAGAAATCACAAATCAGACCTTTGGAAGATAGAAAATGCTAAGTCTAATGACGCAACTAAATATAATCCTAACCGTTTTTACGAAGCGTGGAATTGCAATTTCAAAGCAAGCCAAGAGCTAAAAGACATACCTAATGGATTGTATAAACTTACGGTTCAAGGATTCGACCGTTACACTGCTACAAAGGGTCAATCTGGAAGTGAGAGTTTGGATGTTCGCGCTAAAGTTTTTGCAAACAATGACGAGATAGATTTTCCATCTGTCAACAGAAAGGAAGATGTTGAAGCATTAGGTTATGTTCCAGATAATGAAGACCAGACATTTGAAGCTTTCTCTAAAGGACTGTATAAGAGCGAACCGCTTTATGTATATGTGAGTGACCACAAACTTACTATTGGAGTCAAGAAAGAAACATCCGATGCAAATAAAGGATGGGCTTCTTTCGACAACTTTGAACTTGCTTATATAGGCGATGTCAATATCGATGCTGTTCGTGAAGAACTGACAAACAAGCTTGCAATTCAGATTAACAAAGCCGGAAAATATACTGAAGACGCGGCATTGCGGGATTTGGCTGTAGAGGCTGCAAGGCTTCAGACGGTCATCAACACAATTGTTGCAGAAAATCCGGATGCGTATGTAATGGTCGCTAATTATAATAGTGGTGTAAAGGGCAACATCGGAGAGCAGATTGACGAGCTTGGCGCAGATATATCTAAAGCGACAGCCAACTATGAGGCATGGGTGGCTGCACAGAAGGCACATGAGGATGTTCTTACTCCTAAGCTCAAAGGACTGAAAGATATATATGATAACGCTGCATCGGAGACTAAGGCTGCCGCAAAAGAAATGTATGATGGTTTGGTACAAGATGTTGCCAAATTCTTGACAGACGCAAAAACAGCATACGAGAAGGGTGAAGCCGGTGATTTGTTCTCAGAAGCAAATATCGAGTCGAAAGTTCAGGGAGAGGAAGGTCTCGTTCCTGCCATTGACGAAGCAATAAAGGCTATCACAGAAGGAAGTACGAATGCACTTTCATACGCAAATGTAAACAGATTGATAGCCAACACAAACTCAAAGTATAGCGATGAAGCAGCCAGACTGTATGCTTTGCTCTCAGGGGCATCTGATGGTGAAACTTATCAGGACACCTATCTTAAGGCTTTGGAAGATTTGAGTAGCGTTAAGCGTGACATCAACGCTGTTGAGGTCGAGAATAAAGCAGTCTATGATGAAGGAAATGCAAACGCTGAGACTCAAAAGGGGTTTGCAGACAGACTGACAGAATGTGAAGGAAAGCTTGAAGCCATCACGACTAAATATAAAGAACTTGTCGGAGAAATAGAGACACCTGCTGAGGGCACTCTTCGTGCCAACTACAAGGCAGCCTGTGACGATGTGGATGCGATAACCAACGATCTTAAAACTAAAATAGAAAATGCTATAGGGAAAGACCGCAAGAAAGTGTCTGATTTCTACAGCGAAGATGTTGCCGGTATAAAGGCTGATATCGCTGCTTTGCAGGCTAATGTAGATGCAGCCAACAAGGCACACACGATAAAGGGTGCAAATCAGTACTGCAAAAACTACAAAGAGGACAAGGCTGCTATTGTTGCTAAGATTGCAGAACTGAAGGACAAAGTTGACCTTTCTATCACAGAGTATGACGCTAACGAAGCATCTGTTAAAGCTATCAATGGCGTTAAAAAGAAATACAACGAGGCCAAGAAGGTGGTAGATGGACAGAAAGAGGGCGACTACACGACAAGCGGACGTTTTGCTGCTTCAGAAAAAGCAATAGAGGATGCTGTTGCCGCTCTTGAAGCTGCCGCAATGAATGCCTACAAAGTGGATGGTACGGGTTCGGCAGAAGATTTCTTCAACAATATCAACAATGATGAGACTATCAAGGAAGCTACACGTCTTGGCTTGACATCTATCGAATCTAAGATTTCTGAATATCAGGCTAACGCTGAAGCTTCGTTCGAGGCTTATAAGAAGATTGCTGCTGCTTTGACCAACTACAATCTCTTGCTCAACGGTAAGGATGCTGAGGGTACAGAAGGCGAAGAAGGTTATGTTCCGGCTGTAGAGGGTCTGAAGGATATTGTGAAGAATGAGGATGTAACTGTAGATGGAACATTTGATGGCAAGACATATAAAGTGGCTATCGAAGAGATTGAGGCACGCATTGCTACTGTGAAGGGCAAACTTGACCAAGCTAATGAAAAAGCAGATGTAGAGCATAAGAATGCCATCACGGCTATAGATGTGGATGCAGATATCGCAACAACCATCAAAGATCTCCAGAACTCATATTCTGAAAATGAGGCTGACTGGAACAAAGAGCAGTTGGCTGCAGCTAAAGCACGTCTGTTGGAAGAAGCTAACCGTCGTGTAGAAAGCTTTAAACTTGAAGATGAATATACTTCTGATGTTTATGGAAAGACTGCCACAGAACTTAATGAAAGCAATCAAAATATTAAGGATGCTCTTGCAACTCTAAAAGAGAAGATAGAGAACGCTGAAACAGAAGAGGATAATGCTAAAGCTATCGCTACACTTTCTGATGTTGTTGATAAGATTGACGGTGACAAAGGTATTCAGAAAGATTACGATGCCCTTGTCGCTAAAGCTAAAAGTGCAAAGGAAGAGTATGCTGCCGACCAAGAGGCTTTGAGGACTCTCAATGCTGAGGTTGAGCGTGTTGGCATATTGCTCAACGGAGGTAAGTACAACAAAGTGGACTACAAGGGTGTTGCTGCAACAGACAACAATGCGGGACGCTTTACAACTGAAATTGGCAATGTAAATGCTCTCATCGATGTCATGAAGGCTGAAATCGCTGTTTCAAATACTAATGAAACAGTTCGTAAGGATAAAGCTGATAGTACTGGTGAAGATTCAAAGGTTGTCCTCGGCTACGACAACCGTCTGAAGGCTATTGAGACACAAGTTAACAACCTCATCACTCTTGCCGGAAATGAGGCAGCCAATGATAAGGCCAAGGACGATTTCGCTACTGCTTTGACAAAAGCTGGAATAGAACAGGCTATTAAAGATGCTGAAACCGGACTTTACAAGGATGAAAACGCTACAGGTGAGGGACGTGCACACTTCTTGAAATTGCATGGCGATTACAAGACTGAATACAATAAGATTTGCAGCGAAAAAGACGCTGCTTACGCAGCAGTGGTTAAGTCTGAACTTGAAGGTGCTTTGAAGGACAATGCCAAATATACAGACACAGCCAAGAATATGGTGGCATGTAGTAAGGCTTTGTCCGACAGACTTGCTGCCGTAAAAGCGAACATAGAAGGTTTGGTGGCTTTGGCTAAGGCTAATGAGACTGAGCATAACAACCAGACAGAAGCTTCCAAGGGTGCATACGAAGCATGGGATAAGGCTTTCAATGATATCACCGGAAAAGAATCTTCAAGTGCTCAGAAAGATGCTATCGCTGAACTTACAAACATAAAGAAAGATCTTGCAGAGTACGATAAGGCTGTGGCTGCTGCCTTTGCAAAAGGCGAGTGTGATGTAAAGAAAGCAGAACTCGAGGCTCAACTTGCTCTGTCAACCAATGCCATCAAGACTCTTTCTGACGGATGGGAAGACATATATAATGCGGCTGTTGCCCAAGATAATGAGGGACGTAAGAAGAGATTTGATGCCGCTTACGATGTTCTCGTTAAGACTTATCAGGACAAGACTGCACTTGTAAACAAACTGAGCAAGCTTTCATACGCTTCAGGAGAATATGCAACAGACAAATTAATAGAAATTACAGGAGAGGGTGGAATATTCTCTTACATTGAGAAAATCCGTACTCTCAAGACAGATGCTGAAGCTTCTTTCAATGCCGTAGAAGTAGGTAAATTTGGGATGCTGAAGAAGATAACTGTAAACTTGCTAACGATTATAACACAATAATTGAAGGCTTTGCTACAGATTATTCTAATGAGGTGAACAACATTGCACTGACTACATTCAATACAGAAAGAGATGCCGTTCAAGTAAACGTGAATGATGCTGTAAATGAAATGGTCAGTGTTCTTGGTGTCAGAAAAGAAGATTTGAAGAAGAATGCTAATGTTAAGGCTGTTCAGGCAATCATTGACGACGCTAACCAAAAGGCTGCAATAGACGATAAGAACAACTTCGTTAATCCTGATTTCGCTTATCTGCTTGACAGTGAAATCTTGCCTGACTTCGCATCTATTGACACTAAGATAGCAGAATGCAAGGAAAAGACTGCGGTGGAAACATGGAACGATACCATTTCTTCTGCCAATACTTTGGCTGAGGCTGAATATGCTGCAATTGAGGCATTTGGTGTGAATACTCTTGCTGATGGCGCAATTGCTGCTTCGTATGCAGAAAATGAAATGGCTTATATTGACGCGGCTGCAGAGGCATGGAGCACTATTGACGAAAACGAGAAATATGCGAACTATGCTATTGCAAAGGTAGAACTTGATAAGTTCACAATCACAGTGAGCAGACGTGAAGTTGGAAAGGAAAATGACAAACCGGTTTACGAGACTCATTCTGAGGCTTACTGGAATGCAAAAGCCGAAGAAGACCAGCGTCTGGCTAACGATGCAACATATAAAGAAATGCTTGCCACTGTAAACGGATTGCAGGTTCAGCACGACAATGCAGCTGCTCATGTACATTCTATGATGATTATGCTTAATGATAATCTGAATGGACGTCTCAACACTGCTCAGACAATGATTGACGGATTGCGTCAGCGTGTAGAGGAGACGAAGGGTGTCATTGTTGAAGATGATAAACAGAAATTCAATGATGCCGTGAAAGTTCAGAAGACTGCCATTGAACTTATATGCAGCGATGCCATTGGCAAAGAAAATGCAGCAATAGAAGTGGCTGTCGGCAATCTTTATAAGGACTATGACCTTGCTGCCGCTAAGAATATCGGTGACACTTCTGTTGATATTTATAAGAATATCATCAAGGGATATGAAACAGAGAATGCTGCTATTTACAATGAATTCACTGTCGGTATCATCATCGGATATGATGAGAAAACGAAACTTCCTATATATAAGACGGATGATAAAGGTGTGAATGTGACTACAACTCCGGAAGAAGCACGAATTGCATATCTTGCACTCGAAAAGAAGATTGGTGTCACTAAGTCTGAACTGACAGCCATTTACGATGCTTCTGCTGCAGACAATGCTCTTGTAGTCGTGAATGGAGAGATTGCGAAACTTGAGGCAACTCTTGAAGCTATCAACATTCAGATTACAGATTGTCATGAACCTGTGGTGAACGAGTATCAGGCGGTAATTGATGAGTTCACTGCTGCTGTAGCTGCTCTTAAGGAGTGTGTGGCTCAGGAAGTGGAGGATAACACTATTCTTCTCTACGAGGATGTCAATGTCAGTGCAGCTCAAAGTATTGCAGACAAGTATAAGAATCTTGCATCTGATATGGAAGAAGCAGAGAAGCCTTATGATGTTAATGACGCAGTCTATGCCGCCCTTTCTGATGAGTTGAAAACTTTGCAGGACAAACTTGATGCTGTTGTCAATGCGGCTAAGGATTATGAGTATAAGACTTATGTGGACTGGACAAATCCTGAAACAGGGGAGATTGAGTCTATTCTTTCGCACGAGTACTATTTAAGAACGATTAGTGCTGATATTGCGGATGAACAGGCGAGAATAGATGGGTTGGACTCTAAGTATGAACTGAAATCAGATTCTAAGATAGACAAGCTTATTGATGAATCTATCAATGAAGCTGAAAGATCTTTGGCGTCTTATAATGTTTCCAATACGTATAATAATGTCGATAGGAGTCGTTCTTTGGCATATAATATGATGATTCAGATTGCAAATACTTCTGATAGCTATTATGAAGATCGATTCTATACAGGTAATATCAGCTATGAACTTGATGAAACAAATTCTGATATATCTGACAATTTGCAATTTGCTTATGACTTCTACAAGAATGTCTATGATTATGGTAAGTGCAATCATGACATCGATGGTAATTATTTCATTGATCCTGAAGATGAGAACCTGACTGTTGAGCAAGAGTTTGACTTCATGGAGCAGTATCCGGCTATCATGGATAAGCTCACAGAACTGAACGATGCTGTAAGCCAGTTTACGTCTGATGTATATGACAAGAGTTCATTTTACGGCGATATCGACAACAACGGTAAGATTAATGTCACTGACTATAACATTGCTCGCAACTACATTATCGGAGTTGAAGAAGTAATGGACTTGTTAGACAACGATGAAGCACGTTTTGCTGCTGCTGATGTGAACAAAGATAAAGAAATAAACATTGGCGATGTAACACAGATTGCCCAGAAGATTATGACCGGAGAGTTTGTACCTAATAAGGAAGAAGCAGTTTCGGTACGTCTCTCAGCTCTTATGCCTAATCAGTCTGTTGACAACGAACTTATGGTCACAGCAACCGGTTCAGGCATGAGACAGACTATTAACATCGCTATCGCAGATGTCAAGGACTTTGTAGGTGCACAGATGGACATCGTGCTTCCTGCCGGTGTCACTGTGGTTGGCGAGAATGGTGTCAGCGGTCACGACTTCATATCTGGTGATGTTGATGGCACTCACCGTGTATTGCTCAGCAGTCTCGAAGGCGAAGTCTTTGGCGACAATAATCTGGTGACAATTGAGGTTGAGGTTTCTTCTGACTTCAAGGGCTGAACAATTGAAGTCAAGAATGCCAAGTTCTCTGACGTCAACGGCAAGCTCTACACTATCGGAAGCATTTCCGGTGGCGAAGCAACAGGCATTACAGAGCTTACTTTTGGCGAGAAAGTCATAAGCAAGGTTTACTCTGTAGGCGGTCAGCTTATGAATGGTCTGAAGAAGGGCATTAATATCATTGTTAATTCTGACGGAACAACAAAAAAGATTTACAATAAATAATTTCTCTCATTAGTAAATCACCGTCAATGTGGCATGGCAGTTTCAAAGCCGAGTGCTTTTGAGACTGCCATGTTTTATAAAAAAGAATTTACTCATTTTCTATTATTAAATAATATATTATGAAACATAGTACGAAATCGGCAATGAAAGTTCTTGCGTTGCTTCTTGCTGTTTTTGCGCTTTCCATTAGTGCAAAGGCGGACAACGTACTCAGAATAGAGGACTTTTCTGTTGTCCCTGGTGAAGAAAAGACTGTGTCCGTGATATTGGACAACAGCGACCCAATCTCAAGCCTTCAGTTCGACGTGCAATTGCCGGAAGGTATTGAGTTTGTTGAAAAGAGCGCAAAGATGAACAAGACACGATTGAAGAATCATTCGCTCCTTACAAATAAAGTGGACGGACTCAGACGTTTTGCTATTTTCACAGAGGCTGAAGACATAAAAGAGTCTGCTTTTGCTGGTAATAGCGGCGAAATATTCACATTCAATGTGAAAGCGACTACAGAGTTTAAAGGTGGTACGATGTATGTATCTGAAATTGTAGGCAGTGATGCCACTGTCGCTATACCTGTAGAGCATGACATGAATCCGTTTAGCGTCAAAGTATTTCCTTTTGCCGGCACATTCAGCTTGTCTGCCGAGGCTGTCAGTATGGTGGTTGATGCCCCAGAGCCTATAAGAGTTGACATATCTATTGCCAACAATACTGCTTTGGCTGGTTTGCAGCTTTATATAGATTTGCCGGAAAACCTCGTTGTGGAGAGTATTGGGACAGGTGAGCGCGTGCCGGATAATTACAAACCGAAACCGGCTCAACTTGATGCTTCTGGTACTGTCGTCCTCTCTTCTCTTATGGTTGAGGACTTTGAAGGTGAGGATGGTACTGTTCTCACACTTAATCTTAAAGCTGTGGGTATCGTGAGAGGACAGCTGACTGTCAAGAATCTCATCACAAGCAATACGTCAGGCACAACCTTCCGTTTCGAGGGTGAAAAGTCGGTAGAAGTAGTGGCTCTTCCTGCAATGGCTGAACTGGCTGACGGTGACTATCTTGTCAAGAATGTAGCAACAGACAAGTTCCTCGGTGGTGCCAATTCTTGGGGTACTCAGGCTTCTCTTGTCGATAATGCACGCATTTTCACTGTTACCAAGGCTGAAAACGGCAAGTATATTCTTGATTCGCACACTTATAATGCGGCAGAAAAACATTTTGTTGGTTCAAATGGTTTTGTAGATGCTGATGCAAGTGAGTTTTACTTGTTCGGGACAAGTGATGCCGCAACAATCTCTGTTGATGAAAATAATTCGTTAGGTGCACCGGCTGAAGGTACAGCTCTTGATGTCGATTTGACATACGATGATGCCAATGCCGTATGGCAGTTCATTTCCGTAGCCGATGCAGTGGCAGCTGTCGAGTCCGGCGATATGACTGACGCAACATTCTTGTTGAAAGACGCTTCTATTTCCCGCAACCTTTACAATCCTGAGTTCGAGGCTGTATGGGAAGGCGATGCTTTCACCAAGGGCGGAGACCAGCATGTGAACTTCTGTGCGGAGAAATGGGGCGGCAACTCACAGGAGTTCGATGTTTATCAGACCATAGATATTCCTAATGGTACGTACCTGATTTCTCTCGACGGTTTCTATCGTTACAATAATACGACAGACAACACCAATGATGTGGCTGTAAAGGCTCATGCTGATGGAACAGAGGCTATTTATTCTTATCTCTATGCAAACCATGCTAAGGTTCCTCTTGCAAGTATTGCAGACGATGAGGCTTCTGCGACTCTTGAAAATCTTCCGTTTAGCATGACGGAAGCCTCTGACGCTTTTGCACAAGGCTTGTATAAGAATACACTTAAGGTGGTGGTTGTTGACGGTAAACTCACTGTCGGAGTGAAGAAGACAAAGCATATTGGTACAGACTGGACTATATGGGACAACTTTACTATCACTAAGGTGGAAGATGCTCCTTATTATGCTGAGATTTATGATGTGTCACTCATTGTGGCAGACGGACAAGTCATAGAAGAGGATGGAACATTCAAAATGTCGATAGGTTGCAAGACGATGGTTGCCCCTGAGGATGTAGCAAGCAAAGCATTCGGAACTGTTACATACATTGTGACTCCGGAAGGAGGAGAGGATGTTGAAGGCACTGCCGACTTTGATCTTGCAAATGAAGCTAATGTTATCTCTATTCCGGGACTTGCATACAGCACAAGCTACACTGTTGCCGTCAAGTCTGTGTCTGTAAGCTACAAGGACGCTGAGACGGAGGATCCGGTACTTATCAATGAGGTATCTGTCGAGGACGTTGCTGTAAGTTTCACCACTAATGCCGAGCCTATCGTGGGCACAATATCAGACATCGCACTGTCTGTGGCTGACGGTCAGGAAATTGAGGACGGTATGTTCAAGGTTGTGTTCAGCTGCAAGACGGTCGTGACTCCTGAAAATATTGCTTCAGTGGCTTACGGCACACTTGTTTATACAGTTGCTTCGGAAGGTGGCGATGCAATGGAGTTTACGACAGATTTCAGTCTTGCAGACGAGGCTGTAGAGCTTCTCATTCCAAATCTAGCCTATAATACGCACTACACTGTTGCCGTCAAGTCAGTTTCTGTAAGCTACAAGGACGCTGAGACCGAAGAGCCTGTACTTATCAATGAGGTATCTGTCGAGGACATTGCTGTAAGTTTCACCACTACCATTGATGCTATCAATGGTATTCATGCTGAAACAATGAAAGACGGCAAGTATATAGAGAATGGTAAAGTTGTTATCATTAAGAATGGTGCCAAGTTTAACATTGCGGGTTATAGAATGAAATAAAATGTATTTTATTAAGTAATCAAAATGGATATTCCCCGACAACAAAAAAATATTTGTAAACTTATTTCTTCCAAAAAGCGGAATATGTGTTATGGATATTTTTGATGGTTGTTTTTAAATTTAATCCCTATTATCCCCTTGAGCTGTGAAGTCCGAGGGGACTTTTTTTACAAAAATATTGTTTGTTATTGCTCCCTTCAATTTGTCGAGAACAAATACATAAACAACAGAAAAAACACACCAAAAGTCTATTTTTCAATTTGACAAAATGATATTTTCGCCCGAAATGAAAAATTAACATTTCGGACGATTTTTTGCCGACGGCAAAGAGACGAAATTTTTGTATCGAGGACAACGCGTTGATAATCAATAAGATATGATTTTATAAAAAACGCTCAAAAAAATGTGCCGGACGCAAATTTTTGACAGATTTGTATATTCTGATAATCTGTTGATTATTAGCACTTTGCGGTTCAACTTGGCATTTCCATCCTCAAATGCCACCAAAAAAACACTCACTTTTAAGTTTCTGTTCAGACATACTTTCAGTGCGGTAAATTATATATTTCTTAACATTTCGACTGAAGTAAACTGTCTTTTTTCCCGCTCCCCACTGTTTCTTTCTTTACAGCGCGCTGTTTTTATTTTTTCAGCGCACAGTGCAGAAAATTGTAGCGCACTGGAAATAAAATTGCAGTGCGCTGCGAAGAAAAAAACAGCGCGCTGAAAATTTGAAAACTCTATAGTGTTTTTTCAAAAACTCTTCGCCGAAAATAAATAAATGTGAAAGAGCTGCTTCAAAATGAAACACTATTTCACATTTTCCGGTGACTCCAGAAAATGCGCGCAGAATCTCCGATTTTCGATGAAAGTTCAGTGCGCCTCATTTTGACGCGTGCCAGAGGGCTTGGAATTTTAACATTTGGCAAAATCAAAAAGATAGTATTCTGAAATAAAATTGATAGATAAGAAATTAAAACGACTAAAATTGTTGTCATTTTGTCAAAGTCGGATAAGCCTTGAAAAAACGATGTCAAAAATTTTTTTATGGACTTGTTTGTTGGTTACTTCTTGAACTGTCAACTTTATTGTTTTCTTGCTCTTGTTTTGATGTTTATCAATTAAAACAGTCTTTTTGCTATGTTTTTGTTATGCGATTTGTGGCGATAGACAGAAATCTGTTTATCTTTACAGCGTTTTTAGGAGATTCGCCAACTTTTGCATGAAATGCGGGGTGGTGATAAGGTAATAAGGATGAATGTTTGAACATTCTGATGAGTTTAGTGTTTTTATAGTAAAAGCATAACTCCTCGTGGGGTAATAAGAGGAGTAGTAAAAAGTTATTAGGTAACATTTAAATTAACAGGTAAAAAGATTGTATTATGAAGAAATTAATGATGTTGGTTGGCTCACTTATGGCAGTGAGCGCCATGAGTGCACAAGAAGTGGAAACAGTTCCGTTCACTACAGCCGAGATTAATCTGCCGGCACGTGTACGTTTTGTAGTTGGAGACGACTATTCGTTCAGCGTGGAGTCGAGCAATCCGTACCTTGCTTCTCAGTTGCAGTGTGGTGTGAAGAATGGAGTGCTGAACTTGAAGTATGGAAAGTCGTTGGAGCCGGGCACTGTTGTGTTTGACGAGAAGAATGACACTTACTTTTATGGAGTAGGGGTGTCGGAACTTTCATTGGCGGACAATAATGAGGGCGATAACCTTTTCGTGGTGACAGTGACTGCACCGGGAATGCCGGAGTTCAAAACATCTAAGGATTATAAGGCAATGCCGGTGAAAGCTGACAATGCTGTTGCGGAGAAGAATCTGGCATTGAATGATGTCGATGAATAAAGCACGTAAAGAATGATTGCATGGCTTTGGCTGTGTGAAAACAGTAAGGCTTTATAAGTGTTTTTATATGTATAGTGATAGCCGTATGCTTAACTCGGAGCAGAGTGAAAGCATACGGCTGTTCTTTGTTGTCGGCTTTTTCAACTTCTGTTTGCATCGTCGTGATGGGTAAAGATTGGCAGACTTTTAATAATCGAGCATTAAAGATGCGTGTAATTGGGTGTTTTGAAACAAGTGTGCTGTAAGTTGTTCCGGTGTCATTTTGACATATTGTATTCCCTTTACAGGCTTTTCTGTCTTTAGTACTTTGTCTGATGTCATGGAATAATATCCGGAATTACTTTCCAGCAGGTTGTCTGTCAGATGGATGTGGGTATTCTCACTGTGGCTTGTTTCTGAATATAATGCTATGGCTTTCTTCGGATTGAGTATTCGTGCCATCATGAACGGTTTGCTTTCGTAGGAGAAGAATCGTACAGGCTTTGTCTTTTCCGCAGTACCGTCCTCCGATGTCTCTGCTTCCGGACATAGATAAGACAGGACACTCGTGGTGTCATTCTTGCTGGTTGTGACAAAATCATGTACGAAAATTTCGGATGTTCGTTCTGAATACAACACGGCAGCCGTTGGTTCTTGTTTCTTTTCGGGCTGACTGCATAAAAGCAGATGGAGGTTGTCGGGAATATAGGCATCGAGAACGTCTTGAAAATCCTGTTCTGTATGAATGATGCTGTTTGGCATGGATTCCCACTTTTGCCGGAACATTTGGTAGATGTCGTGCCTTTGTTTGGCGGTTGCAGAAGCGACAGAGATATTCTCCGTATGCAGGTTCTTGTTGTCTGAATGCACTGTTTTCTTGTGGTATTCTGTAATTTGCCGTGTGGCAATCTCTGTAAAACCGAATCGGCGGTAGTAGGTGAACAGTTTTTCGTTGGCTGGTATCAGCGTCACCAGTGTAGCTTCGCCATTTGTCAATTGCGCTAGATTCTCTTTCATGCAAAGTTCCATGTGCCCTTTTCCGCGCATATCGGGATGGGTGCATACTCCGGACATGTATAGTGTGTGGGTGAGTATGCCTTTCAGATTCATCTGGTATGGGAAGAGTTGGAAAGCGGAGTCGAAAGTGTCTCCTGTTTTGTGCAGACATAGCATGACGTCTTTCGTGCATCTTCGGCTGAAATAGAAATCCGTGTATTCTCCTTCGTCAGGAAAAGATAAATCCCACAAATTGCGGGATTCTCTTATGGCTTCTTTGAAAGAAAGTGAACCGTTCATTTTACTGTGCGTTCTTTAGTTTGTAGGTGGAGTTTGAAGGAGGTGGCACCATCTTTTCGTTGTTGTAGAAGATGGACTGTCCAAAGCTCATGCGGGGGATGGCTGCATACTTTTTTAGTAGCATGTCCGGATGATAGGATTGCTTGGCATGTCTCAATCCCTCGATTCCCATGTCTTCCTCTCTGTTGATATATATGAACTGCTCCGGAAGGGAAGATGCGAAGAGATGGTTGATTGCTGTATATGCCCCGTCGTATCTTGTGTCGGCTTTTTCCACACAGATGTCAAAAGTTTGTTCGTTTATTGGTCCTCCGATGGTGAAGGCAGCCACATTCCCATCTACTAATAATACTCCGCCACGTAATCCCAATGAACGGAAGTTGTCGAGAATGAAGTTGGTGAATGTAAGTTCATCCGATTTGCTTATGTAACTGTCATCTTCATTAAGTTCTTGATTCCAAGATTGTTCCAGTTGCTTGCATGCCGGTATGAATTCTTCTGTAAGTTCCAGAAACTGTGCGTTGGGATATACTCTGTGAAATTTGTTGATATGGTTGCGCTTGGGCTGCAACTTTTTTCCTGCGAGAGTGACGAGGCTGTCTCTTCTGTATATGTAGTCGGAGTTGCTGTCTTCCGCATAGAAATCGAAGTGTGCCGGCATGGCACGTTCAATCTCTTCAATCTTATTCTCCGGAACACCGAATATTCTACAGTTCATGCCAAGATTTTCTGCCTCTTCCAGCATCTGCATAAGTACAAAGCGCAAGTTGCCGCGCCCGATGGGCAGAGAATAGATAAGGCTGCCGTCCATGTTGCCGCGCATGACAAGCATGTCTTCTATGATGGCATACCCCATATTTGTCAGATGCTGCCAACCGCAGATATTGGCAAAAAGCATATCGGCGGTCATTCGCTCGCTGTTCATCGTAAAGCGTTGTATGATGTCTCTATCGTTGATAGTCAGTTTCTTGAAGGGTTTCATACAGTCAATAATTAATTGTCAAACAAAGTGGTTTTATTTTATGAAATGTTTGAAAACTGTTTTTTGTTCAGGCATAAAATGCCAAATGAAATAAATATTAGTGTACAAAAAACTGTACGTCAATTTGTTATTTGCGTGCAAAGTTACAAAAAAATCTAAGAATATGGACGAGTTGGCTGTTTCGTAATAGGTGTAGAGTGGTGCGGTTGACATTATTTAAAACAATTGTGCCTTCATATTACCTTGTTGGAATATGAAGGCACAAGCCTTTTTGGATGTAATTATAACTCAAACAATCTTTCAGTTGTGTACAAGTGTACCGATGTTTTCGCCTTCCATCACTTTCTTCAGATTGCCGATGATGTCCATGTTGAAGACATAGATAGGCAGATTGTTTTCCTTGCACATGGTCGTTGCGGTAAGATCCATGACTTTAAGTCCTTTGTTGTAAATCTCATCGTATGTGATTTCCGAGAACTTTGTGGCTGTCGGGTCTTTCTCCGGGTCGGCAGTATATACACCGTCAACTCGTGTTCCTTTCAACATGACGTCTGCTTCAATCTCTATGCCGCGGAGTGAAGAGCCTGTGTCTGTGGTAAAATAAGGATTACCGGTGCCACCGGACATGATAACGACTTCACCGTTTTTCATGGCCTCGATTGCTTTCCATTTTGTGTAGAACTCACCTATAGGCTCCATGCGTATAGCGGTGAGGACACGGCTCTTGCAGCCAATGGCATCAAGCGCAGAACTGAGTCCGAGACTGTTGATGACTGTGGCGCACATGCCCATCTGGTCACCTTTGACACGGTCAAATCCTTTTCCGGCTCCGCTCAGTCCGCGGAAGATATTTCCTCCACCGATGACAATGCCTATTTCAACTCCCATGTCATGCACTTCTTTTATCTGTTGTGCATACTCGTTCAGACGTTTCTCGTCGATACCGTATTTTTGCTCTCCCATGAGACTTTCGCCGCTAAGTTTGAGCAGTATTCTTTTGAATTTAGCCATGATGATTTATTTTTTTTAGTTATGCTTGGGCACTATTCTTTCCGGATTTTCTCCGGTTGTGTGTCGTATTGAGACAATTAAAATTCGCTCGTAAAATGGAATTTAATGTGTTCAAAGTCATGTTGGGCCATCTGAAGTACATAACCGGAGTCTGCGAGAAATACATCGCGCCCGTCTCGGTCTTTTGCCATATATTGGTACTTGCGTTTCTTGAAAGCTTCAAGTTCAGCCTCGTCATCGCTTTCAATCCAACATGCTTTGTACAGGCTTGCCGGTTCCCAACGGCAGATTGCATTGTATTCGTTCTCCAAACGGTACTGTATAACCTCAAACTGAAGTTGTCCGACTGTTCCTATAAGCTTGCGTCCATTGAATTGGTTGACGAACAACTGTGCAACACCTTCGTCCATCAGTTGCTCTATACCTTTGGCAAGCTGTTTGGTCTTCATCGGGTCTGCATTCTCTATGTATTTGAACATTTCCGGAGAGAAACTTGGAAGCCCCTTGAAGTGTAACAACTCTCCTTCTGTAAGTGTGTCGCCTATTTTGAATATTCCATTGTCTGGCAGACCGACAATATCTCCGGGATATGCTTCATCGATTGTGCTTTTCTTCTGTGCCATAAACTGGGTTGGAGATGAAAAGCGCACAGTTTTGTTTTGTCTTACATGCAAATAAGGTGCATTGCGGACGAACTTGCCGGAACAGACTTTGCAAAACGCTGTACATGAACGGTGGTTAGGGTCGATGTTAGCTGTAATCTTGAATATGAATCCTGTGAACTTGGGCTCTTTAGGCTCAACCAGTCTTTCGTCTGCTGTGGTAGGACGTGGTTCCGGTGCAATTTTGACAAAGCAGTCAAGCAACTCCTGCACACCGAAGTTATTTAATGCGGAGCCGAAGAATACAGGCGCAACCTCTGCATTGAGATAGGTCTCTACATCAAATTCCGGATAAACCCCATCTACGAGTTCGAGGTCTTCTCGCAGTTTGGCTGCGTCTTGCTCTCCCACTCGGTTGTCAAGGTCTTCGCTATTGATGTCAACCTCCACCTTCTCTGTGACAAGTTGCTTGTCCGGAGTGAAGAGGTTCAGATTATTCTCGTAGATATTGAATACTCCCTTAAATCTTTGTCCCTGATTGATTGGCCAACTCAGCGGACGGACTTTGATCTGGAGTTCGTTTTCCACTTCATCGAGAAGGTCGAAAGGGTCTTTTCCTTCTCGGTCCATCTTGTTGATGAATACAATTACCGGGGTTTTGCGCATACGGCATACTGTCATCAGTTTGCGTGTCTGCGCTTCTACACCCTTTGCACCGTCGATTACAATTATCGCGCTATCTACTGCGGTCAGTGTGCGGAATGTGTCTTCTGCAAAGTCCTGATGTCCGGGAGTATCAAGGATATTTACTTTGTAATCGTGGTAGTCAAATTCCATGACGGAGGTAGAAACGGAAATACCGCGTTGCTTCTCTATCTCCATCCAGTCACTTGTGGCTGTTTTCTTTATCTTGTTTGATTTTACAGCACCGGCAACCTGTATTTGTCCTCCAAAGAGGAGCAGTTTCTCGGTCAGTGTTGTTTTACCTGCGTCAGGGTGCGAAATAATCGCAAAAGTTCTTCTTCTTTCTATCTCGTTCATCATGTAAATTGTTTCTTCGCGTGAGGGAATAGTGTCGTTTTGCGAGAATTTATGTTTCAATTATTGGATTGCAATTGCTTGATACAGATACGTAGCGAATCTTCCCAATATGGTACTTCAATATCGTATGTTTGCTTAATTTTGGTTTTGTCAAGCACCGAATAGTGAGGACGGTTGGCTGGTGTCGGATATTCTTCCGTATGAAGTGGACGTACATGGCATGTGTCTATTCCGGCAATGCGATGTATTGCTTTAGTGAAGTCGTACCACGATATGCATCCTTCGTTGGAGAAATGGTAGATTCCGGGCACAATGCCTTTGTTTATTGCCGTAAAGATTACAGCCGCAAGGTCGTGTGCGTATGTCGGTGTACCGATTTGGTCGAATATCACTCCCAGTTCCGGCTTTTCTTTGCCGAGGCGCATCATTGTCTTCACGAAGTTGTTGCCGAATATAGAATATAGCCATGCAGTACGTATAATCATCGCATTCTTACAATTGGCAGTTACAGACTCTTCACCGGCAAGTTTGGTCCTTCCATATACGGAGTCCGGACATGTAGGTTGCGATTCCACGTATGGGGTATGGTTTGTTCCGTCGAATACATAGTCTGTGGAAACTTGTACCATCGAACCGCCGCGACGTTCTACGGCTTTAGCCAGATAGCCCGGGGCAATATTGTTGAGCAAATTGCAAAGTTCTTCATTGCTTTCAGCCTTGTCAACAGCAGTATAAGCAGCACAGTTCACAATGCAGTCAATCGCGTTGTCTGTAACGAATTTCTCTATAGCTTGTTCGTCTGTGATATCAAGTTCTTGAACGTCTGTAAAGAAATATTTATACTGTATGTTTTCTTTTGCCAGCAATTGCATTTCATTGCCGAGTTGTCCGTTACATCCTGTAACCAGTATATTTTTTATCATAATCTAATAATTTTATAGTTCCAGTTCCCCGTTCTTGTCTTTCTTATAGTATTCTGACAGCATACCCAGCAGAGCAGCAATGTCGTCCATCGCTTTTTTTGTGTCCGCTCCTATAGGGCTGCCTTTTAAACGTAGCATCATCAGTCCGTACATGGCATTAAGGCAATTCTCTATTTCCGGCAGTTCTTCATCACCTTTCATGCGGCTTCTCAGTTCTACAATGAACGGCAGTGCTTTGTAGTATGCCGCTGAATAAAAATGATGCTTTGGCGATTTAAGAAGAGCCGTGTGCAAATCTGTCAGTAATATGATGATGTTCTTGTTTATCTGCAAATGTCCTTTCTCCTTGACCCCTTCGCTGCACATCATTTCTATAAGGTCGGAATACCATTGTCTTAGTTCCGCTTTCTGTTCAGGAGAAGCCTCAAACTTTGACAAATAGTTCTTTTCCAGTTGGTCTATATCCCAACTGTTTGCCCTTATAATGTCTTCTACCTGCCACATGTAAAGCAAGTATTCAGCGATATTCTTTTCCTTGAGTTGTCTTGCAATATACATTGTTTGAATTGTTTATGCATTGATTTCTGCTGTGAATCTCTGTCTCAGTATCCTATGGGCATTGAATGTCCTGTCAATGTATAGGCTATGACAATGGCAGACACAAGCATCACTATGACTCCTATCACTCTGTTGATAACCCAGATGCCGCGAACATTGAACTTGTTGCGTACCTTATCTACAAGCAGTGTCAGGACAAACCACCACAGCAGTGCTCCTACAATGACGAACAAATATCCCATGATTTGTGGCAAGGGGTTTTCCGGAACCACAAACGTGAACTGTCCGAACATGGCAACGAACAGAAAGATAATGAGCGGGTTGGAGAATGTGACAAAGAAGCCGGTTACAAAATTATGCACCAGTGTTCCTTTGTTGTGTGAAACCGGACGTATGGATTGTACCGGATTAGACCGGAATGTATATATACCGAAAAGAAACAGCAATACACTGCCTATAAGTTTGACCCAGAACAATGTGCCGGGGTCTTCGATGAACTGTACGACAAAAGACATGCCGTAGCCTGTAATAAGTGCGTATATGATGTCGCTCAAAGCAGCACCGATTCCGGTTGCAAGACCGTACCAACGTCCTTTGTTAAGGGTTCGTTGGATACAGAGTACACCTACCGGACCCATAGGTGCCGATGCCACAATGCCGATGATAGTCCCTTTTACTATCATTTCCATCACACCTATTGTCTGCTGCCAAGGTATAAAGTTCTGTAAACTTGTCTCTAATATTTGCATAGCAGTCACAAAGATAGTGCAAACCGAGCGCAATATAAAATAAAAACCCTTTTTTTTGCCTGTTGGAAAACTGCACTCTCCTACTTTGGGCACATTGAAGTACCTTCTTTTTTACTTTGTAATTTTCTTGTATTTGAAAATGTCAGTGAGTTTTCCATAAGGAGATTCTGTTATGGAATTGCTAATCATTATGCTGTCATCGATTTCCGTGATGTGATACCATTGATAGTTTACCGAATCGTCCTCCAGTCCGTTAAGCAGTGTACCTATGATACTGTCGCGGAGTGTCCATGTTCCGGTTTCTATATTGCCTCCTTCATTTAATATGTAAGTGGAGTCGGATTTGAACTCGTAATAAACAAAACTGTCAAAGTGTGCGATGTCTCCTGTCGGGTCGGGTACACCGTTAATTTCGCTTTCAATTGATATCAGTTCCCACCTGCCGATGATGCGCTCCCGGTTAAGCTGTGATTCGCAACCGGTGGTCAGTAATGCCATAAATAACACCGCCGACAAAATTCTTGCCGGTATAAACAATCTTTTCATCCTGATATATTAATCTTTTCCTTTACCTTAATCTATATGTCTTTTATTCCCAATAGAACGTGTGTCCTGCTCTATTCAAAATATGACAAGGCTACATCGTCCACATAATCGGCATCTATGTCCGTATGAAGTTTCCCGTCAGCGTCAGAGTCGTAGCAGATGAAGTCAACAAAAGGATATGTATCTTCATCTTCGCATTCGTCTGCATCTTTTACAATCTTCACATTGACAGTTGTATCGTCTATGACATCAATTTTCAGTCCGTCAGTATCTTCATATACACCTTTGACGAAATCTTCAATGTAAGCATAGATGCTGTCCGACAATTCTTCTTTACTTTTCATGTCTGTATGTTGTTTATGATTTGTATCTTTTTAGGCATCCGTCCGCATAGAGAATTAGCATTGTGCTTCTGTCTGCTGGCGAAACTGTCATTCTGTGATTTCTCCGGCAAGCGATATGTTCATCAGTTGTCTGACCTCCTCTGCCGAATATCCTCTGCCGAACAATACCATGAGCTTGGTTATGGCAGCTTCGATGGTCATGTCGTGACCGCTCACTACACCTGCACTCAACAATTGCAACCCTGTTTCGTAGAGTCCCATTTCAACACCTCCGCATTGGCATTGGGTGACATTGACAACCACTTTTCCCGATGCTGTCGCTTTCTTTATGGCATCTATAAGCCATTGGCGGCGAGGTGCATTGCCGGAACCGTATGTGCGCAGTATGATTCCGCGAATATTCTCCAGTTTGAAAACATGCTCGATAAGATCCTTCCTTATTCCCGGGAACAAGGTAAGCGCAAGTACACAGTTTTCGTATTCAAAATGAGGGGAGAAAGGTTTTGACAAGTCCGGTTTACGTATGTTCCCGTAGTTGTAATTGATATTTATTCCTGTACGAGCCAATTCCGCACAGTTGTATGAACTGAATGCATTGAAGTTTTCGGCATTCGATTTAGTGGTTCTGTTTCCTCTCAGCAGATGCTGCCCGAAGAATACGCATACTTCCGGTACCAAAGGGTTTCCGTCGCTGTCTTGTGCAGCAGCCAGTTCTATCGAGGCAATCAAATTTTCTTTTCCGTCCGTCCTCAGTACACCTATCGGCAACTGACTTCCGGTCAGGATGACAGGCTTGGCTATGTTTTCCAGCATGAAGCTGAGTGCCGATGCGGTATATGCCATTGTGTCTGTTCCGTGAAGAATGACAAAACCGTCAAAATTCTGATAATTATAATTGATTATCTTCACGAGCTTTGCCCACAGCGTAGGCTCCATGTCCGAAGAGTCGATGGGAGGGTCAAACTGATACGAGTGAATCACATAGTCGAACTGGTTTAGTTCCGGTACATGCTTGCGCAGATGGTCGAAATTGAACGTCTCAAGCGCGCCTGTTTCCGGATTGCGTATCATACCGATTGTACCACCCGTATATATTAGCATAACCCGTTTTCTGGGTTTGAAAAAGAAGTTTGTCGTCTCCATAACACTATTTTGTGCTGCAAAGGTACGGTTTTCTTGCAAAATGTCAGACATGAGACCCTAAAAAATAGAATAAATGTGCTGTTGCGTTTGCTTTTTGTTATATCGGGGCGGTTGCATTCTCGTAATCATTCCGCTTTTTCTCTCAATTTCAGGCTCTTTTTTCTATGCTCAATCCTTCGAGTATCTTTATATAGAGCTTGATAGCTTCATCTATCTCTTGTGCTTTGATGAACTCATCGGCAGTGTGCGACCTTGTTGAACTTCCCGGACCGATCTTGACCGACGGGAAACGCATCAGAGCCTGATCGGACAGAGTAGGGGAGCCGAATGGCTTCAGTCCGAGTTCCTTGCAACGCTGCACGAAAGGATGCCCATGCTCTATGCGGGAAGAGTTGAGACGGAAAGAACGTGCTTTTGCCTCACATTTCAGATGGGCGGATATTTCTTCAAAGAGTTCTTCGTTGCTGTAGCACTCGTTGCTCCGCACATCTATGGTGAATGTGCATTTGTCGGGTATCACATTATGCTGTGTTCCGGCATTGATGATGGTGACGGTTGTCTTCACCGGTCCGAGCAGTTCGGTCTCTTTCGGAAAACGGTAGGTGCTTACCCATCTGATGTCGTCCAATACTTTGTAGATGGCATTGTCTCCTTCATTTCTTGCAGCGTGTCCGGCTTTTCCGTGAGCTGTCACGTCAATGACCATCAGCCCTTTTTCCGCCGTCGCCGGCTGCATTTCTGTCGGTTCGCCCACCACTCCGAGGTCGATTTCCGGCAACAATGGGAGTATGCTCTCTATTCCGTTCTTGCCGGATACTTCCTCCTCGCATGAGGCAAGAAAAATGACATTGTAGCTGCGCATGTCTTTGTTGCGGCACAGATGGCGGAATACTTGGAGAAGAGATACGACGCTTCCTCCGTCGTCGTTGCTTCCCAAGCCGAATATTTTGCCGTCTTCTGTTTCCTCAGCTGTGAACGGGTCGTGCGTCCATCCCGCCACTGGTTTCACTGTGTCGATGTGCGCATTCAGTAGCACGGTTGGACGTTCTGCGTCATAGTCGGGGCAGATGCTCCATACATTGTTGCCGTGACGGTGTGCTTCCATACCTTTTGACGAAAGGAATGCCTCTAAAATGTCTGCCGCTTCTTCCTCTTCCCGGCTGACGGAGGGTGTTTCTATGAGACGTTTTAGAAGTTCGATTGCCTCATGAGTGTAGTTGTCGAATCTCATCATTTGCTTATAATAATATAGATATATCCGTAGATTAAAATTTACGCGTCACATCCCCATAGAGGATGTGACGCGGTTTTTACAGGAACTTTTTTAGAAACAGTTCCTTACTCCCAGTATAGAATCTGCTTGTTTATGTTCCACTTATGGTCTTTAGGGAAGTCGTCGCCCTCCCATGCCTTTTTGCTTGTCCATTTCTCAGCCGGGTCTGTCCAGAAAGCATCGTCTGCCGGAAGGCCGAGAGGGAGGAATGCGAGGCTCGTCATGTAGAGAGAACCGTTGTTTGTGTACCAGTCTGCCACATTCGGATGGCTTCCGACAAAACCGATGGTGAGGAATCCGCCTGCATTGAAGTTGCTTGCACCGCCGAACATGCGCTTCGTTACGGCTGTGATGCCGGCGCGGACTTGTCCGTTGCTCAACTCCTTAGGGAGCTGCTTGCGCCATGCAAGTTGTGCGAGCGGCTGGAACACTGCCATACGATAAGGAATGGAGCGTCCAACTACAGGGAATGTTCCTTCTGGTGAGATGAAGCGTTCAAGTATCACACTGAACTTCTGCATACGCTTGCGTGCCTCTTCAAGACGTTTCTTTGAACCGTTCTTGTCGCCTGTGTTGCGGCATGTCCATGTGTCGTTGCCCTTCTTTGCGCATATCATTTCCAGACATTCCACATACATTGGCTGAATGACGTATGAATTGTAATAGTCGAATGCGAATGCCGGTCCGTCGCTATACCATCCGTCGCCGATGTACCATTCTTCCACCTTGTTCATTGCCATGTGTATGCGGTAGTTGTCGTAGTCGGCACCGACATACATCAGGAAACATTCCTCCATTGCCACGAACAAATGCCAGTTTGTGTAAGGCGGGTCATAGCGGCGAAGTCCCTGAAGTTCTTTGATGTAACGCTGCTTGGTTGTCTCGTCGAGCGGCTGCCAAAGAGCGTCGAATCCGCGGTAGAGGCTTTCCACCACGTAGGCGGCATCGACAAGTGTCTGACCTCCGGATTTCCATCCGAGATAGTCCGGGCTTTCCGGATTGACAGCATTGGCATACGCTTTCAAAGCCCATTCACGCAACTGCTTGCGCTTCTGACCTTCTGCCGTGTCATCATCGGGAAGTGAAAGCCAAGGTGCAAGACCTGCCATCAGGCGACCGAAACATTCCATGTATGACACTTTCTTGTCGCGGTTGTCCCATGTCGGCGACAGCTCAAGATTTCCGTTTTCCGTAGTCATCACTTTTTGCAGGTTGCCTTCTGCCATATTCTTCAGTACAGGTTCTGCCATCTGATACATGATTTCAACCCACACCTCGCGGTCTGTCTTTTCTGCTTGCTTCTTCTTGGCAGACATTGCCAAAGGCACCATGATGAGTGCCGTTACGATGATCAGTAG
>JAGASY010000026.1 GCA_017621515.1 Bacteroidaceae bacterium
ATCGGGAGTATAGTCGTCTTCTCCATCCATACATCCATAATACAGGTCTGTCACATGTTTATTCATTTTAATAGAATATTCTGACGGAATATCATACTCATCGCCTATCATAAGCACATAGTCCAAAGACAAACTGTTATACTTTTCTTTTATGATAGATTTTATTTCCTCCGTAGTCCATAAATTTTTCATTGCTATATGGACACGTTTGCCTTGAGTACGTTTCCAGTCCGCAAACTTATTTACAGCTTGTGAATGCCACGGATTAGATATAATCAAATATTCCTTTGTGTCATACTCGGCTGACTTTACAGTTTTTGCAGTTTTAAGCGGTTGAGTCGAAACATTGTTCAGCACCACATTTTGAAGCACAGGGTCTCTGCTTTCTGAAACACGATTCTTGATGCCATTTTGCGCTACCGCTTGCGGTTGTAATGTTATTCTATATTTAATTTTAGAATATACACGTATGATCTTGTTCATAAAGTCATATTGAATCGGCGACAGTGTTACCTTCAACAGTCCTTGCCCCCGATAATATTGTACCCCGTTTTCCGTGAGTCTGACAGGATAGAAACCTTCATAAGGCTTTATCTTAGGTACATTCTCAATACTGTACCCACTGTTGTCGCTGTTGTTCAAAACAGGACGTGCAGGGGACAGTATAAATGCGGAGTCCGTATATACACTGTCTATGACTTCAACGGAGAATGATGTGTTTTTTCCAAGCGCAAAAACATCATTTCTGTATGGAATGGCTGGTTCACCTGCTGTTTCATTTAAGCCAAAACCATAGATTTTCCAAAACTTTGAATCCTCATATATAGGGTCTTGCTGTATGGTTGCGCCGTTGAAGTTGTAAGTTACAATTATTGCTTCGTCCGTAACTTCAACGTCTCTTGTAGGCTTATGATTCTGAGAATGCGCATCGAACAAAGCTAACATCGCCAGAACTAAAAAAAATACAGTTCTCATCATACATCTGTTTTTTATTTTTTCATCGGTACGGATTCCTATTACGCAAATCCGACATAACAAATCCCAGTTTCACTACTTAGTCAATATCATCCTCTTGGTATTTGCAACCCTGCCGTCTGTTATCAAGCTGTACAGATACATCCCGGCTTCAAGACCTTCAGAGGTGACACAAATTTTACAACTGCCACGTTCTGCTATATCTATCCGTTTCACCTGCTTGCCGTTCATGTCGTAGATGAACAGCGAGGCTGTTTTGACTGTTTCAGGTATATTCATATCTATAGTCGTTTTTTCGCCGAATGGATTTGGTATGTTTTGCGATAACGAAATAACCTGTTCTATATCCGGAGAGTCAATACTTGCGGGCATACTTCTTAATTTTGTTGAATACGCATTTTCACTCTTCAGTTCTACAAGTTCCGCATTCAATTCATTCAGAGCCTGCACAAGCATAGGTATTAATTCTATGTAGTTGACGCTCATATTCCCATCAGAGTCCTCATGCACTAAGTCGGGGAACACCTCTTTCAGCTGATCAGCTGCAAGACCGTAGGATACCACCGTTTTCTGTGGTGTGCCGGAAGCAACGTACTCGTCTATCATCTCCTGTGTTACCAATTCATCAGAATTTGCATCGGGAAATATTCCATCTTTCCTTATCATGGAAATTTTGTCTGCAACCGGATTGTCAAACTGTAGCAGACTTATTCCTTGAAGTCGGTCAATAAATCTTAAATCTTGGCTGTCTCCTGTATTCAAAGCTACAGCTCTTGCTGAGACAGCATTTGAGTTTGCTGATGGAGTGCTCAAAGTACCATATAATGTGCCTGTAACTCTCACATCACCATGAAAATATCCGGCATAGCATCCGGGATATGCGACTCCATCGTTGTCCAAAGTGCTCGTGCCATAAATACCGGCTCCTTGATTAGTGTAATGCCCTCCATAATTAAATAAGCCCCCATATACACCATAGCACTTCCCATCAGTGAGACCGGCTATACTTTTTACACCATAAAAATCTCGCTTTGAGACACCTTTTCCTGGTCCAATACATACACCTGTGAACTGGGTGTTTTCACCTTTATATCCATTTACAAGTATTCCTGTTGTCTGAGACTGCAATTTTGAACTATTACAGATATTAATACCGCATGATACATCATATCCCAAAGTAATGGCATTTTCGCTTTCGATAGAACTTCCGATTCCAATTAAGCCTTTATTACCTACTTTAAATTGTGCATGTCCGGATACAAAAATCAAACTGAAACATGCAAGTGTAATTGTTTTTTTCATACAAATGCTTTTTAGAAATTAACAAAAAGATTAATTCTCTCTTCTATGATATGATTTAAAGTTGCCGTAAATTTACACCAAACAAAATACGTTACAAGTTTTAGAGATAAGAAATATGTTTTGAGGCAATTTTTCTACTTTTTCACACATAATAAGGTTCTTTTGTAACTTCTGTATTGCAAAACGCAGATATATAGTAACTTCCGTTGATAAAGAAGAGTATATTCACAGCCACCACCATCGCTACTGCACTACACCTTCAAAAACAGCCAAAAACACACTGAAGACACAACTTTCCAATTTGACAAAATGATATTTTCGCCCAAAATGAAAATTTAACACTTCGAGCGATTTTTTGGTGATGGAGAAAAAATAAAAAAATTTACTTAGATATAAGTTATTGATAATCAGTTAAATATAAAATTCCTCAAAATACTCAAAAAAACGTACTGGAGGCATTTTTTGAAAATTTTGAGCACTTTAGTAATCTACTGATTATTAATATCTTATAAATAAAATCGCCGCTTTTACCTCTAAATGCCCTTAAAAATCCATTCATTTTTAGGTTGTTGTTCAGACACTCTTCTAAAGCAAGGATTTATACACTTCTTAACATTTTAACTGAAGCAAACTGTCTTTTTCTCCGCTTCCCACAGTTTTTTTATTTTCAGCGCGCCGTTTTTATTTTTTCAGCGCACAGTGGCAAAATTCCCAGCGCACTGAAAATAAAATTGCAGTGCGCTGTGGAGAAAAAAACTGTGCGCTGAAAATTTGAAAACTTAGTAGTTTTTTTCAAAAAACTCTTCGCCGAAAATAAATATATGTAAAAGAACTGCTTCAAAACGAAACACTTTTTCACAAATTTCGGGAGCTTTTGAAAATGCGCATAGAATCCCCGATTTTCGAGAAAAGTTCGACGCGCTTCATTTTGGAGCGTTCCAGAGGGCTTGAAATTTTAACATTTGACAAAATCAAAAAGAAAACATTTCAATACAAAACCAGCAACTTTTAATCTTAAAAGCCAAGAAGAACTATCATTATGTCAGAATTTAATTTTGTTAAAAAATACATATAAAAAATTTTGTTATGGGAGCGTCTGCAACAAGTGTCAGCCGTGCCGACAACCACCCTTCGCACAGACATCACCGGAGACATTCCGGTCATTCCCGGTCAAATTGCTCCACGATGGGGAATATTCCGTACAAAGACATGAGCTTATCGGATTTTTATTTGTATTTTTGCCCTGTCTATCGGATTTTCATTTTTATTGCCGTACTAAGAAAAGTGAATCTTCTGACATGACAAGGTACTGAGCAATATTCAGCTGTTCGGTACTGTTAAAAATATGTTTTAATAAAGTGTTACGGAATTAAGAGCCATAAAAAGATTTAAAATGAAGATTTTAGCAGTAGGCATGAATTATGCCGAACACAATAAAGAACTTAACAACACGTTTTTACCTAAAGAACCTGTCATCTTTTCAAAGCCGGAGTCAGCATTATTACGAGAAGGAAAACCTTTCTTTGTACCGGATTTTGCTGAGAGATTTGACTACGAGACAGAAATTGTCGTAAGAATCAATCGCCTCGGGAAAAATATTGCAGAGCGGTTTGCTTACAGATATTATGATGAAATAACAGTTGGCATTGACATCACAGCCCGCGACTTACAGCAGCAACTGCGTAAGGAAGGTCTGCCGTGGGATATATGCAAAGGATTTGACGGTTCTGCTGTGATAGGAGACTTTGTGAACAAATCTGAATTTGAAGATATAAACAATCTGAATTTCAGTTTGCAAATAGACCAACAGACAGTGCAAAAGGGATGCACAAGAGATATGATATTTTCAATAGACCAAATCATAGCATACGCAAGCCGTTTCTTTACTCTCAAGACCGGAGACCTTATATTTACCGGTACACCGGCAGGTATTAGACAAATCGAAGAGGGACAACTTCTGGAAGGATACATTGAAAGCAGGAAGCTATTGGAAACAAAAATAAAATAAGTAAACCATCAAAGGTATCTCCATATAGCCTCTATTAGTATCTGCTAAATAACTAATTGACAGAACATCCCTTTAATAAGATACAAAACATAAAGAACAGACATTTATGAATAAAAGACTATATGTACTTATACCATTATTACTATTGACGGCTGCTATCCGTGCGCAGTTTGTTGACATTGAATGGATACAAACAGACACAATAGCACCCCACTACACAGAGACGTTCGACTTGGGCGAGAACTTTCGTCTTTATGACTACCATTTTGAAATGGAATATCAGGAGAGTTCGCCTGCCACAAAAGAGGAAATCAAGCGTTACAATGTCGATGTAGATAACCTGAAAGAAGGATTCCATGCAGAAACGAACATAGGCATCAACCGTAAGAAAGGTATCTTAACCGTTGATGTCTATCCGTTTGCATTGCAGAACGGGAAAATCATCAAGCTCACTTCTTTTAAGCCAGTCATAAGAAAAAGCACAAAACCAACGCAATATAAGCTATCTTATCATACCGCTTCTTCACCTGCTTCCAAGAATGGTTCCAGATATGCAGCACATTCATTGCTTGCCTCCGGACATTGGGTGAAAATCAGAGTCGATGATGCTGGTGTATATGAACTTACCAGTTCCAGACTATCCGGTTTGGGATTCAGAAATCCGTCCAAGGTACGTCTTACGGCTATAATCTGCCGTCGCTGCCCGAAACAAATATAGAAAACATATCCGATGATTTGGTGGAAATACCATTGTGGCGCAAAGAAAACGGTGCGCTGCTTTTCTATTCCTGCGGCACAACAAGATGGACAAGGCCTCAACGTGCATCAGAGTTTGTTCATTTCAACAATCCGTATTCCAATTATATTTATTATTTCCTTACAGAAGCGACAGACGAGACTGCTCCTGCATTTCCCGCGGAAGAGTATGAGACAAGTGCAACGGATGTTGAGACGTTCTATGATTATGCAGTCATAGAGACTGATGAATACAGTTTCCTTAATTCCGGACGTACATTCTTCGAAAGCTATGACTATGCCAACGGGAACAAAAGGAACTATCAATTGAGTTTGCCCGGAATAGCCTCTCCCAATGCTATCCTAACCATCCAGTTTGCAGCAGCCGGAAGCTCCACTTCACGGCTTAGCATCGATTGCGGAGAAACCACATTGGGGACGATTGCATTCAAGAGACTCGGCGACTACTACTACGGCAATATGAATTCCAGAAGAATCAACTGGAGCAATGCCTCGGAAAGCAATACACTGACTCTTACCCATACAAGGAATTCAGGAACAAGCGGACACCTTGATTATATACGTGCAAGCTATCTCCGCAAACTGGAAATGAGCGGGAACTATCTGGCATTCCGCCCCACATCGTCCGGAACATTTAATTATAAGATCAGCGGCGCCACATCATCCACACGAATATGGAGAGTGACAAGTCCGGAAACAACCTGTGAGATAAAAGGCACATTTGCCAATGGTGTCTATTCAGCCACAGCTGCATCAAGCTCATGGAGCCAAGACGAATTTGTCGCAGTCAACACAGATAGGACATTTCCTTCCCCAGAGATTGTAGGGCAGATACAGAATCAAGACCTTCACGCTCTGTCTGACATTGACTTCGTAATCATAACTCCGGCAAGCGGTGCATTGACAGCTCAGGCACAGCGTCTTGCAGATGCACATACGGCGAAAGAAGGGATGCGATGCTATGTTACAACTGCAGACAAAGTTTATAATGAGTTTTCTTCAGGTACACCGGACGCCACAGCTTACCGCAGATTCATGAAGATGCTTTACGACAAAGCAGAAACTGATGATAATGCGCCCAAGAATCTCCTCCTTTTTGGAAGTGGTGTTTGGGACAACCGTTTCGTGACTTCTGGTATGCGCAGATATTCTCAGGACGACTATCTGCTGTGCTACGAATCAGACAGTTCACTGTCAACACTCAATAGTTATGTATGCGAGGAATATTTCGGTATGCTCGATGACGGAGAGGGCAGCAGAATCCTGTACGACAAGTCGGATATAGGAGTAGGCAGAATACCTGTCACAACAGCCAATGATGCCAAACTCATTGTTGACAAGCTTATAAGCTACATAAACAATGAGGAGACCGGGTCGTGGAAGAATACAATATGCTTCCTTGCAGACGACGGGAACGGAAATATTCACATGGAGGATGCAGACAATGTACGTGCATCCACAGTGAACTTATTCCCGGACTACAACTATCGTCGTATATACTGGGACTCCTATACACGTGTCAGTACTGCCACCGGACATTCCTATCCGGACGCTTACAAAGACATCAACAAACAGATGCAGGACGGTGCGCTCATCATGAACTACATCGGGCATGGCGCCTCCTATTGTCTGTCACATGAGCAAGTGCTCAAACGCGCGGACTTTGCCAACTGGACTTCTCCCAAACTGCCGCTATGGGTAACGGCAGCCTGCGATGTGTCTCCTTTCGATATGAATGAAGAGAACATCGGAACAACAGCCCTGCTCAACAAGAAAGGTGCAGCAATGGGTATGGTGACGACCACACGTACCACCTACTCTTCATCCAACAGAGTTTTCAACAGGCAGTTCATGCAGTATGTACTCAATAAGAAAGCCAACGGAAAGCGTTATACCATAGGCGAAGCTCTACAGATGGCAAAGAACACCTCTTCATCCCCACGTGCGGAAAACAAGACTTTCTTTGTGCTTCTCGGAGATCCGGCTATCACGCTTGCCACTCCAAAGTATAAGATTGAAATAGACAAATTCAACGAAACAGATACAGACAGTCCTGAAAATATCAGTGCGGGAAGTGTCGTAAGCGTAGAAGGACATATTGTAGATGAAGACGGAAATATTGCAGACAATTTCAACGGCACCGTATCTCCTACGATATATGACAGCATGGAGGATGTACAGTGTAAGTACAATGCCCAAAACGATGCGTCAGAAGCAAATTACAATGCGAGTCCGTATTCATATTCAGAATATACGCGTACATTATATATCGGAGGCGATTCTGTAAGGAATGGAAGATTCAAATTCTCATTCCCTGTTCCGTTGGACATAAACTATAGCAACAAAGCAGGACTGATGAGTATTTATGCTTCCAACAGCAGCAGAGAAATTGAGGCACAAGGTAAATTTGAGAACTTCACTGTTGGAGGAACAGCCGCAGACATATCTCAGGACACCACAGGTCCGGAAATAAATATATTCCTGAATACAGAGAATTTCCAGTCTGGTGACCGTGTCAACGAATCCCCTCTGCTGATAGCTTATCTCAGTGATGAGGACGGAATAAACACTACCGGAAACGGAATTGGTCATGATATTACTTTGATTATTGACAACAGTGAATCGATGACATATTCCGTAAACAGTTATTTCGTTACAGAAATAGGCGATTATACCAAAGGATATGTAGAATATAGCATTCCGTCACTTCCTGCCGGCAAGCATACGCTGCAACTCCGTGTCTTCGATATTCTGAACAATCCTTCGGTCAAGGAAATCGAATTTGAAGTGGTAAAGCAACTTTCACCAACCATATTCGAGCTTTCATGTGCAAGTCCTGTACGCAACAGAGCTGTATTCACTATCACCAATGACCGTCCTCAGTCTGAGTTGAACATAAACATCTGTGTATATGATATCGCCGGACGCAAGGTATGGGAAACCAATGAAATGGAGACAAGCCAGACAAATGTATATACTTATACATGGGATCTTACCACTTCGGACAACAGTCTGCAACCGGGCATATACATCTGTAAAGCCGGCATATCTACTGCCGACGGAGGAGAAGCAAATAAAGCTGTGAAGTTCATTGTATTAGGAAACAAGGCGTCCGGCTCCGAATAATATCCTCTCCGCACAATAATATCACTCTAAAACAAGTTATATATAATAAAGAACACAACAATGAGACGATTATCAATATCCATGCTTTTAGTTATGGTATGTATTACAGCCACAAAAGCACAAGACATTAAGAACCAACTCAACCCAATCTACCATGGTGTGACATCCCTCGCAATCGCTCCCGATGCGAGAGGAGGCGGTATGGGTGATGTGGGCGCGGCTACAGACCCTGATGTACATTCCCAATACTGGAACCCCGCCAAATATCCTTTTTGCATCAGCCGTGCAGGAGTATCACTCAACTATACTCCGTGGCTGCGACAACTTGTCAACGACATAGACCTTGCCAATCTCACAGGATATTACCGCATAGGCAATTACGATGCACTGAGTGCATCACTCCGTTATTTCTCCCTCGGAGAAGTAATAGCAAATAACGATATGACCATCAAACCATACGAAATGTCTTTCGATGTGGCATATTCACGAATGCTGAGTGAAAACTTTTCTGCTGCCGTTGCCTTGCGCTATATATACTCTGACCTTGCCTATAAGCAAGACGATGAGACAACTCCCGGTTCTGCGTTTGCAGCAGATATTGCTCTATACCACAACGGTTATATCATGCTCGGCAACCGCGAGTGTCAACTCGGATGGGGACTTAACATCAGCAACATCGGTAGTAAAATTTCATACGATGAAGGCAACACCAGCGAATTTATTCCTACAAACCTCCGTCTCGGAGCATCGCTGATGGTGCCTCTCGATGAATACAACACCATCAGTTTCTCTGCCGACCTGAACAAGTTCCTTATCCCGACTCGTCCTACTTATGAACAATACAAGGAGAAATTCCCTGATGTCGGCGACGAGGACTATGACGGCTACCGCAACTGGTTGGAAGGAGAAGGTTATTACAATACTTCACCAATCTCCGGTATATTCAAATCGTTCAGCGACGCTCCCGGCGGATTCAAAGAGGAGCTGCAAGAGATACAGTGGAGTGCAGGTATAGAATACTCTTATAACAACCAGTTCTTCCTCCGTGGAGGTTATCACTACGAACATCCTAACAAAGGAAACCGAAAATACTTCACTCTCGGAGCCGGTTTCAAGATGAACGTATTCTCAATCGATGCAGGCTATGTCATATCTACGGCACAGACAAACCCTCTCGACCAGACATTGCGCTTCTCTCTCACATTCGACATGGACGGAATCCAAGACCTTCTCGGAAGACGAAGATAAAAAGACGGACACACAAACCATACCAGAACAAAGTTACCCATGAATAAGCTTCATGAGTAACTTTGTTTTATACTCTCACATTATCGAAATCAAATCACTATCTCTAAATATTAAAACATGAAAATAAAAGTCGGATTAGGCTATGATGTCCACCGTCTCGTTGAAAACCGGGATTTGTGGATGGGCGGAATAAAACTTGAACACACCAAGGGACTTCTCGGACACAGCGATGCAGACGTACTGATACATGCCATTTGTGACGCTCTTCTCGGAGCTGCCAACATGAGAGACATAGGCTATCACTTTCCAGACACAGCCAACGAATATGAAAACATCGACAGCAAAATTCTGCTCAAAAAGACTGTAAAGCTTATTGCTGACAAAGGATATGCTGTGGGAAATATCGATGCCACCATCTGTGCAGAACATCCGAAAATGAATCCTCACATCGAAAAAATGAAATCCGTTCTTGCCGAGATTATGCAGATTGATGTTGATGACATATCCATAAAAGCCACCACCACAGAAAAGTTAGGTTTCACAGGAAGAGAAGAGGGTATCAGCGCGTATGCTGTGGCACTGATTGAAAAAACAATTGCATAATGATGTCGTTAATATATGGTTTCGGGACAAGAAACAGATTCTTGTCCCGAAACCATATATTAATCGTCCACTCCAAAGAAAAAGGAATGTCAAATTTCCAAATCCTTGTTATCTACCATTCCTATTTTGCTATCAACATGGATTCTTTTGTCACCTTGTCAGAACCTGAGTGATTTTATTTGCCACAATATCGAATGCCACATCGTTGAAAGCACTGTTTATCACAATGTCAGCCAAAACTTTCGTAGGCTCTACATACATGTTGTGCATCGGCTTGACAGTAGTCACATACTGTTTGAATATACCTTCAAGGTCACGTCCGCGCTCCCGCATATCACGGATAGCACGACGCATAATCCTCTCATCAGCATCAGCCTCGACAAACACCTTGATGTCGAACAACGACCGGAGTTCTTCGTTCTGCAACACAAGAATCCCTTCTACAATGATAACTTTACGCGCCTCCACATGTACCACCTTCTCCGAGCGGTTGTGTACCGTGTAGTCATACACCGGACAGTCAATAGCCCGACCCTCCTTCAACATCTTCAGATGCTCCAACAGCAGCGATGTCTCGAAAGCATCAGGATGATCATAGTTGATATTCTTCCTCACCTCAAAAGGAATGCCATCACTGCTTTTATAGTAGTTGTCATAGTAAACAACCGAGATATTGTCTCCAAAAGCCTTTTTCAACCGATTGGTGAATGTAGATTTGCCGGATCCGGTTCCTCCTGCCACACCGATTATAAGTGTATCCATTGTTTTATTTAGTATATGATGAAAAAACTTTTTTATCCTATCTGCCGTGACATGTCACCAACGACTGAACAGGCAGACAAAAAAACACAGATACAAATCTAATATATCTTTTGATACTGTCCAAAAATCCGATGCAAGTAATAAAAAGTTATTTCAAAATTATCTTATAATAAATTTTCTGCCATTGCAGATGTATATGCCTTTGGCAAGTCCTTCTGTCGAATTCCCTTCTCTTCCCACGGCTCTTCCGCCGAGGTCGTAGATGATGCCGTTGTTCCGCGGCTTCTCCGCCTCAGTTCCGGCGATGGCTGTATAGGTCTTCTCGTTCACCAGCCTGATGCGGAACACATACCGCTTGTCGCCATAGTCGAGCGCAAGTCTCGTCGCATATTCCTGTCCGTCTTCAAGAGGAACTACAGAAGAGGTTTGGAAGCAGTGCCTCCCGTCTTCGTGAGCATAGCCGGCATAGAAGGCTGTCTTATTCTCCTTCTCCGTCACACAGCCTTCCGCGTCGAAGGCGAATCCGCCGTGGATGTCGCTGTACCCCGCGTCTGTATATAACATGGTTGCCTTGTTGCTCCTGTTCGCCCGCCATTGCGTCTCCACCGGCAACTGTTCACCCTGTATGCCGAGAGCCTCCGCGCCCCTGCTGATGTCAAACTCCGTGTGACTGCTGCTGTTGTTGCTAATAGGAAGCAGAATCTCCTCCTCTCCCACATAGTCCATGTAACGAACCTCATCGACAGGTTCAAGAACATAGTTCACGGTGTAGTATTTCTTGTTCTCCGTATTTACAAGGAATACAGAACCGGTATAAATTGTGTTGACAGAATTGTAAAGATAGAATCCGAAATAGTTTCTTGAGAAATCCTCCTCGTTGAAATATCTGATGTAAGGAGTGATGTTCAAATACTCTTTCTCATTCGCCCTGTAGAAAGATATTGAATCCTGCAGAATCTTATCTCCCTCTGATGTCATACAAAAATACGGTTGATTTGCCATCATGCCTTTTTTCTGGGCTTCTTCATGGTTTTTATACACAAATGCCTGTAAACTGTTGGAACCTGTCAGTTCTACTGCCTTTGAATAGTCCGCATACAGGTCTGCGCTTCTTACGGAATTTTTAGATTTCGGCAGTTGTACATAGATGCTTTCGCTTCCGACCTCTTCTCCACCGTCAAAGCTCGCATAATGTGACTTGAATGTGGTTATGAGTTCTACCTCGTAAACCCTGTTACAGCATACAAACAGCAGCGGGGTTTTATATACAACAGTATCTCCCGCCTCTACTGTTTTTGGATTTATTGAAATATGTGATGGACTTAGCTTAAAGATTGAAAAGAACGAGTCAAAAATAAGCCCCGGATAGATGCTGATATAAAAGCCATAATCCTCTTCGTTCTTGAACTTTTTGTTACACCAAGTTCCTCTTGTAGTTATTTCATAGGAACGACCTATTTCCATAAAATTGAATTTTCCGTTGACAAAACCGTTGTCATCCAATACGAGGAGATTAATTGCTTCCATGTCATAGCAATTCAGTTTCTCTTTGATTAAATTGATGTCGAAACCAAATGTTTTGGAACTATTTTCCGTCGTAATCTCTAACTTCAGGGTGCTTTTGCCTACGTATTCAAGATTTTCCATTCTTTTCAGCTCGCTTTTTACAATACTGACAAGTAAGTTTATCTTGAACGCACGGTTGGCATATATGAGATATAGCTGCGTCTCAAATTTGTCTCCCGCCTTTGAATACTCTTCATTAGCGATGACAGAAGCCGTCAACATGCCCGACTCCTGCTCATAGTTTAGACCTTTTATTGTGAAGCAGTCTGAATATGTTTTATATATAGAAGTGAGTGCGGCGCAAGGGCAGACAGGCTTTTCATTAAAGTCATCAAGCTTGAAATCGAGTTTGTGATTATCCGCATATCCGACTAAATTATCGGTTATTTTTTCCGTCATTATATCGTAAGTCTTTGCGTATAGCATTCTGTCTGCCATCTGCGGATAGCTCATGTCCTCCACTCCCAATTTCTCTGCGATGTCGTTTATCTTCAGACTGATGCTCCCCGGGAAGTAGGACGATGCGTCAATGTGGATTTCTGTCTCCCCGATAATGTCAAGTACGCTTAGGTCAAGAGTTGGATTGGGTATGCCTATGTCTTGCTTTATGGAAAATTGGATGTCGAACTTCACCGTGTCCGCCTTGTTTATCAGATAGACGGCAGTGCGGAAAACATCTCCCTCCTTGCACTTCTCCGGTACCTGTCCTATATGAACTACAAATTCGTCTTTGGCAGTGTCAGCCCTTAAGTAACAGAAAAAATATGAAAGAATCTTTCTTGTCCTTTCGTCTCTTAGTGGAGCTACATATCCGTTTGCATCGAGATAGAATCCCTTACTTTCTGTATGAGTGTAGTCATTTGTGAGTTCGCCCCCTCCGATAGAGTCACTGCCCCAAAAGATATTTTCAGACTGCATGGCTTCCTGCATCGCCGCAGACGAGCTGAATCCTGCGGCAGCGGCTATCTCTGCAAGACTGAGCTTCACTTTTTCCGTAACCAAGTCATCGCGCCTGTATTGCTCCGCTGTTATTTCGTAGGATGTTGTTCTTGCCGATGCTATGACTGTTGTCAAAAGACATAGAATAAAAAATATCTTTTTCATAGGCTGTTGAATATATTATACCGTTGCAAATATATGCAGATTATTTTAAATGACTGGTTTTGTGTGGAATATTTTTAGAATTTAATTAAAAATGTTTGGTGTGGTTAAGGGGGCTGTCGAATACCCTCACAAAACAACCATTAAAAGCCCTCATAACAAAATTTTTTATATGGATTTTTTAACGAATTTATTTTCTGACAAAATGCAAGTGTTTTTTTTAATAACAAGAACTTAATTTCAGACATTAGTCTAAATTGCTATCTTTTTGATTTTGTCAAATGTTAAAATCCTAAGCCCTCTGGCACGCGTCAAAATGAGGTGCACCGAACTTTTCTCGGGGATCGGGGCTTCTACGCGCATTTTTTGAAGTCGCTGAAATTTGTGAAATAGTGTTTCTTTTTTAGGCAGTTCCTTTACATTTATTTATCTTCGGTGAAGAGTCTTTTGAAAAAAACTACTAAGTTTTCAAATTTCCAGCGCACAGTTTCTTTCTTCACAGCGCACTGCAATTTTATTTGCAGCACAGTAGAATTTCTCTCACTGTGCGCTGAAAATTTGACGACAGCGCGCTGAAAATAAAAAAACTGTGGGAAGCGGAGAAAAAGACAGTTTGCTCCAGCCGAAATGTTAAGAAGTGTATAAATTTCTGCTTTAGAAGAGTGTCTGAACAAGAACTTAAAAATGAATGGATTTTTAAGGGTATTTAGAGGTAAAAGCAGCGATTTTATTTATAAAACATTAATAATCAACAGATTACTAAAAGACTCAAAAATTTCAAAAAATTGCGTCCAGTACGTTTTTCTGAGCGTTTTTCACAAAATTGTATTTATTTGATTATCAATAATTTATCTCAAAAGTAAAAATTCCATCTCTTCGTCCTCGTCTAAAAATCGCTTCAAGTGTTAAATTTTCATTTTGGGTGAAAATATCATTTTGTCATTTTAAAAAGTGCTGTTTTTAGTATGATTCTGCTGTTTTTAGCGGGGGTATTCGACAGACTACTTTTTATGTTTAAGCAAATGTCTTTGCAGACTCCTCATATTATTATGTATATGTGAATACACCCACTTAAACCACACGGAGGAGTCTGTGAATACACCCGTTTAGACCACACGAAGAAGTCTGTCAAATACACCCGCTATCACACAGCCTAAACCTAAAGAAACAATTAAGAACACCCACTCAAAGTACAAGGAGACACTAATAAACAATTCCATAGCCACACAAACTTCAAAAAAAAGTGAATTAACCATCTGGAAATCATAATAAAATAAATTTTAGAGCTTAAAGCGCAAAAAAGTTTAAGCAATCGTTAAACTTTTTCGTAAATTTGCAGTCATAGCAATGCCGCGTGAAATAAAGCACACGGCATTTTTTAATGTTCAGAAAGAGAAAACAAATAAAAAGCGACAAAGAATAATGAAAAACTTTTTGACAGCATTGCTCCTCACAGCGTTGGGTGCCGGGAATGTGGCGGCACAGACGAAATTCGCCGTGTCAGGAACTGTTATTGAAAAAGAAACTAATGAGGCGATAGCATCAGCCACAGTACAAGTACTGTCCCTGCCCGACAGTTCGTTTGTTGCCGGAGCGGCAACAGACATGTCCGGCAAATTCACCATGCAGAATGTCAAGAAAGGACGCTATGCACTGAAAATTTCGTTTATCGGCTATCAGAACAAAGCCGTAACCCTCGACCTCACAAAGGAGAAGTCAAAAAAAGTGGATATGGGATATATCACCCTGATGTCTGATGCGGTTATGCTTCAGGAGGCCAAAGTCTATGGCAATGCCTCTAAAGTGTCTGTGTCAGGCGACTCGCTTGTCTATAATGCCTCGGCATATAAGATGGCTGCTGGTTCTGCTCTCGAAGACCTTGTGAAGAAGCTGCCGGGTGCACAGGTGGATGACGACGGCAATATCACCATCAACGGAAAGACTGTCAAAAAGATTCTTCTGGACGGAAAGGAGTTTTTCCTGAATGACACCAAGACTGCCATGAAGAACCTGCCGACCGAAATGATTGAGAAGATAAAGTCGTATGACAGAAAGAGCGACCTTGCACGTGTGACCGGCATTGACGACGGCGAAGAAGAGACTGTCATCGACCTCAGTGTGAAGAAGGACATGAAACACGGATGGATAGGAAACATAGACCTCGGTGTCGGCACTGAACACAGATACAATGAGCGCATGATGCTGAACAGATTCACGGACCACGCAAGTTTCTCACTCGTAGGTTCTGCAAACAACACCAACGACCAAGGCTTCGGCGGCGGAGGCGGACGCGGATGGTGGGGACGACGCAACGGTCTTAATTCGAGCAAGACACTCGGTTTCAACTTTGCCACAGAAACAGAGAAACTCGAAACAGGCGGAAGTGTGCGCTACAGATATGACGGAAGCGACGCTATGACCAAATCATCTACGCAGAATTTCGTCACCTCAACTGGTGCGTTCAACAACAGCCTCAGCAAAAGTCTCAGCAGCAACTCAAGCGTCAATGCCAACTTCAGAATGGAGTGGAAGCCCGACACCATGACCAACATCATCTTCCGTCCTAACGGCAGTTACTCGCGCAGCAGAGGATTCTCAAACAGCAGTTCTGCTACATTCAACGAAGATCCGAACAACTATTCCGATGACCCGCTGACGGAAGTGGAAGGATTTGAAGGTGTCACTGACGAGTTCAAGGGAGAAGACTATGTGGAGGCCATGATGGACGACATCATGGATATTGTGGTCAACACCAACCAAAGCCGTCAGCAGACATACAGCAACAACCGTTCCATCAACGGAGTATTGCAGCTGAACCGACGTCTGAGCAATGACGGGCGCAATGTCACTCTCCGCGCTACAGGAGGGCTCAGCGGCAGTGACAGTAAGCAGTTGTCGGCTTCCCGAATAGCCTATTCGCAGGAGTCGGGTAAGGTCAACGACATAAACAACAGATACTACACTACTCCGGGACGCAGCAGCAACTATAGTGTGCAGATGACCTACAGCGAACCTATTGCCAAAAGAACTTATCTGCAATTCAGCTACAAGTTCAACTACAGCCATACGAAAAACGACAGACAGGCATTCGTCTATGACGCAGTGGCATATACGGACCTCAACAATGCGCTGCTCACAAACAGATATGACATTCCTGCCATTGTGGATTATATGCTGTCACAGTCAGTCAGCAATCCTGCATTTGAAGCAAAGCCGGATGACAAGCTCAGCCAGTTCTCGGAATATAACAACTACAACCATACCATCTCACTGATGCTGCGTGTGGTGCGCGACAACTACAACTTCAACGTGGGAGTGGATGCGCTGCCGCAGATGTCAAAGCTCAACTACAAATATATGGGGACGGAATATCCGGAAGTGGAAAGGAAAGTGTTCAACTTTACTCCAACCCTCGACTACCGCTACAAGTTCTCCAAGACAAGTCAGCTGAGATTCACTTACAGAGGAAACACAAGCCAGCCGAGCATGACAAACTTGCTTGACATAACCGACGACTCAGACCCGCTGAACATCCGCAAGGGTAATCCGGGACTGAAGCCGTCCTTCTCCAGCAACTTCAGAGCGTTCTACAACACCTATAATGCAGACCGACAGCAGGGCATGTTCTCACATGTATATTTCAACATGACACAGAACAGTATATCCAACATGGTGTCGTATGACGAAGCTACCGGTGTAAGAACCACCATGCCGATGAATATCAACGGCAACTGGTCGGCGGGCGGTATGTACGGATTCAATACCGCTTTGGACAAGAACAAGAACTTCACCTTGAATACATTCACTCGTGTGGGGTATGACAATCAGGTCAGCTATCTCGATCCTAAACAATATACGGAGAACAAGTCGAAAACACGCAAGCTGACTCTGGCTGAACGCTTGGAGTTCGGATATCGCAACGAGTGGTTCGAAGCATCGCTGAACGGAAGCATTGACTACGACCGTTCGCGTAACAATGTGGTAGAAAACAGCAAACTGGACACTTACCAGTTTACTTACGGAGCAGAAATAAACATCACTCTCCCATGGGGTACACGCATTGTGACTGACATTGCAGAGAACAGCCGCCGAGGATACAGCCAGTCTTCCATGAACACCAATGAACTGATATGGAATGCGCAGGTTTCGCATTCATTCCTGAAGGGCAATGCACTAACGCTGTCGCTTGAAGTGAATGACATACTGAAGGAGCGCAGCAACATCAGCCGTGTCATCACAGCGATGCAAAGCAGTGACACACGATACAATGCTATCTATCAGTACGGAATGCTACGTGCCATATATAAGCTCAACATCTTCGGAGGAAAGAACGTGATGGGCACAGACATGGAAGGGCATAGAGGTCCGGGCGGACCGGGAAGAGGTCCGAGAAGATAAACTGACTCACATAAATATTTTGAAGTGGTGTACAGACAGTCCAGACCGTCTGTGCACCATTTTTGTAGGTGTTTATACGTGTGCTCGCAGAGTTTCTTTCTATATTAATATAAGTAGTAGTACTCACAGGCTCCTTTTATATGTTTTTAAGTGGGTATTCTTGACGAAGGAGTCTATTGAACACAAATGCATAAACCATTAAAAGCCACCACAAAAAGTATTCAGATTTGATGTTTTCTAAATAATTTGCTAAAAAATCTTTGTAAAGAAAATAATTTGTATATATTTGCAACCGAGTATAATATCTTTATTAACAATTTAATCTATTAGTCCTATGAGAAGAACATTCATTTATTTGGTAACACTTACCCTTTTTACATTTGTAAGAGTAAATGGTCATGCACAAGAAATCTCTGACTTTGATTTCAATTATTTCAGTTCCGATGAAACACTTGTGAAACACACTTTCCATATCACAGGTGTCCCTTCTTCAGGAGGAACATATTGTCCCAACATTAATACAACTCAATTTGGCATAATTCATCACGAAAACGGAATAGCCCCATACAATGTAAATAAAGAGATGCTTCTTAATGCTCTGCAAGACAATGTATGTAGTGTTACCGGTAATTATGTAAATATTCCAGAGTCTTTCCAATATTACGACTTTGGTAGTTCAACATTCAAAAAACTTAAATTTTTAAATTATAGAAAAACTGATGGAAGCATGGCTTTACAAGAAGATTTTTTTGGAAAGGCATATATTTTTTGCTGGATTACCAGCGGGAAATTATGGTACTGTCGTGCAACTATTACATCATATCGAATTGCTTATGAAGAGTCATATCTAATACATTATAGTGTAGAGTTTACATTCGATGCCAATATTGATATTTATGGAATATGGTATTATGATCTTTGACATATTTATTAAAAGTTGAGAACTTATATTAGAAATAAATATTTTAAACTAAGAGCCCTATTTATTCAGAATCTATAAAAAGTCTTGTAATATAGATGTGAAATTTATTGAACATCTATATTTATTTGTAAATTCTATAAAATAATAACTTAACTACTACATAGTTTTTTGCCAGTTCATATGAACAGGTAAAAAACTGTCTTAATAAAATCATAGTCATATATATATCATGGGAAAAATATTTTTTATTCTATGCCTTTTGACAACAACCATAGCATCTGCAAGAACATCTTCCTACGAAATAACAGTGGGGCAGTTCAAGCGTGACGACTCTGCCACTGAAAGAGTGAAGTTCAGTCTTGCAGAGATAGCTGCTGCCGCAGGGTTCAGTTCGTCTTCAGCAATGGAAGAGACCATGCAAACAGAAAATATCTTCTGGGGTAGTGACTCTGTCGGAGGGGGTGAACTCACAAATGACTACACTTACGCTATAAGCAGGGGATTCTATCTTGGTTCAGACGGATGTGTAGTACCACATAACGATAACGACAGTATCCAACCCAAATCGTATTTCTTCTGCTATTTCAGAGCCAATGAAACCAAAGACAGTTTTGTATTCCACATAGGACAAGTGCCGGACAGATGTGAAGAAGGGGACAAATTCCGCACAAGCGTCTATCTGATAAACAAGGCGGACACGGTGGAGTTCAACATCCAATTTTCCATAAAGCAAGACATCGGCATTCCCAATCCGACGCTTGACCTAAGCATACTTAACATCATTGGAGAGACCGAGCTGCACATTGACGCGTCAACCTACTTTCCGGGAAGCATCAGTATGGAAATAAACGACATCACAGAAAAATTGGAAGTGGAGGACATGAGTTATCCACAGATGATAGACCGAATGCTGTATGCAAAGATTTACGACATTACGACCGAGAAGATAACCGATAAATTAGTCGGATATGCGGATAATAACAAACTTGATTTCAAGCTTGATGACTTTAATGAAAAGCCTGTCTGCCCTTGTGCCGCACTCACTTCTATATACAACACATATTCAGACTGCTTTACAATAAAAGGTCTAAACTATGAGCAAGAATCAGGTTTATTGACCGCAGCAATCACCGTTAATGAAGAATATACAAAAGCGGGAGACAAATTTGAAACACAGCTATACCTCATATACGGCAACCGTGCATTCAAGATTAATCTATTTGTACAGATAGTAAAGAATGGAGCAACCAAGATAGAAAATCTTGAATACGTGGGTAAAAGCACCCTAAAATTAGAAAAAACAACGGAAAGTAATTCCAAAACATTTAATTTCGACATCAATTTTATCAAAGAAGAACTGAATTGCAATGATGTAAGCGCAATAAAATTCCTTTTATTGGACGACAACGGTTGTGCCAACGGAGATTTTAATTTACAGAACAGGATTCAAACATATAGATACGACATAACCACAAGAGGGACTTTATGCGATAAGAAATTCAAGAACGAGGAAGATTATGGTTTTTCTATAGGATTCAGTCCAGGTCAAACCATCCAATACCCTACAACCACCCTTACTTTTCCATCACAAATTACAATAATATATTCAAAAACAATAGAGGCTGGAGATTCTGTTGTATATAAGACTCCGCTGCTGTTTGTATGCTGTAACAGGTTTTATGAAATAGAACTCATCACCATATTCAAATCACATATCTTAGAATTTAATGACGGAAAAGAGGTAGGTAGCGAAAGTGTCTATGCACAATTGCCTAAGTCTTCAATTCGAGAGAACTTAAATGGAGCAGACTTGAATGCGGACTATTCAAAGGCTATAGAACTGACTGAATCCGGCCGCTTACGAGCTTTTGTCTATAAAAATCCGAAAGATGCGCAGCAAAAGGATATGATGACGGAACAAGAGTTTTTTTATATGACATCGGAGGGATATATGATTCCACAGGACTCTACATCTATTTATCGGGGGTCTGATAAAGAATTTTTGGAAATAATACCTTACTACTTTGACAAGGAGGATTTTTCAAAAAACTTTTTAGGATTCACCCTTCACAATTCTGTCGGCACTATCTACACAGGCTCTGTGTTCCTTGTAAATCCTGAAAACAAGAAATACTACACCGTGAACTATGTTCTTGAACCTGTTGATGAGGTTCATTACATGGAGTATGTGGGAGAGGAGGAGATTCTGCTTCCGGCGGACAACGGCAGCATCAAATACACGGAGTTTGACATCAGCAGGGCTGCGGAGGCTCTCGGCATACAGGGTGAACAGTTGCCGGCGGAGACGCAATGGCAGGCGAACAGGAGCAACAAGGCAACCATGTTATATACAGACACGGGGTACAGCGACACCCACGGCGGATTCTCCTTCGACGCGGAAGGCTGTGTGACAGAAAAGGAGGAGAAGACCGCATTCTATGCCGGCTATGCCCATGAAGACGGGAGGCACTGCTTCCGCACCTCCTCTGTCGTCCCTCTCGAAGACGGAGAAGAATATGTGACGAGACTCGCGCTCGACCATGGCGACAGGCGGTATGTGTTCCGCATCAGGCTGGTGAACGAGAAGACCTATACTGCCATCGCTGGAACAGAGGCGGAGAAGCCGCGGAACAACGGCATCATCTATGACCTCGGCGGAAGAGCCGTGGGAAGAGAGGGTTACCCGACGGAAAGACTTGCCAAAGGCATATACATCTGCAATGGCAGAAAATTTATCGTAAGATAGTTTTGTAATAGTTATAAAGCATATTTGGCTGTTTATATAGTATATTCAGCCAACACCTCTTCTTGTATTAAGCGGCTGTATTCGACAGAAGAGTCTGTTGAATACAACCGCATAAAACATTAAAAGCCACCACAAAAGGCATCACAAAAGTATTCTGATTTGATATTTCTAAAAATAATTTGCTAAAAATTCTTTGTAAAGAAAATAATTTGTATATATTTGCAACCGAGTATAATATCTTTATTAACAATTTAATCTATTTAGTCCTATGAGAAGAACATTGTTTTATTTAATCACGCTTACCCTTTTTGCAATTGTAAGAGTAAATGGTCATGCACAAGAAATCTCTGACTTTGATTTCAATTATTTCAGTTCCGATACCAGTCAAGGGAAGCACATTTTCCGATGGACAAACGTCGCTTCTTCCGGAGGAACATTTTGTCCAAACATTCATACAACCCAATTTGGCATAATTCATCATGAAAATGGAATAACCCCATACGATGTAAATAAAGAGATGCTTCTTGATGCTCTTACAAAAAACGCATGTATCTTTAACAGTAACTATGTAGGCATTCCTGATGGATTTCCATATTATGACCTTGGTAGTTCTACATTCAAAAGCCTTGAATTTTTAGGCAGAGAAATAGATGGGGATATAGAACCGACAGAAGATTTGTATAGTAAAGAATACATTTTTTGTTGGATTACCAATGGAATATTATGGTATGAATATGTAACAATTACATCCTATCATTATGACAATGAAAATGCTAATCCAATACATTTTTATGTGAATTTCACATGGGACGTCCATTGTAATCCATACGGAATATGTCACTATGACCTCTAATATATTTATCTAAGAAGTTGTTTTAAATTAGGTCTCAATAATTATTTCAATTTACACACGGTATTTGTCAGTTCTTTCGGGCTGGCAAATATCGTATAAATAAAACATCACATACATTTTGTAACCGCCTATGAAAAAGATATTTTTTATTCTATGTCTTTTGATAACAGCCATAGCATCGGCAAGAACAACATCCTATGAAATAACAATAGAGCAGTTCGAGCATGGTGATTCTGTCACTGCAAGAGCGAAATTCAGCCTTGCGGAGATAGCCGCAGCCGCAGGATTCAGTTCGCCTGTGGAGTTACAGGAGACCATGCAGTCGGAAAATATCTTCTGGGGAAAGAGCCAGACAGGAGGAGGTGAACTCACAAATGAATATACCCATGTCTTAAGCAGGGGGTTCTATCTTGGAGCAGACGGATGCGTGGTAGCACACAACGACAACATCCAGCCCAAATCGTATTTCTTCTGCTATTTCAGAGCCAATGCCACCAAAGACAACTTCGCATGTCATATAGGACAAGTGCCGGACAAGTGCAAGGAAGGAGATTTTTTCCGCACTGCCATCTATCTGATAAACAAGGCAGACACGGTGGAGTTCAACATCCAATTTTCCATAAAGCAAGATATAAGCATTCCCAATCCGACGCTTAACCTAAGCGTACTTGACATTATCGGGGAGACAGAACTTCATATTGACGCATCGTCCTATTTTCCGGGGAGCATCAGTCTGAAGATAAACGACATCGCAGAGAAATTGGGTGTGGAGGACATGAGCTATCCGCAGATGCTTGACAGAATGCTGTACGCAAAGACTTACGACGTTACGACCGAGAAGATAACCGACGCTCTGGTCGGATATGCAGACAATAATGAACTGATCTTCAAGATTGACGATTTCAACGAAGAACCTGTCTGTCCTTGCGCCGCACTCATATCGACATACTATTCAGACTGTTTTGAAATAAAAAATCTGTTCTACGAGCAGGAGACGGGTATGTTGACGGCTGCCGTCATCGCCAACGAGGAATTGACAAAGGCGGGAGACAAATTTAGAGCGCAGCTGTACCTTATATATGCTAACCGTGCATTCAAGATTAATTTGTTCGTGAGAATTGTAAAAAGCGAACCCCAAAAGATAGAAGATCTTGAATACGTAGGTAAAAGCACCCTGAAGTTAGAGATGACGACGAAAGATCGTTTCCATAGATTTGATTTCGACATTAATTTAGTCAGAGAAGAACTGAATTGCTACGACACGGACATAGCGAATCTCCTTGTATTGGATGACAACGATTGTGTCAACGGAAATTTCAGTTTCTTGAGCCAGATTAAATCATATATGATAACCACAAGAGGAACTTGGTGTGACAAGAAGTTCGAGAACGAGGATGATTATGCCTTTTCTATAAGTTTTTATCCTGGTTCGCCTCTTGATACGTCTGATTCGTTGTATAAATACACCCCGTCACGAATTGATGTAACATATTCAAAATCAATAGAAGCAGGAGATTCAGTTGTGTATAAGACCCCGCTGCTGTTTGTGTACTGTAACAGGGTTTACGAGATAGAACTCATAACCACATTCAAGTCACATTACGTGGATTTTAATGACGGAGAAGAAGTCGGAAGCGAAAGCATCTATGTACAACTGCCGAGGTCACAAAAATCTTCAAGAATAACAAAATTGTATGCTGACTATTCAAAGGCTGTAGAACTGACAGGCTCCAACAGCTTGCAGGCATTTGTCTATAAAAATCCGGGAGAAGCACAGAAAACAGGTGTGATGGTGAATCAAACACCTTTTTATATGACCCCAGAGGGATATAAGGTTCCGCTGGACTCCGTGTCTGGCTATACACTGTCTGATAAAGAATATCTACAAATAGATCCTTTTATCTATTATTTCAACAAGGAGGACTTTTCAAAAAACGATTTCATATTCATTCTTTACAATTCTGTCGGCACCATCTACACCGGCTCTGTGTTCCTTGTTAATCCGGAGAACAAGAAATACTACACTGTGAACTATGTTCTTGAACCTGTCGATGAGGTTCATTACATGGAATATGTGGGAGAGGAGGAGATTCTGCTTCCGGCGGACAACGGCGGCATCAAACACACGGAGTTTGACATCAGCAGGGCCGCGGAGGCTCTTGGCATACAGGGCGAAGGGCTGCCGGCGGAGACGCAATGGCAGGCGAACAGGAGCAACAAAGCCGCCGTGCTATATACAGACGCAGGATACAGCGACACCCACGGTGGATTCGCCTTCGACGCGGAAGGCTGTGTGACGGAGAAGGAGGAGAAGA
>JAGASY010000027.1 GCA_017621515.1 Bacteroidaceae bacterium
ACTAAGTTTTCAAATTTCCAGCGCACTGTCGTCACATTTTCAGCGCACTGTAATTTTAACCACAGCGCAGTGGAAATTCTCCCACTGTGCGCTGCGAAGAAAAAAACAGCGCGCTGAAAATAAAAAAACACTGGGAAGCCAAGAAAAAAGCAGTTTGCCTCAGTCAGAATGTTAAGAAGTGTATAAATCTCGGCTTTTGAAGTGTATCTGAACAGAGAGTTAAAAGTGAATGGATTTGAAGCCGTATTTGAGAGTGAAAATGGTAAAATTTATTGTAATGTATTAGTAATCAATATATTATCAGAATATTCAAATTTGCCAAAAAATTGTGCCCGACACGTTTTTTTGAGCGTTTTGGAAATTTTTATATTCTTTTGATTATCAATGGTTTATATTTAAGCAAAAAAATTTCGTCTTTTCCTCTTCGGCAAAAAATCGCTCCAAGTGTTAAATTTTTATTTTGGACGAAAATATCATTTTGTCATTTTGAAAAGAATCGATTTTAGCTTGTTTTTTTTATTATTTTTAACAGGTATCAGTCAAATACAGCTACCTACAAAACAAAAGCGGTGAATACACCTACTTAAACAAAACTTACAAGCAATAAAAGAAATGAGGGCATATCAAATGCTGATACACCCTCATACCCATCCTGAATAACCGTCTCACGACGTAAACAATCCTATTAAAACCTAAGTTACGATTACATACATAGTATTTATTAACTCTTTAATCTATTAGTTCTTACTCACCGTGGTAAATAAGTATCACCACTATATAAATAACGAGCAATGTATGTTTATATTGTGCAAAAAACGTATTTATACCGATAAATCCGGTAAAAAAACATCCGTAAATGCCCATCAATACCCTACCCGATTTCCTGCATGTTGCGAAGCTCCTGATGCCGCATCAACTGAAGAGCGGGAAACGGGAATATCATCCGCTGAAGGAACAAGGAGTGAAGAGCCACTATAAGTCGCTTGAACAGCGTCTTTACGGACTGCCTCCACATAATCGACAGACGAAGGCTGAACGGGAGCAACCATCCACTCCGGCACATTGTAGCTCTTGAACAGCTGACGATAGAACTTCGGTTTCCGCTGCGGAACCACAAACGGACGGTGTGCATGACCGTTTTTGTCGAAATAAGCAATGAACAGACGCGTGTAGTTTCCGTCCATACGACGAGAAGAGAACAGAATCCATCTGCCGTTTGACGACCACGAATGATAGCTCTCGGCAAATTTGCTGTTCGCTTCCGACAACGGATAGACATTGTCGGCTATCGAAGCAGAGACGCTATCGGAACTTACCGACGCTTTCTGCTGCAAATCCATCACATAGAGGTCGCTCGACTTATGCCAGATATGGAAATTGCCATAGTCCGCCATTGCGAACAACAGATAGCGTCCGTCAGGAGACACTCTCGGCAACACCGCACTTTTACCCATACGGGAAGCCAAGAGCACTGTGTCCTGAGCACCAAACTTCATCGTCTGAGCATCGAACTTGCGGCTGTAAAGGTTGTATTTCAGTTGCTCATAGTTCGCATTCAGTTCCGTATCAATGTCATCAGTCTGCTGCTCGTAATGAGCCGAAGCGTAATAGAGCGTCTTTCCGTCCGGACTCCATGCAGGGAATGTCTCGAACTCATCGGCACGGCTATCTATGTCATAGACCTTATCCGCCGTGAGATCGTAAAGAATCAGATTGCTGGCATAGTCGATGACCTCCACCTTCTGCAGGTCTCTCGTATGGAACACCTGCCCCGTTTCGTTGACGGAATATGCGATGAGACTCTTCGTCGGATGCCAAGCAGGATATACTCCTGCGGAAAGCGTCTGTTCTGTTTTCAGATTGACTTTTTTGATGTTCTTGCCGTCGGTGAACACTGTGCCTCCAAGATTCTGTCGCACATGGAACTGCGAATGTCCTGTGCGGTTGTAATCCTGCGCGGCATGGCAATTGATACATTGCCCGTTATCGCCGTCGCTCAACATCATGTTGTTGTATATCTGCACCTCCTCAAAGTTTGTCAGATTGCGCTGGTTCAAGGTCATTTCCTCATAATCCACGTATGAAGGTTCTATAAGCCTATAAGTGATGTAAGTATCTATCTCTTCTTCTGCTACAGGGTTCTTGCGGGTATTGCAGACCATCCATGCGCCATCGACCTTTACATAGACATCGGTGTAGAGCGTATCGCCCTTAGCCTCTGCAAGCAAGTCGCTCCATTCTTCTTGCGGAATTTCCACGCTGCGCCCTTCCACGACAATATCCTTGTTCCTTGAAGAAGTGTATATATGCGTGATGTAGCTGTCGGCTTTGTCTTCAACAAAGAAGTTGAGAGGAGCAATATTGGGCGGTATCACAGCATCGGCATATTCGGGGAAAGTGGCGGCATCGTGCCCATTGCACGCCGCGTTGTCCGGCACAGAGACGGAACATGCAGCGAATGTAAGCATGGACAGAGAAAATAGGGTTAATCTTATCTGTTTCATAAAGTTCAATTTGTCTTTAATTCTGTCGTAAAGAAATAATAATACCAATAAGTGTCGCCGAATGAGCTACGAAGAACCGAACAGTTGTATTCGTCACCATATTGCGCATTGTTGGCGGAAGCCTCTATCAAGCGTTCAAAGCGCGCTTTCACGTCGTTGTCTATCGGCAGTCTGCTAATATCTACTTTTTGTTCCAACTGCGAAAATAGCAAAGCCGCTTCCTGATAATGTCGCGGTATGCGTCCGTCCTTGAATGTAGGCAGCAACTGGAAGAAACGCTGCCAGAACCCGTTGATGTCTTTCTGAATGAGACACGAGAGAAGCGAGAGGTTGACCATTTCGCGAGTTCCGCCCTCCATTGTTGCAAAATTATAAAGAAGATAGACTTCTATCAGTCCGCCATCGCCGTCGAGCACTGTCTCGTAATTCAGCAGTTTTGCTACATCGGCATATTCCTTTTTGGCTTCCTCGGAAGGCGAGTCATAATATCGGTTCACAAACTCTTTGCAGAAAGGGTTGCTGCGGAGCATATCGGCATATTTCTGTGCGAGTTTCGTCTCCCCGTTCATCACGGCGCAACGGAGCATATACTTCAGATAGTCGGGACGCTTGCCGTATTCTACCATATCTTCCATGCACCAGCGGTAGGAGAAGTTCAGTTTGCCGTAATGGTAATAGAGCGAGCGTCCACCCATAAGGCGCAAATATTGATGGTTTCGCAGCACATTGTATGGTGCGTCTCCGTCCGGATAGCCGAACAGTTCATCGGCTTCTCGCCCGAGTTTATAAAGGGCAAGGCGGGTGAGTAGAACCTGCATACGGGTAGGAGGAGTATAATCATCGGACGACAAATCGGCACTTCGTGCCACATCAAGCATTTTTTCCCATTCGCCGTTATCCATCGCCCGCTTCATCTTGAGTATCTTTTCGTAATTGATGTCGCGATAAGTGTTGGTATAGGTCATATATCCGGCTCCGCCGAAACAGACTAAGAACAATATGACAGCAAAAACTGAAATCTTAGTCTCTGCATGTTTTTCACGGGGAGCGAACAGCAAAGAAGCGGAAAGGAGAAGAATCCATACGAAAGAAAAGATAAGCGGTCGCCATAGAATTTTCTCCGCATCGGTCCAGAGAAAATCCGGCAGTTCGACAAAATAGATGGATTCGACTCGTATGTGAAGCAGTCCTGCTTTATAGAAAAGGTAAGGTACAAAAAAAGAGATTACGACGAGAATGCCTAAGAAGACGGAAAAAGAAAGATTGGCTGCAGAGGCTTTCGACGGCTTACGGCACAGAATCGGCACAATCAGCCACAGCGCAAACAGCGCATAACAGCCCAACGCATAATATCCGAATGTTGCTACTGCTATAATCCACACAGAGCTGAATATCTTTCCGAACAAGCCTCCAAGATTGTAAATAAAGCGGAACAGCCAAACAAGCAGCAAGGATACGACAACACCAAGAAGCGGCATGAAGGCTACTGCCGGAGTTTTCAAGACATAAATCATGTAACCGAGTTGTGTATAATTCAGCAGTATAGCAAACGAAGGCAGCCAGTAGAGGGATTCAAAACGGTTGGCAAGTGGGAAAAGCATTTTCAGCATGTATGGAATCAAGAGAAGAAGGGCAGTCATGCACAATGCCCCTATCCAAGGTATGGCAAAGCAGCTTTGCAAAAAGGCTGACGCAAAAGCGAGCAGTCCTCCGCAACGGCTCACTATGTCGTGTACAAACATGCCGGTGGTATAAAACGGGGTCATTGCTGCCGTCTCATACAGATAATCCGAAAGCCTAAACAACAATATAAATATGGCGAATGCCGCAAAAAGTACAGGATAAACAAAACGCTTCATTAGGAGAAAAAAGATTTAAGAGGTAAAATAACTTATCGGGATAAAGCCGTAAAAAAACAGAGAATCAAAAGCTGAAGAAAGTCAATGCCTATATGGCTTTTCTTCATTCCAGCTTTTGGTTCTCTGCTTTTATCTTTAAGAAATCCTTACTTTCACAACCTTGTCGCAGATACGCAAAAGATAAATTCCGGGATTCAAATCAAAAGAAACGGAAGTACCACGTGCGCCTGCCACATACACACCGCTGACGGTATAAACAGTCACCACTGTGCTGCCCTGCATTCCGCTTATCGTAACATGTCCATCGGCAACAGCTATGTCCGAGTACAAATCCTGTGAGCCGCTGATGCCTTCGATGCTCATCGCCTCATCTTGTGCAGCCATCAGTTCACGATTCTTTTCCCTATAAGATTTACTGTACATGTCTGCTTCAACATATTCTGGATGTTTCTCAGAATCAAAATACAAGGCAAAGCTCTGATGAATATTCTTATCTTTCTCGTTAAGATAAACCGGAGTTCCAGCCATCGTTTCATTTCCGGAAACAGAAATACATGCCCCATCACTATAGTTCTGAATATGGTAGTAGCCATCTTCCTCCAAAACAAGCACCCACTTCTGTGTATCCTTATCAACTTCTGTCTGGAAACGAAGAGAACCGAACAGTGATTCGATATATTTGCCGGTTGCTTTCTCTTCAATCTTATATATATATGGGATATCGGTCTTATGGAAAACAAAGAAGATGTTGCTTTCTCCATCATCTTCAAGGGAAAGGGATGATTTCGGGCGAGAAACAACACGGTCGGAGTTACGTTCAAGCAAACAATATTCACCGCCGTCTTCTACCTCTGCCACACGCTTATAACGGTACATATTATCGAATATGCTCAAATTCCAACTGTCGTACCAGCGGACAGCGGGATAGCCGGAACGGATGCTGACAGGCAACCATATATATTTTGAACTCTGTACATTACCAGAATTCCAACGGTCGCCCATATATACAAAGCACTTATCCTTCCCCTGGACAGGAAATACGTATGCGCTCTGCGACTGGTATGTGTTGTCCTTCCCTTTGTCTATACAAAAGTTGATGCCGGTACTTCCGTCCTGATCCTTAAAGTCATTTCCACTGACCCACTGCCCCAACAAATCGTATGTGTAAGTATAGCGTCCGCGGTTAGGAGTCCATCCTGTACATCCAGAGAACAGTCCATAATATATATCCCCCACCTTAAAGATTGAGGCTGCTTCATACTTCTTTCCAAGCAGCTGAAGATTCTCTGTCGCCGTAGGAGTAAGGTAGTCATCAGACAGCAATGCAATATTGGTGTTGGTGTTCATATTGGTAGAACATATATGATATGCACGTCCGTCTGTATCAAGGAAGAGTGTCTGGTCACGCGAATCATGGTCATTAGGGCGGAATACATCTACCAGCGTATATGGACCTTCTATCTTGTCCGCCTGCGCCACACACACTTTCGCCTGTCCGTAATCAGAGCCGTTTTCCCAATGCACCCACATGACCCATTTGCCGGTAGTCGCATTATACACTACCTTCGGACGTTCAAAAGTACGTCCTTTCGCAATGTCACGGTTCTCATCGGTCATTGTTCCGGTAGGAGTCAGCGCAAGCCCCACACGTGTCCAACTGTATAAGTCTGAAGAGCGATAACAGCTGACTCCATTACATTTCATACCGTTTCTGTCCTCACCAAACCAATAATAAAATCCGTCTGCATATTGCACACATCCTCCATGTGCATTTATGGCAGCTCCCTTCGTATCATTCCAGTTTCCACCGGGTACAATACTGCCTCCATCAGCTTTTGCACCAACAGCAAAAGCAAAGGCAACAAGAGTAGTAGAAATTAGTCTGTTCATTTTTCTATTATTTCTTTATATTACATTACTTGTATCTTATAAATGTTGGAAGAAAAAAAGGGCAGTCTTCCCTATGCAAAGTTAGGGAAAAACTGCCCTCCAACAATTATCAATACACTAATTTAATACTTTGTCTGCTATTTTCTCCAATAACGAGCACAACGTATGTACCACGTCCCGGAAGAGCAATACCGGTATTATCCGTATAATCGTTAAGCATACCGACAGGAGCGCCGCCAACGGTATAAACAACCACACGAGAATGTTCCTTGACATTTGTCAACATTAGCATACCGTCTGTAACTTTTGCACGGATACCACCATTGTTTTCTGCATCAACAGCGTCAACAGCTGTGCTTATATCTTCAGCTGTAAGGCTTGGGAATGCAGGAGCATACGCACCTGTGCAATCGAAATTGAAATACTCAATATCGGAAGATTCATTCTGGAAACCTATCTGAGGCTGAATTACACGACTGTATCCTGTAAGTTTGACATCATCTACTTTGAGAGGTGTAATACTTGCTCCCCACTTATCACGTTCAAGATAGCAATATACTCGAATCTGCTTTGTTGTAGCCTTTGTTTCAAAATCACAAGCGTATGTCTGATAGTTTTCACTTGTCACAGGAATTGCCACCTTGTTGTCGGCATTCTGCATATCCTGTATGCGCAAGCTACCGAGAATAGTTCCATCTTTCTTGATACCGCCTTTTGCAAGAGCAGAGAAAGAATAAACTTCGTTAGGAGCTACATCTACCAACTGCGAGATTTCTGCAGCAGCCCAACCGTCGCTCCACATGTAGCGATCTACACTAAGAACATGGTTGTTCTGGTCAACCTCATTGCTACGTTCTTCTGTAATAATCTGCTGAGTAGAGTTATACTGGTCGTAAGGATAAACATCCCAACCTTCAATTCGGTCAGTAATATTGCGGCTCTTATTGAAGTCCCATTCTCCTTCGAAATCAGGATTCTTCAAAAGATTCTTCAAAGCACGTCCGTTCTCGACAGACCATTCCGGCTGAAGACCGAAGTCTGCAGTACGTACTGTATCGATAGCAAGTCCGTCACGATAAATAAACACACGATTATCAGATGCAACAGCAAAACGATAAGTATGGTAGAGACCATCAGTATTGTAGAATGTACCGCCGTTTGCAGGATTAGCAATTCTCTCCTTGCGGCTTGTACCGTTGTACAATCCAAGACTTGAAGAGGTAACATATCCCTTGAAACCTACACCATTCTCTGTTACAGCGTATGGCATAAATTCTTTTGACAGTTCGTCAACCTTAGCCCGGAATTCTACAGTATATCCGTTTTCACCCGGAGTGAAGCCGTCAAATGACATTTCCTCTTCTGCTCCGCCTGTATATACAGGATTCTGAGAAAGATCCTTTTGTTCAAGCTCTGTACCAAGACTACCGACATTCACGTATGCACGCATGTCACCGCTGCGGAGAATAACCTTGCCGCTATTATGGGCAAGAGTAGTAAGATTGGTAACACGAATCTTCGCATTCTTGGCACTGGCAGAAAGTTTCACAGGAGAAACAGCAAAACCAGTTGTAGCAGAAATCTGTATATCACCGGTAAGTTCAGAAGCATTTACTGTGAATGTTTCACTGTTTCCGGTTCCTGCTATCGTCAACGTATCGACAGAAGTGGTCAGGGAGGCCATTGCAGGAGCATATGCGCCGGTGTTGTCGAACGAGAAGTACTCGACAGAGGCGCCGTCGTTCTTGAAGCCGATCTTGTCTGAAGTGAGACGGCGGACACCCGTGAGCTTCACGTCGTCCACATGCAGCTCGCTGATGCTTGCGCCCCACTTGTCGCGCTCAAGGTAGCAGAACACGCGGATCTGCTTCGTTGTGGCGGTCGTCGTGAAGTCGGCTGCGTACTTCTGGTAGTCCGCGCTCGTAACAGGGATCGTGACCTTGTTGTCAGAGTTCTGCATGTCCTGAATCCGGAGGCTGCCGAGGATCGTGCCGTCCTTCTTGATGCCGCCCTTAGCAAGAGCGGAGAAGGAATACACCTCGTTAGGCG
>JAGASY010000028.1 GCA_017621515.1 Bacteroidaceae bacterium
CACTCTGGAATATGCCCGACACTACTTTCTTTATTTCTTTAAGACCTCTATCTAAAAGAGTGACTCGCATAGGATTCAAACCTATAACCTTTTGATCCGTAGTCAAATGCTCTATTCAGTTGAGCTAGCGAGCCATCATGAAGAAACTTATAAGCAACTTTGTGTAACCACTCTCGTTGCGTGTGGGTGTTGACGGATTCGAACCGCCGACCCTCTGCTTGTAAGGCAGATGCTCTGAACCAGCTGAGCTAAACACCCTCGTTCCTGAAAGCGAGTGCAAAGGTAGAGCATTTTGCATTACCCACCAAATATTTTAGCAACTTTTTTTCAAGAAAAATTACATTTTACTGATTTTCAGCGAAATATTTTTTCAAGTATAATTGCGTTTTCAGAGACGAAATCACCAGTCAAACCCTAACACCATCCAAAATGATAACATCCATTAACACAATAAGATTCCATCAATGGAGTAAAACCGAGTTCTTTTTGAGGATTTATATGCCCCTCAACACCATTTTCGCTTACAGAAAATTCCGAAACAACATCATTATTTCGCCAATTTACTTCCGCCAAACAAGTATTATCAGTCTGTCATTTACAAAATTCCAAAGGCTGGAACACATGTGCCTCGTTCATTAAAAACATTCCGTTCAAAAGCACACGCGGTGTTTTGTCCGTATTGATTACTGTGACATTCGTTGTAGAAGAGAGCAAATCCGGCACATAATAAATAGGATTTTTTGCATACATGCTGTTACAGTATATAGAATTACGGTGCTTGACAATCTTTGCGTTTGAAATTTTACGAACCTCAGGTCTCTGAGTATAAATAATGGAAGACGGTTTTGAAGTCATACCGTTAAATCTGAATGAATGTATGCTGTCCGCATCGGTTGCCACCATTATCAGCCCCGGCAAACCGCCCAGTTTCCAAGGACCCGCTGTCGTGGCTATATCTTCCGTAAACCACACATTCCATGTGACACCAGCAAATGTCGCAGTAGCCGAATGGCATAAATGTTCGGCTATGGTCAATGTGTCGTCTGAAATCTGCCAGTCTATGACAGGAATGTCCGACACCCCCTCATACTCGTTGGGAATGATTATTTCACATGTCGTGACTTTTCCTTCAGGATAGTTGTGCCATACAGCAGGAAGATGGAGATATGCCTCCGCAAAAGCCATATCGGCATTCCATTCTCCCGTGGTCTGTTGCAGATAATTGCTGTAAGCAAAACTCTTTGTCACATTATGCCCGATTTGTACAGCCAGCTGCATCGCATCCGTAATAGGCACACCGTCTGCATCTGTTGTCCTCACACTATAATCATACACCACAGTAAGTGAGGCGACATCAATAGAGTCGCTGTTTTGGGCATTCAATAGCATAGGAGCCATAAGCAGCCCGACAATTATTTTTTTCCTCAAATTCATTTCTATCATCCTATTTTTGATATTCCTAATATGTTGCTTGCTGATATTTATTCTTTGCCACGGTGTCTATCTGGTATAGATTAATGTCATCATGAGCGTCCGCCCACAAAGTTTATAATTGTACGAAAATGTATTCACCCCATCAAACACAGTCCATGAATAATGCTTTGTGTTCAGGATGTTCTGCAAAGACATCTTCAAAATGGAGCGTTTCATCTTCAACTGTGCGGTAGCATCAAAAAGAGTGAAATTCTTGAAATGCCCGTCTGCAATCTGTTGACGCACATTATCATAGCTTGCCTTCACTTCCAGATGCTCAATTGGAAAGACGGATATACCACCAATATGCGACAAGGACTCATTGCGATTGCGCTGTCCGACAAACCGAGTGAATGAACGGGCAAAGTCAATGTCATAGTTCAGTTCCATCCATTTCAAAGGTGCCACTGATGCAGACGCATGTACGTTATATCCATGTCCGAAAGCAGTGACGCGCCTACCCTGCTCCATCATTTCATTGCTGTTCCATTTGTAAGAGCCTTCAAGATTCAGCTTGGCATGAAGTTCAATAATATTCTTCGAGAGTTTCAAGAAGAAACCGGCATTCCTGTAATGGCTGTCACCAAATATCGAAGAATTGTTTATGCCCTCGTTATCCACAAATTGCGAAGTGAGCACATTGCGCTTGCCCTGCATCCACGAAGCCGAGGTGTTCAGAGTAAAGAACCAAAAAGGCTTCTCATATTTATATGAAAGTGTCGTGCTCCATGTGTTTGTTCGAGCTATCACCCCCGATGCAGCATGTGTGCTCTTGTAGTCCGTCTGCACATCCTCCGTAATCAAGTCAAGAATGTCGCCCGTACCGTTATTGACAGCAGACGACAGACTCAGTTCGGAGGTGCCGCTAAAAGAGTACTTCATCCGCACAGACGGTTCGAAATACACATCATGCAGGTTCACACGCTTGAAGCCTGTGGTTGGCTTGTAGCTCATAGACAGCCACCTCATGCAAGAGCTTAACTGCGTCCAAAGTCTTTTGTCAAAGAATTTCCATTCAAACGAAGGTGAGACGGACGGAGACACCCGCCATCCTCCAAGCCTGTTCATGGCAATATTGGGCATACGGACAGTCTCTATAAAGTTGTATGAAGCATCGATACTCACAGGAAGATGTATTCTGATTTTATCGGAGAGATTCAAAGTGAACGAAGAGCTTTCCTTGGTCTGGAAAGAAGTTTCCTGCCCCGATTGTACTATGCGGCTGTCCGGACTACCTGCCTCCGCACCGGAAAAAGAGAAATCCATGTTCAGCTTCGGAGTGCGCACAAACCTGACATAAGAGTTTAAACCCAACTTGTTCTTTCCCACAAGCATACGGGTGTAAAGGGTATTCGTCACTTCAAATCCGGAAGCCCGGCGGTTCTGTCCAATTATCTCGTCCTGTCCGTTAGTCATCCTTGTCACCGGACTTTCATTCTGTTCTATCTGCGCCCGGAATCTTAAAGTGTTGTTTATAAACTTTGAACGCTCGTCTTTGCGAAAATTCATTTCAACAGAAGGCCTGTGCAGACGCGAACCGGGCGACATGCTCTCGTTCAACGTCAGATTCTCGCCACCGGCAAAATAGGTAGATGCCGTGGAATAGGCATAATGGGAGTCTTCATAAGCATAATTGACATTCGTCTTGACAGTAAGCAGACTATCCACCCGCCTGATGGCATTCAGCGATGCCATACCGTTGGTCTGATACAGATATTCGCCCTTAGGCGGTCTGCCACCTCCAAATCCGCCCAGCAACGACATAACGCAGCTACCTATTCCTGTATTGCCGAAATGGTCCGTCATGTCGTAAGAAGCAAAGTTGCCGCTGTTGCTGTATTTTCCCGAACAGATGGTCTGGAAATCATTCATGAACATCATTCCGGTAAGCCCAACGGCATAAAGCGCATCATCTTCCTGCCAACCGACTCCCACCTGCGACTGTCCGAAAGGGCGGAATTTGGCTTTGTTCTTCAACCGGACGTTAAGTGCCACAGCATCGCTCTCTTCGTCATGGTCAATTTTCTTGTCCTTGTGGTTGCGAAGAATCTCCACCGACGAGGTATATTCCGCCGGAATATTTCTCGTGGCGAGGTTGTATCTCCCTCCAAGCATATCCAAGCCTTCTATATAGAAGTGACTTATACCTCTCCCCATGTAGCTTATGGCGCCGCTCTTGGACACTTCGATTCCCGGCAGTCGCTTGATACCGTCCTCAAGCGTCACATCGCCCTTGCCAAGAAAAGAGGCAAGCGAATAGCGGAGCGTATCGCCCTGATGCAGCAACGGCGATGACTTGATTCTGACTTCAGGCAGGAGCTGTGTGTTCGGGGTCAACACAGCATCCGCACGCTTGTTTCTGCCATCTCCTTTGAGAACTTGCTCCTGCGTGTCATAGCCGATATGCGAGAAAACCACCCGTATCTCATCAGTTCTAACACTGTCACTGACTTCCATCGCATATTCTCCGTTCTTGTTCGTGAATGCGTAGCAATATGTACGTGCCCCATTCACAAGCTTCACGATTACGTTCTCCACAGGAGCACCTTTTGTATCTGAGACTTTTCCTGAGAGACGCATTTGGGCTTTTGCTACACCATGCACACACAAAAACAGGAAGAAAAGAAGCTTAATACTATTCATATTGTTCATACAGTTCGTAGAGTCAAAGAACAGCCCGATGTGTCTCCTGCTCAACAAGGCCACCGATTATTTTAGTTCCAAAGGCTGATATACATGCACCGTTTTCGGCACCACCATGTCAACAGCCAGCACCGTATATTTGTCCTCCGGAGCCGGCTCCGGACCTCCCGCCCACATTTCCACCGCACCGTCAAGAGCACCGTCCGGCAAATAATAGCGTGGATTCTGCACATAGCGTTTGTTACACATGATTTTGTTTCGGTTGGCAATGAACTTTTCTGCGGTGATGGCAGTCCATATTTTGTCCTCCTTATAGTTTATGGCAGTTTTACGATTTATCAATCCGCATAAGACAAAAGAATGGATTCGCCTACTGTCTTCTGCTTTCAAAATCAGTCCCGGAAGTCCACCGAGTTTCCAAGGTCCGACAGAAACGGCAATGTTTTCCGTAAACCACACATTCCACACCCTTCCCGCATACATTCCTGTGGCTCTATGACACAGATAACCACCGAGAGTGAGCGTGTCTTCGCTTATTGTCCATTCAGTCTTCTCCATCGCCCCTTTGACAAGGTATCTTTTCGGTATGATTTTATCAAAAGTTCTCATTTCCCCTTCCGGATGGTTCAAATAAATAGTCGGAACATTATAAGGACGTGCTCCCCACTCCCCATATTGATACTCTTTGTTTTGCCTGTCATGAAAATCATTCATCATCGTGGCATTATACTCCGCACATTTCGTCACCTTATTGCCCACCTGTACGGCAAGTTGCAGAGAATCCGTCACCTTATTCCCATTCTTGTCCTCAGTGTGGCACAAGTAGTCATACACTACTACAAACTGGCATTCATCAATACTGTCCGTAGATTCTTGACCGTGTGCAAGAAAAGACAACGAAAGCAAACTAAAAATAAACAATAATCTTGTTTTCATGGTTAACATTTATTACAAATTCAAATAATCGAGATACATATACCTCGTTTATGATGCAAATATATAATTAGTATTCAATATATCCAATATATCTCTGTGAAAATACAAAATAATGAAACACTTTGATATAAGCCCATTTATACACTTAAAAATCATTATGAAACATCGGGAAAAGGGACAAAAAACACTAAGAAACTGTTTTAAATTTTAGTGATTGTTTTCGACAGACTCC
>JAGASY010000029.1 GCA_017621515.1 Bacteroidaceae bacterium
CAAAAGAATGGGAAAGAAGTAACAAAAAAAAGAATTTGAGATAGATCGTTTTTTATATCCTTTCAGTAATCTGCTTTTCCAAAGATTCCAGTTTATGGGAAAGGATTTCCATATCTTGTGAGATTTTCTCTTTTGTTATTTGTAGGCTCGGCAAACAACGCCTTTCCGCTTTACAGCGGTAGGTTTTCGCTTACCTGCCCCCGAACCGTACTTACACGTCTCCATGTATACGGCTCTCCATCTGTAACATCATCTTACTTGACACATCTCTGGATTTTTGCGTTACACTCCGCACATACAACCAAAGTCTTTCTGTGCATGTAGAGCATTTTGCGTTCCCAGTCATTTTTACCTTTTAACTCTTTGAGTGTGCGGACATGGTGCATTACCACTTCTCCGTGCTTGCCACATAGTTCGCACGTTTTTGTTGTAAGCCTTTCTATCAGACTCAACGATGGCGTTTTGAACATGTACGGCAGATTGTCACTTGGGGCTGTTTCACAATCCGTTTTGCGGGCATATCCCTCATTATAGAATACCCTGTACTTGGTTTCTCCTCCCTTGTTTACAAAAGGCACTGCAAAGAGATTGTCCTTGCGGTATCTTTCAATGACTTTTCTCACTGACATATTCAGCTTTTGAGCAAGAGTTTTGTACATGGAGAACTTCATAATACAGCCGAAAGAGCGTCCCAAAGCCGATGCATTGTTTGCTATTGAGTAATAGTTGTAGAACCCTCGTATTTCGGTATTAAACTGAGATACAATCTCGTGCGCTTCATTGTCAATCATATAAGTCCTGCCTTTTGACACCCATGTCTCCTTGCCGTGTTTGGTGACAACTTTCATGGCTTCGAGGCTGAGCAGCTTGTTCTTGATTACTTCTCTTGAAACGTGTAGTATCACATTCCCGTTGAAGTATCTGCGCACTGTTCCGTTACTGTTTCTCTTTGTGGCATAGTCTTTACGGACATATATTTCGTAACCCAAAAATTTTGCGCTGTCTTGTGCATTTGTAATCAAAGTCTTTTCCTGTGACATCTCCAGCCTTAACTTTTCCTGCATAAACTTAGTGATGTCAGCTTTGATTGTCTCACATTCGTTTTTCGTTCCGATAACTCCGATAAGGAAATCATCGGCATAGCGCACGTATTTCAACCTGCGAAAGTTTACATCCATATCATTGCCACTTGGCATTGTAAGTATCAGCTTCTGCTTTTCGTGCAGTTCTTCTACCATCCTTGTTCTTACGTTTACATCCTCTACTTCATTTATCCTACGTTTTAGGTAGTGTACTCTGCTGTTGAGTTTGCAAATATCCTTGTTGCGGCTTCTTGCTGTCCCTTTATTGAATTTGTTGGCATATTCATTCATGTACTTATCGAACTTGTCAAGGTATATATTTGCCAAAATAGGGCTTATGATACCACCTTGCGGTGTCCCTGAATAAGTCTTGTTGAATTGCCACTCTTCCATGTACCCTGCATTGAGGAATTTCCGTATCAGACGAAGAAATCTGTCGTCTGCTATTCTGCCTTTCATTATTTCTATCAGCACATTATGGTCTATGTTGTCAAAGAAGCCTTTTATATCTCCCTCAATGAACCATTTTGCACCGTTGAAATTGTTTTGTAGACTTTTCAGTGCTGTGTGGCAGCTTCGGTTTGGTCTGAAACCGTGCGATGTCCACTCAAAGTGTCCCTCATATATGGCTTCAAGCACCATTCTTACTACCTCTTGAACCAATTTGTCTTCAAAAGACGGTATTCCTAGCGGACGCATCTTCCCATTCTTTTTCGGAATGTAAGTTCTCTTTGCAGGATTGGGACTATAAGTCTCATCCTTTATACTCTCTATGAGTTTGTTTATCCTATCAATGCTCATTTCATCCTCAGTTTTGCCATCTGTGCCGGGTGTCATGTTGCCCGGCTTTGCATACATACGTTGGTAGGCGACAAAGAACATCTGTTCATTGAATAGAATACGGTAAAGCCTTTCGTATTTATACTCGGGCTCATTGCTGTGTCCAGCTAAAATGTTTAATACTTGCTCTGGATTTCTCATACGTCTCTCACGTTTTCCGTTGTTTGTATTAAAGTTACAGACTACTTCCCTTCGCCATGTACAAGGCTTTCCCTTGCTCAGACTACTACGGAAGTTCCGTTACCATATCGGATATTCAAAAGCTTTCTTTATAGCTGTTTGTTCCAGCGTTCCGACTTAGGTAATCCCCAGTTAGTTCTCTTAATAACTATTAGCACGACATACTGTCGGATGTGACTTTCGTTCTTGTCCGCTTATTGCGGCTGTGTCATAGTCGGTTCTTTATGCTCTGCACTAACGCACAAAATAGGCAGAGTACTATGAAACAACGTATGTATAATAGTCTTCCGTTGTTGCAAGATTTGGTACCACTGAACTATCATTCAACCAATCAAGGCTTCATCCTTATGTATGTCTTTTCGTCTTGCCCCTCAGTCGCCACCTGACTATTAGTGGACTTGGAGCTTTAATCAGTATGCTACACTCTCCATCGGGTTTCCCTTTTGGATAAACTGATTGACGATAGGACTATATCGAACCCAATCCTAACTTCTTGCTAAAGAAGTATTTATTAAGCGACCATTCTGGGCGCACTGGCATATATCTGGGTGGTTTTTATATTGGTATGCCCTAACATTCGGCTGACGGTTTCTATCGGAACTCCCTG
>JAGASY010000030.1 GCA_017621515.1 Bacteroidaceae bacterium
GAAGAAATCTCAAATCCACATTGTAGTTTTTATAATCCACAGTGTGGATTTGAGATTTCTGCGTACAGTTTTTCACTCCTCGCTGCACAGATAATATGTTTTCAGGGCATTGTCCGTATATAATTAATACTATTTATTATCAATATATTACGTTGTAATAACTCAGTCCTGTTATATTTTGTAAAATAGAATTATTGCCTTAAATTTACGGGAAAATTTTAATTACCTATGAAACAGCCCTTGCAGACTACAAACAACTTGTAAAACGTTGGAATGATTTTATTGCAACACTTGAGTTATAATTGCTCATCAACGAAATGATGACTGCAATGCGTTAAAGTGCTTTCACCGGATAGGCGATATAAAAATATATCCCGAGCGTACAATTTGTATGCTCGGGATATATTTTTATTTGTTTGGAAATTTTCGGATTACAGATAATAACAAGAATATCTGCAAACCTCAATCTTATTGCTTTTATTCTGCAACCTCTGCAACTACTTCAAACGGTACTTCAACAGATACTTCCTTGTGAAGTTTAACTGTAGCAGTGTATGAACCGAGTTCCTTAACAGCCTTGACTGCAATAATCTTGCTGTCAATTTCAATACCTTTCTGTGCAAGAGCCTCTGCAATCTGTGCTGCACCGACAGAACCGTAGATGAGGTTCTTTTCTGCCTTCTTTGCTGAAATTGTCAGTGATACACCTTCAAACTTGCTTGCTGCAGCCTCAGCGTCAGCCTTAATCTTTGCAAGTTTGTGAGCGCGCTGTTTCAATTCTTCATTCAGAATCTTGAGAGCCTTCTCTGTAGCAAGTACTGCCATTCCCTGAGGAAGAAGATAATTGCGACCGTATCCGTCCTTAACTGTGAGGACATCGTCCTTGTAGCCTAAGCCGTGGACATCTTTCTTCAATATAATTTTCATATCTTTCCTCCTTTTTTATTATTTCAACAAGTCTGTTACGAATGGAAGAAGTGCTAAATGACGAGCTCTCTTCACAGCCTGAGCGACGCGACGCTGGTATTTCAATGATGTTCCTGTAATACGACGAGGAAGAATCTTTCCCTGTTCGTTGAGGAATTTCTTGAGGAACTCAGGGTCTTTGTAGTCGATATATTTAATACCGCTCTTCTTGAAACGACAATATTTCTTTTTCTTAACGTCCACTGTTGGCGGAGTCAGATAACGAATTTCTGATGCTTGCTGTACTGCCATTGTTTAGTCCTCCTTCTTTTTGTTGTTTCTACGCTTCTCTGCATACTCTGCAGCATGCTTCTCATTCTTTACAGTAAGATAGCGGAGTACACGCTCGTCACGACGTAACTGCAACTCAAACTTTGCTATCACTGCAGGCTCTGCTTTGAATTCAATCATACAGTAGAAACCTGTTGATTTCTTTTCAATAGCGTAAGCCAATTTCTTCAGACCCCAGTTCTCTTCATTGATAATCTCTGCACCATTTTCGGTGAGGATACCTTTGAACTTGTCTACCGCTTCCTTCATCTGTACGTCAGACAAAACGGGAGTTAAAATGAAAACGGTTTCGTATTGATTCATAAATACTTTAATTAAAATGATTTGTTAATTTTGCAAATGCGGCGCAAAGTTACCACTTTTTAATTTAATGGGAAAGAATATGCGGCTTTTTTATGTTTTTAATTCTCTATAAGAAGAAAAAAACACTGCATTTCTTCTTTTTTGCTATAAATGTTTCGCCCTTTGCGAAGAATTTATTTAATTTGTAACAGAAATGGATTAAACATAAATAAAAAACACACATACAATGGAAAAAGTATTGAAAAATCTTGGAATAGCCATGATTATATTAGGTGCTCTCCTTATGATTTTGGCTACAACGGTCACTGCGATGAGTGATATGTTGGATCAGAATTTATATACAAGCGGAAGTCTTGTACTTATAATTGTTGGTTTGATTGTCCACATCGTAGCAAATAAAATGATTGTTGATTAACATCCGATGGGCATCCTTTATTATAGTTAGGTTAAGATTGAGGATTGGATATTACACAGAAAAAGGCAAGATTCTTTCTTGCCTTTTTCTGTGTAATATCCAATCTCCTTTTGTGTTAGAACATAACCTTTTCTGTCTTGACAGAACCGTCTGCCATTTTCCTTTTCACAATGTTAAGTCCTTTTTGCGGTTGTGAAAGACGTATGCCACCAACACTATAATACTCAGACTCAACCACAGCAGAACTGGGGGTAATTTCCTGTATGTCATTGGCAATGTCTTCCATTACACTTCCTATTTCGTCTGCCGACAAAGCATAGTTGTAGATGCGGAAATCATCAATGTAGCTTTTCAGCATAGGGTCTGTTGCAAACTGGCTGCGTCCAATATAATTGAGTACAGGGGCGAAGTCGGAAGGGCGAATAGTAATGTCTGATGACTCTGCCACTTTCTTTCCGTCTATATAAATGGTAACTGCATTAGCAGAAAGTACTACGGCCACATGCTGCCATACGTATGTCCTAAGTCTTTCACAGTCAAGTGTCTGCTCTTCTCCCTTGTTCTTTATGGCAAAACGCATGGAATTTCCGTTACTTGGAGTCAGGAACATGTATCTGTCTTCCCCGTTGCCGAAATCGAAGATACGTTGCCAAGCATTGCCTCCTTTCCAATTGACCCATGTCGTGATGGTCATTTCGCTCATGTCGCCGAGTGAATAAGGCAGTTGTATATAGTCGGATGTTCCGTCGAGAGTAACACAACGTTCACCGGACTTTCCCGGCAGATAGGCTGCTGTACCGTAATGAGCACAGTTGAAAGCATTGATCGTATTGTCATTCAGCTCTTTCTCAAACTGATACTGAGCAATCATGGTTCTTTCGCCGGAAGTCTGTCCATAAACAGAGTCTGAAGATTCAGAGATATTGTCGGACATGTCTATAGCCTTCACCTTATATATATATTCATGTCCTTGTTTCACTGTGTTGTCAATGAAAGTGGTTCCCTGAATCTTTCTTCCGATGACATTCCATTCGTATTGCGGAATGACAACCGGGATGTCCGGATTCTCGGAGTAGTCAAGTACTTCTGCACGGCAAACCATATATCCGGCTAAATCTTCTTCCGTGTTAGCCTCCCATGTAAGTTCCACAGATGCCGGATGAGCTTTTGTTGAAAGTCCTGTCGGTTGGACAGGCGCATTGAGTTCGCAGGCTGCACCTACCGGAATGATGCGCCACTTCTGACGGTCACTGTTGGACAGCTTCTTCGCCTGACTCACATTGGCGGATTCCGCAGAACTTGTCACGGCAAGGCAAAGATTGCTATGACGGCTGATGATATAGTAGTCACCTTTTCCTGCATATTCGAGATACCACTGCTCATTAGCGCCTTTGTCTCCATCATAGATGATGATGTTGCCACCAGCCGACAACGACCAGTTTAGTATATCAAGCTGTTTGCCATCGCGTGCAGAAGATATGGTATAATAGCTGAAGTCTCCTCCGATGCGGGCACTCACCGGCTGCACATCCCATTGCTGGTAGTCCATGCCCTTGTCAGAGTTCAAGCATACATTGGCTCCGTTGACAGTCGAACCGCTCTGTATGGAGAGAACCTTACGAGTGCCTTTATTCATTATTATATAACGTCCGGATATTGCAGAAGGCTGTACGTCTTCTCCCCATGTGATATTGAAAACGCGTTCTGCATTCGTCTGTCCGTTCTGATAGCCTGTGCCTCCCGGCATTTCTACGACAAACTCGCGCTGTGGTCCGTATCCATCGAAATAGACATCCCTGTCTTCCGACACGAAACGATAACTCGAATTATTCGCCTGACGTTCAGATGTTCCCAAAAAAGCTTGCACTTTTCCCGCAGGTGAACGATATACGGAAGCTGCTGTCCAATGAGGACGGTCTTCTGCGTATGCCAGACGTTCTCCGGAGCTGGCTTTGCAGAATTCTCCTCGGGCAAGACCGTCAAATCCCCACCAGATACCGGTCTGCATACCATATTCCACACCAACCATTGCCTCCATGACGTTGTGAAGCTCATCTGCCGTGGCATACTTGCCTTCATTACGCACTTGAGTGAAGAAATCTGCATAATGGTTGAAGTCACCTGCAAGCTGGTGAGTATTTCCCTCATCAATATATGGTTGAAGATATGTGTACCATTTGGATGCCTCGTCGCAGTTCAAGGTGTTTCCTCCGGAAACGCGGATATTCTCAAAGAACGGATTTTCTTTTATCAGCCGGGCTACATTCTTGAAGTCGTCCATGCTTCCTTGTCCCCAAGCTGTAAAGTCCGGTTCGTTGAACGGCGAAACAGTCACGACATTAAATCCTTTGCTTTGGGCATATTTGGCTGTGGCTTCGATGAGTTTGACCCATTCTTCCGGTTTGCCGACATAGTTTTCCCTGTTCAGAACCTCATGGTCACAGTTTAGCACAATGTCTGTCACTCCTGTCTGCTTGATAAGGTTCAGGCGGTTGAGCAAGGCATTCTTTTGCCCGGCAGACAATTCTCCGTTTGCTGTGACAAGGTCGTTAGGCTGGAATGAACCTCGTGCAATGCCGAGATTCTCTTTTCCTATGAATGCAATTCCACGGGCGATGTTGTCACTGCTTGGCCAGGCTGTGTCGAGTCCCCATACAACCGGCAGTCTGACACCTTCCTTCTTTGTACTGAAAGATACGGTGCGGTCTGTCATCATGTTGGCAACCAGATTATAGCTTGATGTAGGCTTAGGCTCTACTGTCTGTGCGAGCAATCCGGAGCTACAGAATGACATCGCGGCAGTTAATGCCAATTTGAAGTGTTTTTTATCCATTTCTGATAGATTTGAGTGTTATGGCTTGATTCATAAAGTGAAGACTTTAAGAATCAAGATAAATGTCTGTTGCAAAAGTAGGCAATAAATGACTGATTTGCAACAACCTTACCTGTTATTTGCGCTCTTGCTTATATCAACTCGAATTTCTCTTTCAGTTTGCTGAAATAACGTCTGCTCGCCACCAGCTCTATATTGTTGAAGGGAGGACAGAAACGACATTTTAGTGTCGTGTTTTCTACAGCGGAAAGGTAGGTTACATTGACGATGCAATTTGAACTGATTCGTGCAAGAGAGGAGTGGAGTGCCAATAAGTCGTCAGCTCTTATGCCCTTTCGCAGATAGTGAGACGTGCCGTCAGTCAGGGTTACAAGCCAAGACCGCGAATCCTTGTCATATTGCAGTGAAAGCAGTTCTTCACTGTTCAGCAGAAGCAGCTCTGACACAGTTTGTATGGCTAACTTGCGTCCCGATATTTGGTTCGTATAGATAGATTCAAGGCGCTTCTTTTCGTCGCATTCTTTGATGATTTTGTCAACCACGGTCTCCAGTTCGTCCTGCTTGTAAGGCTTCAGCAGGAAATCGAATGCGGCATGTCGGATGGCATCCAACATATATCCGCTGAAAGCTGTGTAAAATACGACTCTGATAGGAAAGTTTATGCGCTGCTGCACTGATTCCAGAAAGTCCAGTCCGTTGCGCCCCGGCATTTCTACATCTAAAAATAAAACGTCAGGACGTATCTCAAGCAGAGGAAGAGTGGCTTCCTCGTATGAAGAAAAACATTTCACTTCTGCAAATTCTTTCATGTTTCTGAGGTCGTTGGCAAGTGTTGCAAGAGCCTCGGGGTTGTCATCAACTACGAAGGCGCGCAAAGGGTTGCTGCATAGATAGCAGGAGGGTGGGGTATCTTGTTTCATTGTTTGTTGTTGCTTAGTTGTCTTTTTTTCTTAAAATATTGTTGTTGTGTCTTATATTCCTAAAGAATAATTGTACTTCTGTGGTATGATGAAATGTACATGCGTACCTTGTTGGGGAGCTTCCATGTTTTGTATGTCGAATTGCATATACTCTTTATTGTGAGCGTTAAGAAGTTCGATAGTCCTTGACAGGACCCTTAGTCCTGTTCCCGTGTCCGTCCCCGTTCTTTTTATGCGTCCCGGGTTATATCCGGTTCCGTTGTCTGTAATGTCTATATGCAGCTTTTCATTTGCAAAAGACAGGGCAATTTCTATTTGTGATTCGGCGGATATTTCTGTAAAAGCATGTTTGAATGCGTTCTCAACCGGTATTTGTATGCACATGGTCGGTACATAGATGTCCATTGGAACATTGCCGTCGCTCTTCCACGTCACCGTCGGGTATTCACCGGCTACATAGTGGCGCAGCTTGATATAGTTCTGTACAAGTTCTATCTCATCAGACAATTCTTGTGCCATCTTTCCTGATGCCAACAGGTTGTTTCTGAGCACGTCTATGAGTAAGTCTATAGGCTGTGTCAACTCGGGATAGATACGGAATTTGGGCAATGCTGCACTCAGAACATTCAATACATAATGAGGAGAAACCCTGTTTCTGATTACGTCCATTCTTAGTTTGGCTATCTCGACAAGCTGCTTGGCTATATGTTTATGGGCACGATGGCGCAACACCATGATGATGACGATTGAAATCAAACCTGCTATGATTGCCAAAGACAGAATCATGACAATCAAGTTTCGCTGTTTGAGCGATTCCTCCCCATATTCTGCTATTAAAATCTGTTGGTGTAGCAGAGTGGTGTCCTGTAAGTAGCGGAAACGCATCTCATTTACGTTGTTCTCCGTTATATTGCTGCGCAAAGAGTCTTCGTATTCGTCGGCTTTGGACATATATCTATATGCATCCCGCCAATTTCCTCTGATGGCGGCATAATGTTGCAGTCTCTTATAATGTAGCATCTTGTATCTCGGAATCTGTATCTCCGTGATACTTTCTACTTCCTTTAACAGTTGGGCGGCATCGTCAATGCGTCCTTCGTCCAGTGCAAGTCCGGCTGCAAGGCTTTTCAGATAGAACTTGACTGAAGGGTCGCAGTCAGGGTAAGCTACCATGTATTGCATTGCACGGTCGATGTACTTGTGCGCTTCCTCCAGCTTGTGCATGAGAAGGAGTGTTTCGCCGATATTTACTTCACACTGCATCCGGTACAGCTCATTGTTTAATAAATCTGATACGGAGTAGGCTTGCTTGAACTTTTCAAGTGCTTCCGGATAACGCTTTTCAAAGAAAAAACAGTTGCCGGCAGACAGATGGTAGATGAAAAGTTCATGATTGGATATACCTGTCAGCTTGTCCTTTACAGAGTCGAAGAAGTAATGTGCCTCTGTAAAGTTTTCCAGTTCTGTATAGATACGTCCCAAACCTGTATGGACAGCCACAAGGTCTTTTTTGCTGTCGGTAGAGTCTATGATGGAAAGGGCGCGTCGGTAGTAATCGGCTGCTTCCGGAATATGTCCGGTCAGAAAACATACGTCTGCAAGATTAATACATGTCGAAATCAAAGCCTTGGTGTCATGACTTTGAATCAAGGCTTTGTATGCGTTTTCGTAAAATTCTTTTGCCGTATCATATTTGCCGGCGGTGATGTTATATACTCCTTTGTGATTCCAATACACTCCCTCAAGTCCGGTTGCTTCCTTTTGCTTGGTAAACCATTCTTTTACATTGTTCTGCATACGGTGCATTGTCATGGTGTCACCGGAGAAGCTATGCGCAATACCACGGTAAAGCTCCAGTTTGTACCATGCTTCGCTGTCTGAAACCAACTGTTGGCTTGCTTCGAAAATGGAGTCAGCCCTTTGAGGGTTAGAATATAATATGTTTATGTTGTCGTCTAACAACGAATCCACAAATTTAGAATCCGCTTCCCCTCTGTGCTCATTTCTGACGCAGGCACCTGCCAATCCCAATAAAAGCAGGCAGACGAATACTATATTCGTGAATTTCATAAGCTATAATTACAGTGTTAATTGCTGCAAATTTACATTTTTTGTCATTGAAGCGAAATTTTTTCTTATTTGTTTTACAAATTAATACTTTATTTTACTATATATTAAGGATTTTGATAGGTGTAATTACTTTCTTAATATCGTTTTGTGGCTTTGAGAAACTGTTTTAAAACAACTTCTTATAGTAGTAGGCATGGGTAGGCTGTGAACATGTATGGCAAGGCGGATAGCTGAAGAAATTCTGTCGGAATGTATATTAGGAAGGTACGCTGCGGTTTCCTCGTTTGCTCTTCTTACATAGTCTATGAAAGAGTCCCATAGCAAAATTTTTTAAATGGATTTTTTGAGGTGTTCCCGATTTTGTTAAAATGGTAGCTTTCTTTAGTGATTTTGGTGTGTAATGCTAAAAAAACACCAGTTTTAATGTCTTTCTGATTTTGTTAAATGTTAAAATTCCAAGCCCTTTGGCACGCGTCAAAATGAAGTGTGCCGAACTTTTCTCGAAGAACGGGGATTCTACACGCATTTTCTAACACCTCATTGAAATGTGAAATTATGTTTCGTTTTTGACAGTCCTTTTACATTTATTTATCTTCGGCGAAAAGTCGTTTTGGAAAATCTACTAAGTTTCGATATTTCCAGCGCACTGTCGTCACTTTTTCAGCGCACTGTTTTTTCAGCGACAGTGC
>JAGASY010000031.1 GCA_017621515.1 Bacteroidaceae bacterium
AATGTCCCGCTTCAGACCACAGTGACTAAAGCTACAGCTTGTCTTGTAAAATAAAACCGGCTACTCTTCTGTCTCAGAGAATCAATACTTGCATGGTATGATTTTTTTGTTTGTCTGCCACATACTCTTCATAACTGTAAAAACTCTTTATACAAACGTGTTAAACAAATGTTAAAATCGGGGGGGGGTAATTTTTACTCAATGTTAAAATATATCTTTGCAATAGTGATTGTCAATGTTTCTTTAAGGCAAAGGGGGATACGTACTTTCCATAAAGAATCAGTTTGTCAGACATATTTTAAAAATTAACCATAATATTAGGAAAGAAAAAATGAAAAAACTTGTTCTTATGTTTTCCGCGCTGTTCTTTGCGGGAACTTTTGTTGTCAAGGCGCAGGATGTGCCTATGGCAGTTCTTCAGAAAGGGGACGACACGCAGTGCTTCTATGGAAGCGGTTCATTCTGTGATGCCTGCAAGGCTGCCGACCACGGAGATATCATCACTCTTTCGGAGGGGATATTCACTGCTCCGACTATCACCAAGGCGGTCAGCATCTTCGGTTCCGGCGCCGACTTGGTTACTGACACCATTGCGAAGCCTCTGACGCGAATGAACGGTGATATTCACATTGCTGTGGATTCTGTGGATGGAAAGCCTGCTACAGGGCTTTATATGGAAGGCATATTGTCCGATGAAGAAGTGTGGGTGGAGCATCATCTCGAACAGGCATCTTTTGCGAAGTGCAGATTCAAGAACTTCAACTTTTATGCAAGTGCGGACACGACCATGACAACTTCCCAGATGTGTAACTTCTATCAGTGCAGGTTTGCCGGGTATCTTGAACCGGGGGATGCAAATGCTTTGGCTATACATAATTCGGTGATAAATGATATTGGACGTAATACAAGTGAAAGTACAGTCAATGTTTTTAATTGTGTAGTGATAAATACTTCCAATCAATTGCAAAATGCTGTGTTTAAGAATTCGTATTTTTATGCTGTGAGAATTTCTGGAAGTTATCGCATCCATTCGGGCGGATCTAAAAATAATACTTGTGGAAATAGTAGTATGTTCAGCAACTGTACAGTACATCTTTCTTGTTCCGCTTTTAACTGTTTGGATAATTACCTCAACACTAACGTTAATAAATTCAAAAATGTGACTATCAAAGTGAGTATGTATTACGGCAACACCAGTGATGGTTATAACCCATTCAAAAGATCTACCACTTCTTACAGTGACACCAACTCCTACGAACTTACTGACGAAGCCAAGACAAAATATCTTGGAACCGATGGCAATCCTATCTGTCTCTATGGCGGCGACTATCCTTACACCACACGTCCGAGTGTCCCGTATATAGTGGAGAAGAACATAGGTACTAAGAGCGAGAACGGTAAGTTGAAAGTATCGGTCAAGGTGGCAGTGCCGGGCGCAAGCCTCTGATTCGTTCTTCGGTACATCCCGAAGAACTTTACGCATATAAAGTTAAATCATGGACAGAACCCTATATACAATTCTTGCATTGTCCCTTTCGTCCGTCTCATTCGCACAGCGGGCGATGTCAGGCTATGAATACTGGTTCGACAATGACCGGGACAACTGCCGGACAGTGCATACGACCGACACCCTTATACACTTCGAGGCGGATGTCAGTGAACTGCGCCCCGGAGCACACGTATTCTGTTTTCGTCCTTTTGCCGACGACGGGACTTTCGGCATGGTGTCCTCCACGGTCTTTATCAAGGGAATATCCGATGAAGGCAGCCTTTCATCAATGAAGTGTGAATACTGGTTCGACAACAATTATCTGTCGAAAAAGACAGATGGCATCGCGGATGGGGAGACTGTCAGTCTGCTTGCCGATGTGTCCTCCCTTTCTGCGGGTATGCATACTCTCTGCTACCGCATCGTTGACGGACAGGGCTATGCCGGGCAGATATACACCCACAAATTTGTGCGCATCGCATCCGACGGCACTGACAGCGGGAATCTCAGATGTGAATACTGGTTCGACACCGACTATGCCCAAAGGAAAGTAAGCGTCCCGGCTGATGATTCGGTCATAGACCTCTCCGCCGACGTTTCTTCCTTGCGTGTAGGTATGCACACACTCTGCTACCGCATCGTTGACGGGCAGAGCAATACGGGGCAGATATACACCCACAACTTCATGCGCGTTGCATCTGACGGCACTGACAGTGGAAAACTCGAATACGAATACTGGTTCGACACCGACTATGCCAATGCCGTGCAGGGTGTGCAGGAGGGGATGACGCTCGACCTTGATGTGCCAGTGGATGCGCTCCGTCAGGGCGCGCATATCCTCAACCTGCACTACCGTACCCCGGACGGCAGTTACGGTCCGGCTGTGACGAGGCTCTTCCTGACCGAGAGGGACGTGGTGCGTGCTTCCGATGTGGTTGCCTGCCGTGTATGGTACGACGGCAAGGACACGGAGGCGGACACAATCAGTCTTGACAGTGCCAACCCGCTCGCACTTGAAGACCGCCTTTTCGATGTCCCACGGACTGCATTTCCTGAGCACCTCCCCGAAGGTGTCATCCTCAGACGCATCGCCCATGAGGGCATCATAGACCCTGACGAGATATACAACCTCCGTCTGCGGCTCTCCGTGGAGTCAGAGCGGACGTTCCACTTCTGCTTCATGTCCGCGGACAGCGTATGGAGCGCGGAAGAGTCTGCACCATTCACTCATGAGAATGCGACCTACGTCACGGCGAAACCGTTGCCGACCAACCGTGTCCGCAGCGTCTCTGCACCAGTTGGAGAGGGGCTGTCCGCGCAATATGTGGATATGCCGGATGCAGGTACTTTGTGTTTGCGTGCAGACCGCGACTGTCTGCTTACAGTCTTTGACGACGAGGGGAGAGCGGCAGACACTTCCGCCGGTGAACTGCTGTCCGGAGTACGGATAGCCCTTCCGCGTGGAGGACGCTACTACCTCGTGTTCCACAGTGACGAAGTGCAGCCGGAGGGCGACAGCGAACAGATGAAGCTCGTGTGCGTCACCGACCCGCTGCCTTCTCCTCTTTATATAGAGTCTGCCGGTACGCTCTCAGACCTGCTCAGTTTCTCGAACGAGAGCGGCATTGACAGTCTCAGCCTGACCGGAAGCGTGAACGGAGCAGACTTTGGAAAGATGAACATGCTTCCTTCACTGGAGCGTCTGAATCTTTCCGGAGCGCGCATCGTGGCTGGAGACGGACCGGAGGAGAAGAGCGATACGCTCTGTGCACGGACATTTGCAGGTATGGCATCATTGCGCGAACTGAGTCTTCCTTCCACATTACGATATGCCGAAGACGGCGCTTTCTCTGGCACTGGCGGACAGCTGCTGGTGATTGACTGGAACTCGTCTGTGGCTTCGGTGCGTGCGGAGTCTTTCGACACTCCTTCCGCAATGGGCAACCTGTTGGTCTATGCCCCGTCAGGAACTGCATGTACATACAGCGGCAATGTCGTCATCGGCGGACATGCCGAAGATGTGAGATTCACAGACCGTATGCCGCTCCGCTGTCCGCAGCCGTTCCGTGCAGCCTCGGTCAGCTATTCGCGCGACTTCGGCAAGATGACCGTGCCTCATGTTTCGTGCGGGTGGGAGGGACTTACGCTTCCTTTCGATGTGGAGACCGTGGTGAGCGAGGAACGCGGCTTACTTGCCCCTTTCAACTCGGGTGATGCCGGCTCGCGTCCGTTCTGGCTTGCAGAGCTGACAGGGGAGGGGTTCCATCCTTCCGCCTCAATACGTGCAAACCGTCCGTATATCATCGCCATGCCTAACAGCGATGAGTATGAAGAAGAATTCAACATACGCGGCAGAGTGACATTTTCAGCTTCCGATGCAGAAGAGGGTGTGACAGTAGAATCCACTGTTTCCCTTCTTTCCGCTCCCGGACCGGAATTCGACCTTGTTCCGGTGTATGAAGCGGCTTTGCGCAGCGACACTGTGTATGCCATCAACGATGAGAACTACGGCGACATGCTTCCCGGTGCGGCATTTATAGGTGGTCTTCGCGACGTGCTTCCTTTCGAGGTCTATGCCCGCAGCGCGGTGAGCGTGGTGTCGCGTCCGCTTTATTACAATATAGGCGGCACTGTGGTTGCTGACGGTATAGACCGGCTCTATCGTCGCACTTTCGGTGACATGGAGATATATAGTCGCGATGGTGTACTCTATGTGGACTCTCCTTGCCGACGGACTCTCGGACTGTATTCCGCCGATGGACGTCTTGTGCGCCTCATGCGTCTGTCTGCGGGTCTGAACCGTGAGTATGGGCTTGAGCCGGGTGTATATTTCATTGGCAGAACAAAAGTGCTAATAAGATGAGCCTTTCCCTGAAGGAGCAGAATATAATGGTACAGATACTTTCGTAGTATCTTTTTTGATTAGTAATTTTTTTGCACGGCGGATCGTGAGATTAGTTGTGTCGGTGAGGGTGTGACGTGATTGATATTTGCGGCACATCCTCTTTTTATGTGCTTGTGTTGGAATAGTTGGTTTTTTGTGCGGGAGTGTATTATAGACTTTAGTCTGTCGGATACACCTGCTAAAAGCAACAAAAAAACATACTAAAAAGTTATTTTTACGCGTGCCAGAGGACTTAGGGTTTTAACATTTGACAAAATCAAAAAGACAGTGTTTATGCGAGAATTTATAAAAATTGATTTTATTTATTGGAGTATGCTGCTATTTTGTCAAAATCGAACATCTCCTCCAAAAACGATATCAAAAAAAATTTTATGGAGGTATTTGCAGATTGTTTTTGTGGAATTGGTATAAAACTTAGAGAATGGTTTATTCGCTTGAAAAAGTGTATCATAATAGATGAAATTCGTTGGAAAAAATGTATTGCTTTTTTATTTATTCGCTGGAAAAAATGTAACTTTGCCTTTAGAAAAACAATATTACACCATGCTTAAAAGAAAAATAGAAACATATTTAGCTGAGTGGAAGAATTCAGAAGATAGAAAACCTCTTGTAATAAAAGGTATCCGCCAATGTGGAAAGACATACATTGTCCAGAAATTCGCAAAGGAGAATTACGAGAATGTGGTCTATATGAACTTCATACTTGAACCGGATAAGAAGTCCGCTTTTACTGGCAACATAGACGTAGATACCATTATTCTTAACCTGTCAGCTTTGATTTTGGGCAGTCGTTTCATTGAAAGAAAAACTTGTATTATTCTTGACGAGATACAGGAATGCAAGGAGGCAAGGACTGCTTTGAAATCATTCCATATAGACGGACGTTTTGATGTTATAGCCACAGGTTCTCTTTTAGGAGTGAAAGGTTACGGCAAAAGTAGGAAGAAGAACGAAGAGGATGGGCAAGATTCCGTTCCTGTGGGATATGAAACCGTGATTGATATGTATCCATTGGATTTTGAAGAGTTCTTATGGGCAAATGGAATTAGTGATGCGGTCATTGAGTCTGTCAAGTCATGTTTTGAGAACGAAAAGGCTGTTCCCGATGGGATTCACAAGGCTATGATGGAATTGCTGTACAGATATGTCATTGTCGGAGGTCTGCCGGAAGTGGTGAATTGCTTCTTTGAAACCAAAAATATCGAGCTTATATATAAGGTACAGCGTAATCTTATAGCTGAATACGAAGAGGATATGGTTAAATATGCAGATGATGCAGACAAACCTCGCATCCGCGAATGCTTTGAGTCTATTCCCAAGCAGTTGGCTAAGGAAAATAAGAAATTCCAGTACTCCATAGTCAAGAAGGGGGGAAGGGCTTCACAATATATCGGTAGTATTCAATGGTTGGAAGATGCCGGAATTGTCCGTAGATGCTATAATACACAGATTACTGAACTTCCGTTAGAGGGTAGTTCCATCAGAGATTGTTTCAAGGTATATACCACTGACATAGGTATCCTTATGGCAATGCTTGACTATGGCACTCAGGCAGATATTTTAAAGGGTAATCTTTTAGGGTATAAAGGAGCTATCTTTGAGAATCTCATGGCTGATTTCCTATGTAAGTCTGGACAAAAACTATACTATTTCCATAAGGATAGCGGTCTTGAATTGGATTTCTTAGTGAGGTTCAAAGGTGAATGCGTTATCCTTGAAGTCAAGGCAAAGACAGGTAAGGCAAAAAGTATGACTACAGTTCTTAAGAACAAGGATGTGTATCATGTCAAGAATGCGATTAAATTAGGTCAATATAATGTAGGACGTGAAGGAGAGGTGCTTACCATTCCGTTGTATATGGGATTCCTTGTTGAAGATAAGCTTGCGGACATTATTATTCCTGATGTTGATTTGAGTTTATTGACTATTAGTTGAAATGATGTTTTTCTTGTATTCTTTTAAGGGCGAGCCGCAAAAGAAGACTCTATAACTTTACAACGGAAAGCACCTTGCGTACTATCTCTTTTTATGGGACGGCTATATATAATTTTAGCAGTGGGAATCCTGCATACGCTCTTGGTATGTGTGGATTCGCCACTGCTAAAACTCAGATAACAATTCAAACGAATGTCTGCTCCTTCTATTTCTTCTTCAAGTCTTTCATGTTCCAGCTTGCCATCCAAGGAATGGACATCTTTCCTGTTTTCTTATCTACCTGCAATGGAAGCCATATATAGCGACTGTCTGCAAGATCTTTCTTCTTCCAAAGGTCGAAACAAGCGATAAATTCGCCTTTCTTTGCGTTCACCGGAATGACGTATGTGCTCTGTCCATAGAATGTTTTGTCCGCATCAACTCCAGTACAAGGGTTTCCGAGAATCGTCCATTCTCCCATGATGCTGTCCGCTACTGCCAATTCAGCCTGATTAGGATCCCATCCTGTACATCCGCTTGAAAGCATGTAATATTTCCCTTTATATTTGAACACAGCTGGTGCTTCGCGTGCGAGTCCGATAAAACGGCGAACAAATGTACCGTCTGGCTTCAGATAATCGTCTGTGAGGCGGTTGATGTGGAGCGTCTGGTTGTTCTCTGATGAAGAGAATTGGTAGGCTGTACCGTCATCATCTACAAAAAGAGTCTGGTCGCGGCTCATGCTGTCGTTAGGACGGAAGCTGCCGATATATTCAAACGGGCCTTCGGGTGTGTCGCTTACCGCTACTCCTGCTGCAGCCATGCCATAGTCGGCACTTTCTGCATGTACCCACATGACAAATTTCTTTGTTTTTGCATTGTAGATTACTTTCGGACGTTCTATTACCTTAGACGGATGCAGGTCGCTCTCCGGGTCGTCCGGAACAGCTTTCAGTGCAAGTCCTTCAAATTTCCAGTTCAGAAGGTCTTTGCTTGAATAGCAACTTACTCCCGTTACGTCTGTACGGTAGCATTCCCATGTGGCCCATGAAGGTAGCACGGTTTTTCCCACCTTGTATTCTCCGTACCAGTAATATGTGCCCTTGTGGTACATGATTCCTCCGCCATGCGCATTGATGGCATTTCCTTCTGTGTCTTTCCAGATTTCTTTTGGACGGAACGTGTCGTTTTTCTGCTGTGCAGAAACTGTGGTCGCAGCTGTAAGCAATACTGATACCACTGCCATGATAAATTTAAATTTCATGAAGTTGAATGTTTTTTATAAGGTTAAACAATGAATTTCAGTTTTTGGATTCTGCATCTTTACAGGGTGCGCATCAGCATTTTTCTCTCCCTTGGGGAATAAGTGCGATACTTTTGGGCTTCGCGGGCATGGTGCATGAAAATGTCGAGTATTCCATCCAACTCTCCGATACTGTGGAGAGTGACGTCAACCTTGAACCCTGTTTTGTGCAGGTTTTCTTTCCATTCCAGAGCAATGTCATTCTTTGCGTGGTCGCCGGCAACGAACATGAACGGAATGAGATTCACCTTTTTGACTTTGTTTCTTTTCATGTTCTTGACCAGATTGTCGTAGGAAGGATAGCCTTCGATGGTTCCGACAAACCAGTTGTCGTATTCTTTGTCGCGCAACACATAGTCGAGCATTGTGTAAGATGAGTTGCGGTTTCCTTGCGTACCGTGGCATACAAGAACATTAGCGGTCTTTTCGTTTCCATAGAAAGCGGCAACGGCAAGTATTGCCTTCTCGTAGTCCTCTGAAGAGGAGAGCAGGGGCTCGCCCATACGTATGGCTTTGAAATCTTTCTTGACCGTCTCTATTTCTGCGCGGAGGTTCTCCATTTCCGTACCTTCTATTATATTCGACGATTGAATGAGTACATGTGTATAGCCTTCCCTCTGAAGTTCTGTGAATAATTCGCTTGGCACATAAATCCGCTCTCCCTGTTGTGCCATTTTGCGCACGATGATACGTGAAGTCCATGCCTCCCGGAAATCGCATTCAGGAAACTCCTTGCGCAGCCTGTCATTGAACTTGTCGATGGTGTTTCTGCGTGTGTCACTGTGCGATGTGCCGAAATGTATGGCCACGACTACAGCCTTGTCTCCTTCTCTCAAGTTCTCAAAAATGTCCTGTTCTATGCGTTCTGTCTGTGCCGATATAGGGCAGACAAGCATGAGGGAAAGTATTGATAAAAGTATTGATAAAAGTATTTTGAACATAATATTATTTTTTTTGATTCATGTAGTTGTGAAGTTTTATACTCTTATGCTCTTCTTTTTTCTTGCCACGATTACGGACTGCAACACCACAGAGAGGATGATAAGCGTAAGACCAATGTAGAACGAATAGTTCAGCTGTGCGGCTTCACCGAAGAACAGCATGGCGAATATAATGCTATAGACCGGTTCGAGGTTATAGCTCAGGTTGACAGTGAATGCAGACAGTTTGCGCAGAGCTGCAAGCTGAAGCATATACATTAATACTGTGCAGAACGAAGCATGGCAGAGCATCCATCCGAAATCAGTCCATGTCGGCATCTTCAGTGTTGTGTCTATCGGAAGTCCGAATGCCATGAGATATACTGGTATCAGGAGAGATACAAGAAGCAGTCCTCCGGACATACCGCACTGTAGAAAGTCGCGGGAGCGCATACCGCAGCTGATTTTCTTGCTCATGACCATGTATATGGCGCAGGCAAGCGATGAGAAAGTGCCGATGATAATCCCTCGCTTGACATCTACTCCTTCTCCTACACCACTGTCTCCATCCGGTGAAAGGAAGTACATACATCCTATTCCTGCTACAGTCAGCAGACTGAGCAGCAGTTCCATGACTGAAGGTTTTCTGTGTCCGGCAAGCGGTTCTATAACGGCTGTCCAGCATCCGGTCAGCGAGAAGCACAATACACCGATACACACATTGGATGCCTTTATGCTGCAATAGAACAGCATCCAGTGAAGCGCAAGCATGGCTCCAGCTGCGGCGGAGGCGAAGGATTTACGTTTAGATACTTTGGGTACTCCGAAGATGCAAAGCATCATCAGTGATGACAAGACCATGCGGAACCATACGATTTCCGTTTCATGGAGCGATATTAATTTGGCAAAAAGTCCGGTGCATCCGGCAAGAAGGATGCTGAGATGAAGCTTAATGAATGCGTCGCGCATAATGTGTGCCTGTTTTTATTGTTTTTGGGGATTTAATTCTTCAAGTTTATTCATACTGTGTCATGTTTGCCGCATCGCGTACTGCCTTGATGTGGGTTTTCACAAGAGTCGATGCCGTGATACCGATGATGTGCTCAATCTTGTTGACACATACTGTTTCCTTTCCGTATTCCCACAGACGGTAAGTGCCGTCGCCGGGAACAGTAACCTTTACATCCTCATTCTCGCAAGTATCAACGGGGCGAATGGCATTGCGCATGAATGCCTTGCATACGAGCTTGTATTCAAGGCTGTCTTTGTCTCCTTCAATAATCACTTCGCGGGCTGTGTCGTGCTGAACTCCGAATGTGCATGTGGCACGGTCGAAAGTGATTCCCTCACGCATGAAGTATTCTTCAATCTTTCCTTCCGCGCACAAATCTTCAGGAAGTCCTGTCGTAAGTCCTTTGTCGCGATCCATAAGCCATATCTGGTCGGCAACTTGCAATGCGTGCTCCAAATCATGAGTGGAAAGGAATATTGTTTTCTTGAGGGCTTTTGCCAGTCTGTGTAGAAGGAGCATCATGCTGATTTTGCTCGGGTAGTCGAGGAATGCAGTCGGTTCGTCAAGGAATATGATAGGGGTCTCTTGCGCTATGGCTTTGGCAATCATGACTTTCTGCCTTTCGCCATCGCTGAGTGTCTGCATCTTCCTTTCCGCAAGTGCCGTGATGCCCACCCATTGCAGGCATTTCTCTACGATTTTCTTGTCTTTCTCCGACAGTTTTCCCCAGAATCCTGTGTATGGACTGCGCCCTATGGAGACGACATCGTATGCCGTCATGTTTCTTATCCTTGAATTGTCTGTAAGCACCACACTTATCAGGTGCGATAATTCATTGTTCTTGTAATTCTTCAGATTACGGTTCATCAGCCACACATCTCCTCCGATGGAAGGTTGAAAAGCGGCAAGTGTGCGGAGCAGTGTCGATTTTCCTGCACCGTTAGGACCGAGCAGGCATGTCATTTCTCCTACATGCAACTTGGCATTCAGTCCGTTGCTGACAATGATATCCTGTTTCTTTTCACGATAGCCAGTCGTAAGGTTTCTTAACTCAATTGTTACGCTCTCTTTATCCATTTATCCTTAAATAAATTAATATCAGTTGTTTGTTTTCCGGCAAGCGTTTGTGCTTGTTGCTGCCGCTTAGTCCGTCATTTTGCTATCTTTTCTTGAACAGCACCCATATCACGACAGGCGCACCGATTAGCGATGTGACCGAATTGACTGGTAACGCTCCCTCTGCTCCCGGCATACGTGCAATAAGATTGCAGACCAAGGCAAGCAGTGCGCCCACCAGCATGGATGCCGGCATGAGTATGCGGTGGTCAGATGTGCGGAACAGCCCGCGGCACAAGTGAGGTACGGCAAGCCCGATGAAAGATATGGGACCGCAGAAGGCTGTGCATATCGCTACGATCAGTCCGGAAGAAAGAATAATAAGTACGCGCGCGCGTTCTACATTCAAACCGAGATTTCTGGCATAGTTTTCGCCGAGCAGCAACAGATTCAATGTTTTCACAAGTAACATGGCAAGTGGAATGAGTATAGCCATGAGCAATGCAAAAAGCCCTATCTGTCCGGACGATACGCTTGCAAAACTCCCAAGTCCCCATATTGTATATGTATGCACATCTTCTGCCACACTGAAATACTTCATCACACTGATGAAGGCATTGGCGATATATCCGATCATCACACCAATGATGAGCAGGGTGACGTTTCCTTTAACTTTGCGCGCCACAGCTGCAATGATTGCCATTACTGTCAGTGCACCTATGGCTGCACCTACTGTCAGTGCCACATTGCCGTAAATTCCCATGCGGCTCATCGCTGTTCCGCCGATTGTACCGGACAGCAGCACAAGCAGTGCCACTCCGAAGCTTGCTCCTGAGCTTACTCCAAGTACAGAAGGTCCGGCAAGGGGATTGCGGAACACCGTTTGCATTTCAAGTCCGGCAACCGACAGTCCGGCACCGCAGATTACAGCTGTCGTCGCCTGTGGGATGCGTGACTTGAACACGATATTGTTCCATATTTCTCCCATCTGCACATCCGAAACATCTGTTCCCAATAATATGTTGACGACATCCGGCAGTGGAATGGACACAGAGCCTACTGCCACATTGACAATGAACATGACTGCTATGCCGATTATCGTCAGCACAATCCATATTGTCCGGCTGAGTACCGAACTGTTTTCCTTTTCCATATTTTTCTGTAACGTAATATTTGCAAAGGTACGATAAAATCCGTTCTCGCGGAATCATAACAAGCCTTAAATGCTTCTCTTGTCGGGGATTTTATCATACAGAATCAGCGGTAAAACTCATTGACTGTTTATTCCTTCCGTTTGAACCATTTGTTTTTCAGCCATTCTCTCACAGGCTCGTCATAGACTTTTAACGAAGCGTAGGCTATGAATATGGCGAGGCAGAACATGCAGACAGCGAAAAAAACATGAGTGCCGAGAGGCGCATCTTGGTGAGTCGCCATCCATGACATCTGTACATAGACAAGAGGGTAGTGGGTCACATAGAGTGGGTAGGAAATGTCGCCAAGGAACTTGCATACTGCAAAAGAACGCTTGCCCGTGACACTGCTTCCGGCTCCCATGACCACTATTAATGGGAACAGAACAAGAATGCACACGGCTTCGTACAGACCGTTCATCCAGTAGTTGTCAGGGTTGCTTCCGCCGACACGAGGCATCACCAAGAGCACTGTGATGAAGAGGGAGCACCACCAGAAGCCGTTCTTCATGGTGATTCGCTTGCCGATGCGTGACAGAAGAAGACCGCAGAAAAATGGATAGAGCAGACGAGTAAAGCCTATTTGAAGTTGGTCTCCTGTCAGACTCCAGCCTCCAATGACCGTATAGGCGGCATAATCGCGCACGGAGAGTACATTGAATAAATCTATGTTAAAGCAAAGCAGTATGGTTGCCACTCCAAATAGAGTGACACAGCCACGTAATGCCAATCGGGAAAGTCTGCGGATGACGAGAGCATAAAGTATGTTGGCGAGATATTCCCACAAAAGAGACCATGTGGCTCCGTTCAGTGGGTTAAACTCTCCCCAGCCGCGTATCTCCAGCCCTTTAGGCACTGGAATCATCAAT
>JAGASY010000032.1 GCA_017621515.1 Bacteroidaceae bacterium
ATAACAAGCATAGGAGAGGAGACCTTCTCTTACTGTTCCTCCCTCACCTCCATAGACCTCCCGTCAAGCGTAACAAGCATAGGAAAGGAGGTCTTCCAGTATTGCTCCTCCCTCACCTCCATAGACCTCCCGTCAAGCGTAACAAGCATAGGAGAGGGTGCCTTCTATCGTTGCTCCTCCCTCACCTCTATAAAAATTCCCTCAAGCGTAACAAGCATAGGATACTGGGCCTTCGGTTATTGCTCCTCTCTCACCACCGTTATCTGTAGAGCAGAGACAGTGCCGGAGATCGACAATAATGTGTTTTTTGGTATCCCACTAAGCGATGCCACACTCTATGTCCCTGCATCTGCCCTTGAAGACTACAAGGCCGCAGATCAATGGAGGGATTTCGGAACCATCCTCTCCCTTGACGACCCAGAGACAGGCATTGACACCCTGCCCGACATGGACAAGGAGGAAATCAATGCTCCGTTCTACACCCTCGGCGGTCTGCGCGTGTCTGTTCCTGTGAAGGGCGGCATCTACATTCGCAACGGAAAGAAAGTGGTGGTGCGATAGGCCTCGCTCTCGCAAGTCGGGGTAAATCCGATAGCGGCGCAGGTGACGGGCAGGGACCTGACTACACGTTCCCCCTCCGCACCGACAACCATGGAGGCTGAATGCCTCCGAGCAACAATATCTACGAGAGAGACCGCAAGCACTTACCTGCTTTGCGGTCTCTCACTGTATTGACACGGGGGATACATCACGGGACCTCTTAGGAGTGTTTTGCCAATCATATAAATTACCCAATCTGTAGAGATATTGCTTTGCGATGTTTGTTGATTATCAAATAATTACGTTAACGTGCCAAAGGCACGTCCCTACAAGTTCATGGTTTTGCAACACCCTTATACCTTTTGATATCTTTTTGTCAAAACGAAAATGTTGATTTCAGCCTGTTTTGAACGGATACATCCTGTTCAAAACCACGGAGTAGTCATAGCCGGTCGAATCCGCTCGTCTAATTCTTGCCATAAAAATATCTCGACAGCACTTTGTCCAATACCACAAAGAAGACAAAACAGAAGGCTATGGAAAATATCATGGAACCGTCTGCTGCAAAAATTCCGCTTGAGAACATCTTGCCGTATGCCGAAAAGTCCGGTAGTACGAAGTTAGAAAAATCAAGCGAAAACAGAAACAGGACAATGGCGGCGGTACTTACCACTGAAGCCGCCACATAACCCGCTATATGACTGCGACGCTGTTTGCGCGCCTGCTCCGCACTAATCCGTTCCATTGCCTTAAAAGTGAAATTATGCGGAAACTTTGCCCTGTCTGCCACACTGCTCTCAAAGACATGCCTCAGTGCTGCATCTGCCTCACGTAAGTGTTCAAGCTGCTCTTTCTCTACACCGGCATCGCCCTTGCTTCCTCTATGCAACGGCATCATCAAATTATGTCTTAATCTATCTGCTTTCATTTTCAAGTCGTTTAATCAATACACACAAACGTTTCCGAACTCTGTAAAGCCGCACCGCCACGTTACTCTCTTTCAGAGACAGGATATAGGCAATATCCGATATGGAGCGGTTCTCATAATAAAACAAGGTAAGCAATGCCCGGTCGTCCGGGGGCAACAACTCAACAGCACGGTTCAGCGCGGAGATACGGTCATCGCTGTCGGCAGACAAGACTTCGTCTGCCATTCTGTCGGAAATATCGGCAAGCTGCGCCTCGTCAATGTCAACGACGACATCGCGCTTGCGCTTTCTCAGGAACTGTACGGCACAGTTGTAGGCAATCCGAGAGACCCATGTGGAGAATTCCGAGCGGAAGTCAAACGTACCGAGAGCGGTAAAAGCACGGATGAAAGCATCCTGCGTAATTTCCTCCGCGTCCAACTGAGCGGACACAAGCCGCGCCACAAGGGCGAAGACTTGCGGACCATAGCGGTCGAGAAAGTAGCCGTACTCTTCTGCGTGTCCGCTTAGAATACGAACAATAAGCTGCCTTTCGTCTGTTTTCATCTGTGATTCTATTGCGATAATATATCTCTACTTTATAGCTCCGGATACTTTTGCCGACTCGGAGGATACGAATCAAGCATAGCATGAGTACGGAAATGCCATATTAGCTTTTCCGTCTCCGCACATCAGAATCCGAGAGATTCTTGTCTTGTCACCCAAACAGGCAGAAGAACTACCGCTCTTCTGCCATATCCACTTACTACATGTCGTCCGACACCTTCTCCTCTGACAATTTCTCGTCCGACAATTTTTTCATGTCTTCCAGCATATCCTTACGATCCTGCATCTCATGCTTGCGCTCCAGAACGTATGCTATGACAAATGCCACTCCTCCACACAAACAAACACAGGCTGTATATATAATGCTTGTCTCTTGATTTCCGTTTGAGGAAGAAACAGAGTCCACGAAGAATCCGGACAGAAGTCCTACACCGATGCCAGCCAACAGAAGTCCTATACGGAGACCGTAGTTGCGATGTACCTTCTGGAATATCCCCAAGTCGAAACGAGAGATGCGAGGTGGCAGGAACTTGCTTACATCACTCTCCTCACTGGGAACCATTTTTTCAATAAGCATCTTGCGCTCATCGCGACGCACGAAAAGTTCAAATACAAGATAAACGAACCAAAACACAATAAATGTGCAAAGAGGCGATACTAACCAATACATAATAACAATTTTTATTTGTTCATACTTTTTTATTTGTCTCTACAATATTAGATGCTTTTCCCGATAAAATATTACATTTGCCGACATTTTTTTTACTTTATCAAATAATCATGATTGGTTTCTCCATAGCTATATCAACATCACACCTTCTGAAAATTCTCCCCAATAACACAAAATCGTCAACAGAGATAAATAAAAAAAGGATAAAATGAATCTTAAATTCTCGACAATAAGGCTTAGTGACTAAGAGTTTGTTTTGAGATTTCTATTTTAATTACATTGTTTCGTATGATTTAATATTGCACCAATATAAATATGTGTATCACCAATTGTAGGAACCGCAAAATATACTCGACAACAATCGCGCACATCGTTAAAGATTTTTTTCCCGTTTATATGATTATATTTAAAATGTGCTTCACAGATTCTTTTTCCATCGGGAAAATTCATTGTCAGATATTTTCGCTTTGTATCTCCATTACCTTCAAACGAGGCATCCTCAATGTTATGATTTCTTGCAAAAACAGCTGGAAATTCTATACGACTTCCTTTATACTTATTTAGTTCTTGAATCATGTAAATATTCATACAATGCAAAATATGACAAATTTGAATGCTATGAGTAGTCAGCACTTGTTTTGAATCTATCTGATAATCCTTAGAAAATACAAGATTTCTATAATATCGTTTACATTCGCTGTAAAATAAGTCATACGTTCCGGGGAATTTACCCAATAAGAAACTTCTATATGAAAGCCAATCGTCATAGGTAGCCACCACACAATTCCCTTCTTTATAAGCATTCTCTTTTGATAATACAACCTTGGCATTACACTCTGTTTCTGTTTGTTGAACAATCAGACTGTCAATTGTATTCCCAGAAATGTCCGTAGCCTCAAGATATCCTTGAGACATAATCAAATAAAAAGTTTGTTCTAATTCGAAACTTTTACCAGTAGCATTTCCATAAAGAAGCTTACAGAATGTGGTGCCGTCGGAAAATATTGCGGTCTCATTTAATTCCGTATAATTGGCATAAAATTGATTATCATCACGAAATCCTTCTCCCACTTTGTTTGTTAGGTCAGTAAACTTCGACATTCTTTCAATTACGTCACAATCAGAGTCTTTACCATTATAGGCAAAAGAACCTGAATATATGTACATATTCAAATTCATTTTATTTTCTGCGATAACTGTAAGATTTCCATCAGTTGTTGTCTCTCTAAATCAAAGAAGCCAGATGGCCAATTCTTGATTAGCCCATTTTTCTCAATTTTAATTTCAGACACATTAAAATCTTCATCAAAAAAGTGAACAGAAATATTATCATTTATGATTGTTTTTTCTGGCTGAAGAGAATATAATCTGGCAGAATTGACAATATGTTCACTATGAGTCTCTATCATGAATTGAATTTCTTTGGTCGTATATTCACAAATCATTTCCATCAACTTTGCTTGTGCCTTGGGATGCAGATGAGCTTCTGGATTCTCAATAAATATAACACTTCCTTTTTTAGCCAATAATATGGTTATTATGATTGACAATATATAGCTATATCCAAATCCCATATTTATTGATTTAGCTTTTCTCTGCATTAAACTATTATTCTTCATGAATAACTGCAATGTACTTTCTGAATCTTTAATTTCAAATTCTGAGTTGCCAAGAATCTTATTAAACCACAGTCCTACTTCTTCAAGGATTGCTTTTTTATGCGAATCTAATACAGAAAGCCTATTTTCGCCCAAATTACCTAATGGATTGTAAATGTTTTCTTCTTTGTTTTCTTCATATAGGGTTGGACCTAATCGTGATGCTGAAACATAATAAAAGTCAGAGAATATCTTGTTGATGTTATCTCTATTATAAGCTTGAAGAACAGGTTTTGCCCCCGATTTGTCTTCCGTCAAAGATTGGTTTTTACTAAAATAATCTTTCCCATTTATATTCAACTCACATATTTTGCCTTTCCATGGAGTATCTTTCTCATAACCTATGTTTAGATTTTCACATTCAGGCTCATCAGTCTTAAAAGAAAACCTTATGATATTATCTGTTCCGTATGAACATAGAGCATCTTCAAACTGCGACAAATTAACATACGAGCCGTTTATGGACAATTCATCAATATTACCATTCTTTATAATGCTCTGTGACAACATCAACAAACTCTGGAATACTGTAGATTTCCCCCTCCCATTAACACCTGCAAATATATTCAAATTACTTAATCTAAAAGTTTTGCACTTGCAAAATACTTTAAAATTTTCTATACCAACTTCTGTTATCATTGAGTTAATGAATTATTTCTTTTTAGAAAATTAATTGTGTCAGAAGAAACCCATCCTGCAATATTATCATAGGATGTTGCACCTATTAACAAATTGTCCGAATCTTCGATTAGCGGCTTTAATCTGTTGTATATATCAGAATGTTTTAAATTAGAATAAACAAGCCACACATTAGTCATACATTGGCATGAATCAGAACCAATGCTCTTTATAGAATTATAAAAAAGGGAATAATTCTTTTCTTTATTCCTTAACTCGTATGTGATATAATAGAGTGTCATTTGTAAGCTTTATTTATATAGTCTATACAATTCGCAATAGCGATGCCTCAACCACTTATATAACCGGGCTATATTATTATTGTTTGCGAAATTAGTTATTTTATTTTAGATTAGAGTGTTTTTCTTATTTTTTATAACAGAAATCCAATAAAAAATAAAAAAATAATTTATCCAAATCAATATCCAAAGCAATTTTTTCTACAATCTTATAAGGCTTTTCGCTTCAAAAAAAGCAAACTGATATTTTTATAAATTGAATATCTTTAAATCAAGGGCAATTGGGAAAATAAACAACATAGGAACCTGTTGAGAAAACCCACCAAATTGCTTCAAAATACTCCCTATAGCAAAATTTTTTATATATATTCTTTAACAAAATTGTTTTCTGACATAATGATGTTGATTCTTGTGTGTTTTGATTCTTATTGCATGTTTTTATGTACTTATGCTGTCTTTTTGATTTTATCAAATGTTAAAATTTCAAGCCTTCTGGCACGCGTCAAAATGAAGTGTGCCGAACTTTTCTTGGAGAACGGGGATTCTACGAGCATTTCGTGAAGCCTCCGCAAAATGTGAAATAGTGTTTCGTTTTGGACCGTTCTTTTACATTAATTCACTCCCGGTGAAGAGTTTTTGGAAAAAAACTACTAAGTTTTCAAATTTTCAGCGCACTGTTTTTTTCTTCACAGCGCACTGCAATTTTTTTTGCAGCGCAGTGGAAATTTTCTCACTGTGCGCTGAAAAAATAAAAACAGTGCGTTGAAAATAAAAAAACACCGGGAAGCCGAAAAAAGAGCAGTTTGCATTGGTCGGAATGTTAAGAAGTGTATAATCAGTTGTTTTGAAAGTGTGTCTGAACATAAATTGAAAAGTGAGCGGATTTTGAGTGTGATTTTGGGGTAGAAACAGAAGGGTTGAATGTAACATGTTAGTAACCAACATGTTATCGAATATATTCAAAATCTTCAAAATTTTTCATCCAGCGCATTTTTTGAGTGTTTTCCGTAAAATGTATTTTGCTGATTATCAGCTATTTATGTTTTAACCGAAAATTTTGTCTCTTTGCCGTCTGCAAAAAATCGGCTCAAATGTTAAATTTACATTTTGAGCGAAAATATCATTTTGTCATTTTAGAAGCTGTTTTAAAATGATTCGTTATAGTTATGTAGATGTCTTCGACGGAGGAGTCTGCCGAGAACACTCACTAATACATCCGCATACAACAACATGAGGAGCCTGTGAATACACCCTCCAAAGTATTCCACTCCCAAAAAAAACAAAATACTTTTTGACCACATTTTAAGCTTTATAGGACTCGGGTCTGTTATGGAAAGTCTATATCTTTGCAATCTCACATGAAAAATGAAAAAAATATAACACATGACACAACGCACATGAAACATCTATACTTTAATATAATATTCGCAGTGTCAGCCCTATGGCTATGCTCTATCCACTTATATGCACAAACAGAAACACAGCAGTCGGACAGTACGAAGTCCGTCAAGTTCATGGAACCGGAAGATTCCTTATGGTATGACCCCATCAATGGCGACCATATACATCTGCAACGGCTGGCTTCTTACGACTCGCTCGTGTTTGTAAAGCCTAATGCACTGAAAGCTCTCGCCGTTGACCTCGGCATCAATGTGGCAGTGCTTGCATGGGACTATTATGTGCAAGACCGTAGCTATGCCCGCATAAGTCGCAGCGTACTTGAAGACCACTTCAAGCGCGGATTCAACTGGGACAACGACAGCTTCGCCGGCAACCAGTTTGCACACCCATACCACGGCGGAATGTTCTACAATGCGGCGCGCGAACACGGACTGAGCTATGGGGTGTCATTGCTCTATCCTATCATCGGAAGCGGCACATGGGAAATGCTTTGCGAAACCAACCGACCGGCGATGAACGACCTTATCTCCACCGGTATCGGAGGAGCTGCCATTGGCGAGGTCACTCACCGTGTGTCGGACATTTTCTTCGACGATTCGAAAATGGGCACGGAACGTGTCGTAAGGGAACTCCTCGGAACGGTACTCAACCCTGTGAGAGGTGTCAAACGAATCTTATCGGGAGAAATGTGGAGAGTAAGCCGTTATCGCGGAAAACATATCATTCCGGAACCATACACTTTCTCTGTCGGCACGGGAATGCGGCATTTCGCCACGAAAGACAAGCTCAAAGACGGAATAAGTTCACCGTACATAGAATTTAAATTCAACTATGGCGACCGCTTCGACAATGTACACGAGAACCATCCATACGACTGGTTCAGCGTATCGCTCCTTGCCAACCTGTCAACTTCACAGCCTACTATCGGAGAAATGGACATTGTCGGCAGAATTGCCAGCAAGCAGATTGAATGCAAACACAACTGGAATCTTGACATCGGGTTCTATCAGACAGTCAAATACATAGACCATTACGGCGATGTGGAACCGAACAGCTGCAACGGCAATGACAATAATTATGCCATCATATCAGAAGCTGTCAGTTTCGGTGGTGGTTTGTATGCGGAGCATATCGGAAAACGCACTTCTTTTACCAACGACTTCATACTGAGCGGCATTCTGTTCGGCGGATCGAACACCGACTATTATCCGTCGAGACGCTATAACTACTGCAGCGGATTCAGCATACGCAACCACACACGATTTGCTCTCAACCAACATCTGACTGTCGGAAACAGTTTTTATTTCGCCAGACAATTTGTACCGGACGGATACACATCCGAAGAGCTGGAGCACAGAACGGAGTGCGGACTACCTATCAATAAGATGGGTGACAAAGGTTGTACATCCGTATTCATGAACCGCACTTATCTGAGCATCAACATCATCAAGAATCTAAGACTCGATATGGAACGCACGTATTTTTACCGACGTTCCCACCATTTCTATTTCCCGTCGGTGCATAAAAAGAGTTATGAATATAAAATGGGAGTTATCTATTCCATTTAGAAACTGTTTTAAATTTATTTTCGAGGAATTTCGAGAGGATTTTAAAACAGCTTCTTTAATCAAGTTAGCTGTTGCCACAGTGCTTGATTAGGCATGGCATAAGGAGAAATATACGCAATCGTTTTGTTGAAAGTTGACTCACTTCTTGTTAGCCCTTTGCTGACTCAGTCTTTGCAGCACAGTATTCGGGGCGGCATCTTTCAATATGACAGTCTTGTCGGCATCGAGAAGATACAGAACTGGCATTGCTGGCAAATCATAAAGCATACGTTCATTTATGGAGCGTTTACTGTCATGTCCCACAATCCATCCGCATGGCATGTCGTGTTTAGTACGTTCCCATATTTCAGAATCGCTTTCCGTGTCAATGGCAAGCACTGTCAAGCACTTCTTTTCCTGTAGCTCAATTAGCATTTCGTTGGAAGCCAAAGAGTTTATAATCTCACCACAGTGCTCACATTCCGGATCATAGAATACCAGCAACATGTTATCCGCAGACTTTGTGCCGTGGAGCGTGCAGTGCCGATTTTTGTTGTCGATATATGCAAAATCTGTTGCCGTCATGCCGGGACGGTTCTTTAATGCTACGTCAAGCAGACTGCGGGCACGTATTCTTCTGCTTTCATTTAATACTTCAGCGTCGATTTGACATTTTAGGAAAAGAATGAACAAGTCTTCATTGCGCATGGGAGAATTTGGTTCAGAAAGATATTTCTCAGCCAGTTCGGCAAGTATCAAAAATGCAGTCTTGTCTGTTCCGGCTTTCTTCATGAGCAGGGCTACGGCTTTTTCCGCTGAAGAAGTGGGAGCGTACGGTAGCAGATAAATAAAGTTGGAAAAGTTGCGTTCCAAAAACTCTTGGTTATGACTTCGCAGGGTATCGCCAAAGTCCATTGCATCCCAGAAATGTTCTACCACATAAGATGAACGCTCGGATGAACTGCCGAGTGTTGCCGGAATAGCAGGCATCGGAAGTTCATCGCCGTTCTCATTGGAAACAGTTTGACTCTCGATATCAGCTGTGTTTGCATTCTCTTTTTTGCCGCAGGCAGCAAACGACAATGCCACGGCAATTATCCATAAGAGTTGTCTCACTCGTATTTTATAATTATGATGTTTCATACTATTCAACGTCACGCACACAACGGACATAATAATTCTGATTATTATTTTCCGGACTTAAGGCGAAGGTGTGCGTTCCTGTTGCTACGAGAAGACGCTTGTCACCAGTTCCCAATGCTCTTCCATTAATGTCAAAATATTCGTGTGTACATGATAACATAATATCGCTGCCTGTTATCAGTCCCAAGTTGCGCATTATGGAGATTTCCTTTTGGTTAGGGACGCGCCAATTGGTAAATCCATTATACTTATTGTTATTAAGAGTCTTGCAAGGATCATTTTCAATTGCTGTAATAAGTTTATCGGTATCAGTATTTTCATCTTTCTTTCTTATGAGTATTTTATCTTCTGATTTCGAATACTCAAATTTCCTTGCACACATATTATATTGTTGATTAGTTATGTCATGAATAGGCAATGGAGTATCGCGATAAGGACGCACAGATCTTGCATCGTAATATTTGAGGGAAACTGTATTTTCTCCTTCAGATATAAATGCTTGTGTAGTACCGTCTTTGTCCTTATTATTATCCACCATTATCAAGGAGAGATTCGTACCAAGATTACGCACACAACGCACCTCCCAACAACCAATAGTCCATGAGTGACCAAAATTACTTACCGAAAGACCTTCCATCGCCCACAATACTTTTCGGTCGCTTGAATATGCCTTGAACCGCGTGTTATCTTGTTTATCTCCATGCTTATTTTTGGGGGCACCTTGTGGATAATATAGTTTATCTCCTACTCCCGAATAATCCATCAAAGGTGTGGTAAGTGAATTTCGACCGAGAATAATACGCAGATACTTGCCCATAGTGGGGATGTACCAACGCACTTCATCTACGTCTATTCTCCCATCGCCATTATTGTCGCGATTACGGTTGGCACATGCATTGGCAGCCTCCATGAACTGGTTAAGGTCTGTTATTTTGCTAAGTCCACCGGGCTGAGGTTCATAGTCAGTGCTGAACCCAATACTACCCATACCTGTGTTGTTGCGAACCTCATCTTCCGTCACCGTAGTTTTCAGCATCGGCACTGTAAGCACATTGTCGCTCTTGCTTGGCAACGTATATGCCGGATAATTCACTCCTTGTGTATTCACCGCTCCTATGGTCTGCACTTGGGTCTTATCAAGTACTTTGTCCCATTGATAATTAATGCGGTCTGCCCAGTTTATATAATGTAAATAATTGTTCCTGCCATTAGACTCGGATTCTACATGCTGCGAAACCGCTCTCAGATTAAGCCCTCTGCTCTCATTGCGGTGCTCCACTCCCAACGCACCAATATTTTCACTCATGTTCACATTGTAATAGGTTTGGATGGATTTCTGCGAGAAAGAATATTTCGACAAGACATACAGGCTCTCTTTGTCGGGAGATATGCGTCGGTTGACTTTTATCCAGCAATAGCGCGAAGGCTGATTGACATATTTCTTCCAACGTCCTCCGGTTTCGTCGGCACTGGTTTCATACACATTCTCATTGACGTGTACAGTGTACCATTTGTCCTTAGTATCGCTTTTGTCAGTATCACCGGCTGTATGCGGATGCCCTTCCAAATCAATCATTTCAGTGATTTTTATAATCTTCTCATTACGTTCTTTCTCCTTGGGATATGGAGCAAGTACGTCTTGTCCTGTTGTTGGGATAAATTCAATCCAGTTATAATATATCGAGTCAAAATCATTGTAGTTGTCCTCGTTAATGTCATAAAGCACACCGTTTTCGTATGCTTGTATGATAAAGCCGAATCCGTTACCTATCTCCTTGTCCTGTCCGGTACGCTCCGCATTCGAAAGGCACACGTTGAACACTCCATAGTGGGCATCAAGGTCATAAGTGCCTCCAGTGATGCGTGTGACTGTTCCTTCCATGCCCGGTACGGTTTCATCTGTAAGCGAACTGCTGAACGCTTCCACGTATATTGAATTGACACCGGCAATATGTATATTATATGTATAATCAGTATTGCGGCGGCATTTGAAGTCCTGCGCTTTTTCCTCTTCCTTTTCACCTTCGCAATAGCCCAGATGCACGGTAAATACAGCATTGCCGAATGTGGTCTCACCATGAGCCGTATCCTCAGGGTTTTTATCCTTTATATTGCCCGGAACTACCTGACAGCGTATTTCCACAAAAGTGGCTGTATTGTTGATTTCCCATTTGTCTGTACCGCACAAACTTTTGTATATGCCTGTGTTGACTTGGATATTAGTGTTGTTACTGCCATCATTACTGGCAACAGCCTTATATTCTGCCTCACGGTCATTATAGGTGAGCACACCTTCCAGTCCCTCGTGCTTGTTTTCCATCTGATAAAAGTCAAAGGTATATGTCCCAGCGGTCTTTCCGCTTTCTATATATGCAGTACTAAAAGGTTTTGTATCAGCTAAGGCATTAGCGGTGTTGTTTTGTGCCGTCACAGTCATTCCAGCCACATTGCGGCTATTCAGTGCGGCAATGACATTTCCATCATCTTTTCCCGAGCGTTCATACACCCAACTTTCCTTAGGGACATTACGCACACTATAGCTCTGTGGTATAATAGTCACTCCATTATCTGGAATAAGATTGAAGGTGACATGCGACACAAGTCTTCTAAGATGGATGGCGCCACGCAGTTCATACACTCCCTTGCCTGTAGTCGGGATATATACCGGCTGTGCATTTTTACTGTCTTCCCAATCGACCAATCCATGATTCAAGTTATTTTCATAATACACACCGCACATGGGAAGCACATCAAGTGGCATAGACACGCTTGTAGTGCCGTCCACCACAGGTGCCAGCACAGATATGGCGCAAAACTTCTCCCACGTATCGGCTTCTTCGAGGAAAGTTTTCAAAATACCGTCCTCGTATGTCACAGTACCATCGTCAGCTACAGAATATCTTCTCGCATTTGTATTGTCTATATTTGCCACAGCTGCAATATAGCTCGGTCCCGATACTGTTTCGATATCGTCAATCTTGTGCAGTACATGACTGTCGGTATGACTGGGGTCAATTGTGACAGCTTTGCTTGTAGCTTTTCCGGTAGTGGCACTATACACTCGCAGCCACAACGACTCCACGCGGTTTGCATGGTCTTCTGGCAGCTGTGCGCGTGTCTGCACCTGCATATCGGGTATTACCACATCCACGCTAATCCTTGCCGGTGCTCCCGCCACCGTGAAATCAAGTTCTGAAGCATCATCATCGCTGCACGAAAATGCCGTGCCCGTCATCACTATTGTCAGTAGCTTTATCAGCACATTTATGTATGTATAACTTTTCGACAGTCTCATATTGCATTTTGATATTATTCAAATCTTATATCTCCCGCTGTGCGCTTATCCCACGGGCACACCGTATAATTTATCGTAAGCTTCCGTTTAGGATTTTCAGGCGAGCCGGTAAGTTCAAAACGGTATATATGGTTGCGTAGCAGATAATAGTAGTGTTCTGTGACTTCTGGAGTGGTCTTGTCTGCATAGTCGGCAATATCCACAATATAGCCCAATAGTTCTGTATCCTTCCCCGGTTTCTTTATCTGAAGTTTGATTGCAGGTCGCAACACATCACCCGGTTTCAATTCGCTCATGTCAAACTCCGGCACGTATGCGGCATACACAGGTTTGCCGTCTTCATTGTTGCCTGCCGGAAACATTTCAAGTTCGCTGCCTTGTTCCGGGGTCACGTAAGGCAATGTCGGTGTTTTCACCTGTTCAGTCTCTACATACCAATTCGGATTCTCCTTCATGTCGCATATCAATGTTCCCGTCTTGTTGTAACGTGACACTGATGCTACTTTCACACCACATTCACTGTCTCTCTGACCTTCATACAAGTTGTCTATTATCTCTATTTTCGCTACAGCGCGCAGCATCATTACCGGGTCATCTTTATCGGCAATATTCAAAACCGCACCCGGCTGGATGTCAGTGGTCTTTATCTCAAACTTTTTCACACCGCACATCGGAATTCCTCGTTCTCCGTTCTTGTACGGTTGCCACGGTGCTGATGGCAGCATATATGGTATATGGCGCGACTGCTCCACCACATTTGTCAGAGTAGTTTCGCCTACCACCAGCGAGAGACCGTCATAGTCAGACCCAAAGCTATGCCAGTTGGCAAGCACCATAATGGCCAATTTCTCTTGAGCCACTTCGCCAGTCTTTAGCTCCGACGACACCGGAAGCAGACCTTGCAGCGTATATAATCTTTCTTTTTCTTCAGTGTTGGCAACCACATTCACCATCAGCGGAACAAAACGCTCCTGAAACACCATTTTCGTGGTGCCATCAGCGGCAGTTGTTTCTTTGAATATCAGTATATAATAGTCTTCCCCCTCTATATCTATACGGTTCTCCTCATTGGTATTATCATCATTCGACAGCTCCGGAGCGCGTGTCACGCTTCCTGTATAGTCCGCTGTAAAGTGGAGTGAAACGGTCACTGTGTTATGCGTTTCGTCCGGTTCGTCTTGCAACACGGCATCATTGCTCGCATCACACGATGCAAGCAGCCATATTGCTCCCGCCAGCAGGACGAGACGGCGCAAAACATTCCTATTCCACAATTCTTTACAAATCCGCATTACTGAGCACTACTCTCCATGAATTGATGATTACAGAGGTACTTAGCCACTTGTGATTGGAATCGAGAAAGAAGGTCATGTTATACTCATCCTGTCGGTCAAGATATTCCTGATTGCTCATTTCCCTGTTGTAATTGCCCTTCACAAGCAGCGCATAATCTATCACAGGTATTGACAGCACCTTGCTGCCGTCTTTTGCATTTACTGTCAGCATGGGGCGACGGGATACGTTCCAGTCACGCATCACCAGACGACTTACTGTGATCTCGGCCACAACGGCCTTTACACCAGTCACTGTGCCGTCTTCACCCGTCACTCCTGCTTCTCCGCCATATTTACTCCATGCTTCGTATCTTACAAGTCCGCCCTCCATCAGATGGTTGTCGGCATCAAGCCATGCATTCTCGTCTTCAATTGCAAACTCGAAGTCGTTGCAGTCAAGGTCTTCACCCGACATCTGCTGCAGCACTATACGAAACACATTGGTATCCTTAATCAGCGGAACAGTACAAGTATATTCTCCGCCGTCCTCCAAAGACGGCAGGGTTACATCAATGCTTCCATAAAACAAGGGATGAAGATCGTCATCACAATATGCCATGCCCATAGCATCAGTCTTTGTGTTAAGGCTACACACCAAGTCTGTCCGGGCAGAACGTGACGGATTGCCCAAGGTGAACGATTCACCGTTGTCCAATCCGCACCATGCCACTATATGATAGTCGCCCGGCGCAAGCGGCAGCTCCATAGCATAGCCTTCCGCAGCAAGATGTTCGCCACGGTCAGTGCCCTGCCACACAAGATTGCCGTCGCCGTCGAAGGCATATACAGCCACAGACCCAACTTCATGGGCAAAGGCATCGGCATGTTTCATGTTGTAATCGTAACGGAACATCAGGCGATACACCGCCGAACAGTCTCCTTGGTCCTCGTAGATTACGTTGTCGCACGATGTGACCAAGACTGTTGCCAATGTCATTATTACAAATATAACAGTCCGATACATACCTATATATGATGGCTTCTTCATCTTGTTTTATGAAATTAATTATTATGAAACAAACGATTCAAACACTTATTTCAAATCGACAGTGCTCTTCACTACGCGCCAAGAAAGAACCTTGATACGAGCTGCAAGATAAGATTCCTCCTCCGGCTGCTCCGGAATAATAACTTCGTCCGGATCATACACAGGAGTACCAAAGCCTTTTACACCACTTATCACTACCTGATAAGAGTGGTTGCGCACCACACCGTATGCACCAACGCTGACCTCTTCCTCTGTATCTTCAGTAGCAGGTGTTATCTTTCCGAGGTGACGGATTCTTGCATTATAATAGGTCAGACCTTCTTTCCACACCTTCACTTTTCCAATTTCTGCCTTAAGTTGCGAGTTCACCTTGTCTATTGTCGCACTTTCTTCTGCATTCTTTGACAGATAGAAAGTGTAGCTCTTTGCCGATTCCTTAAGCTGCACATAGGTGTCATTACCTTCAGTGACAAATTGCATCATGTCTGAGTCAATCTTTAGCCTACGATTTTCGTTTTCCGGATCCTTGTAAAATATAGACAAGTAGTTTGCCATAGCTTTAAACACACCGATTGTATCACTACGTAAACCCTTCCATTCTGCAAATTGGAAAGGTGTTCCGTCAGATTTGACAAGCTGTCCCGCTACGAGTATCTCCGTTTCATTGACGCGGTTAGTCAGTGCAGTAGCTGTGCCTTCGGCATTAAAAGGCGATGCATTTTCCTGAACATAAGTGTAGTTTATGTTATCTCCTGTTCCATACACCACATTACCGCTCTCATCCACACTACCAACTTTGAAAGAAGCATCTTCAAGGCTATGGTTCGCATGTCCTGTTCCTGCTTCTGCTGGGTTCATCGCCCAAAAAGAGCGGTAGTAATTAGGCCATGTCCAATTGATGATGCCAAGGTCATTGTCTTTCCATGCCGGATTGATGTTCTTGAACAAATAAGAAGATGTGGTCTCTGTGGCAATGTTCCATCCTAAGAATTTTACATATACGTCACAATTTTCCACACTCGAAGCGCCATCATCTTCAAATTCAGTACCAGTATAATTACCAGTATAATACAAAGTTTCGCCATTTTCAAGTGTGATGTTTTCTTTGTCGTTGCTTTTTTGGATGTCAACACCTACACTTACTTTTGCAAGCACACGCTCCACATATATATCCACTGGGTTGTCTTTGGCTTCAGCTTCTGTTGGCTTAAAGGCTTCTTTTATGCCGTCAACAGCCATCATCTTCACACCATTTTTAGAAGAATATACACTGCTGCTCATCACAAACAAATTATCAGTTTCATCCAAACGGTAGTCTTTTACTATCTTAGACAAATCATCCAGTGACTTGCTTTTATGGTCATCTATATTCAAATTAAGTATGGCAACGATTTTAACAGGAATCAATTCTTCATTTGTAGTGTTAATAACAACTGTAGATTCCAAAATTTTCTCTACATTCGGTATTTCACTACCTGCATCAATTGTAAGAGATTTCTTGTAATTCACATTTTCGCCTGTAGTTGCATCTTTAACCACATTTGCTGGATTTCCTTCTTCATTGAAGAAATAAAAAATGGCATTTTCAATTTTGTTTTCATCTCCTTCGCCTTTTTCATATTGGGCATCATTCGGATCGCCATTCATCGTTGCACGTGTGCCTTCATTCGCCGCCATCACGTTCACTGAAAGATAAAGGTTCTGCGAAGTTCCGTCAGGTGTTGTTCCGCCACCATCGTCAACATCATCACTGTTTGAGCAGGCAATCATGCCAATGGCACAAAAGGCTCCTAATAAAAACTTAATACTCTTCATAATAACAATTTTGTTTATTGATAAATTAATATTTTATTGATAGTCTTTCTAATACATTATGCTGTGTTTGGGTGTTCAGTTCTCGTCTTCTTCTCTTAAGAAAAAGCCTGTGCAAGCGTACTTCTCCTGTCCAGCCCCACGAAAACGTCATTTCTTTCCTGCTTTTTTCATCCTCTTTTCCGCCTCCGCTATCACGACATCCGCTTCAGCCCTGCCGCCTTTCTGCGCTTCCTCAAGCAGGGTCTTGGCGCGCTCATAGTCCTTGGTGAGAAAAGCATACACTCCGCGCGCATAGGCGGCTTCTGGCGAATCTCCGGCTTTGTCGAGATAGCGCGCAGACGACACATAGTCCCCACGCTGCATAGCGGCATTGGCTGCATTGAGATTGGCGGCGGCATCGTCAGGATACATCTTCACCGCCACATCGAACACCTCGCAGAATTTGTCGCTTCCCTGCTCATAGCTTCCTGCAAGCAGATACAGTTCGTTGAGGCTCAGTTTGTGCGGCTGTGTCTGCATGATGCGTTCTATGTCATATATATCCGTGAAATTGCGGACTATATATCTGATGCAATAGTCGGTACGGCGCAACGACGGATAGCAGTTGTTCAACAGAAACCTGTATTCATCGGGATAAGCCCGTTTGATGGCTGCCTCCTTGGCATCCGGATCCATGTGGCTGTCTATCATGGCAAGAATTTCGTTGCGATGCTCCATGTTCGACTGTTCGACAAAGCGTTTCAGCCCTTCCCAGTTCTCCGGCTCATATTCTGCGCATATCACTCCCTCATCGAAGCGGTACAACCGTTGCAAATGCGTTTTCAATGCCTCCACGCGCCCCTTCGCCAGCATGGTGTTGTGGCTGTACGGACTTTCCGGTGAAGCAAATCCTTTCAAATCTACATTCAGTATGGTTATGTCCTTGTCGTTGCGCACAGTGTCTATGCTTGCATTTATCTTCCCTATCTCAATCTGGTTGTTCATGATTTCGGGCTTCAACACAGTCTTGTTCACCTCGAATATGACGTATGCCGTACCGGTGATGGAATCGGTCTTCACCCCTTGCGCCTTAGGGCTTACGTAGAGCATCTCCGGAAAATATTCGACATAGCCGGTCGATAGCACTCTCAGTGTCCACTCGTCGAGTATTGAACTACAGCATCCGTACTCAGAGCAGGCAAGCTCGAAGGAGGCACCGGACATCCAGTCTTCATACGGAACGATGGCATGATAGGCAAGACTGTCGGGACGACTCCCTGCTTTCAGCACGGTCTCGTCCTTTCCTGTGAGCATATACCCGCCATTGCGCATATATGAATAATAGCGACGGCGACCATAGACTCCCACAGACGGAAGTTCTACAGCCTCTTTGCCCTTGACCATGCGTGGTGTGAGCAGTACGGCACGAGTGCTCTTGACGTCCAGATGCGACAGGTTTATATCGAGGTCAACCTCTATGTTGCTGCCGTTGCGGTCGATGCCGACATCGGCCACAGCCACCCGGTCCTCGTTCTGTGACTTCTGATTCTGTGCCTTCATAGTCTGCGCCATAAGCGTTTGCAGTCCTCCGGCAATTAGAACGGATAATATGATGATAGTTTTTTTCATATATTCTTGCTTCAATTAAACGATGTGGCTTGTTGTTCTTTCGGGATGAAACACTTTTTGTGTCGGAATACAGTCCGTCTGAGGTAGGGATTCCATCAGGCGAGACTTACGTTCAGAAGAGGTACACGATGTTCAGGGCCGCCTTTGTCGGGCCTACATAATGGTGCGATTTCCCTGCCTCCACTTTCCTGCCGCAGCCGGCGCATTTGAAACGGTCGTAGCGCGTGTAGGAATAACCGATTCCCAACTCGCCCTCGATATTCCAGTGCTTGTCGAGAATCCAAGCATAACCATACGAAACCCCTCCGCCGACAAACCATCCTTGGAAGCGCGCGTCAGACAATTTCGAGAAATCCGTACCTAAAAAAGAAATGTGATTTTTAATTCCACCTATATTAAACTGTCCGCCGTGCAGGTGTGCACCGACGAAATGACCTGAGAACCGGTCGCACTGCCAAAAGCGCACACCCGGCTGCACCGCCCAATGTTTCCATCTACGGTTGTGTGACAAGTCCCAAGCATTAAATTCCCCTATAGCATCAAAAGTCAAACGAGGTGATATACCCACTTCAACACCGGCGTTTATATTCATAAATCCATCGGAGAGAACATTTGTTTTCAATGCTGTTTTCTGAGCCTTAAGTGCCATCGCTGTCAACAAAAGACATACTGAAACAAACACATGCCTCATACCCTAAAATATTTTATAATCAATCGCAATCGCCACTATTTATTAAACATGCTGTTGCAAAATTATAAAAAAAGGAATGTCCGCTGTTTGTATTTTATTGAATTTAATCATAATTAACCAAAATAATATTGTGTTTTAATTTTATTTTGGTATTTGTAATAAAAAAGAACTGAAGAATGTTATGTGTTTTATGACAATACTCTTGGTTGTAAGTTTTTTTGCTGCTGTATTCGCAGACTTCTTCCGGTTGTTAATATGTATATTAATGGATGTATTCGCAGACTCCTCTGCCGCGAATTCCCACTGCTTCAATTTGACAAAATGATATTTTCGCCCAAAATGAAAATTTAACACTTCGAGCAATTTTTTGCAGAGGACGAAGAAATGAAAAAAATGGTTTAGGGATAATGTATTGATAATCAAGGGAATACTAAAATACTCAAAACGCTCAAAAAAATGCGCTGGACACAATTTTTTGAGATTTTTGAGCGTTTTAATAATGTGTTGATTATTAAAACGTTACAATTAAATCCGCCGTTTTAATCCTCAAACACCACTTCAAATCCACTCACTTTTAAGTTTTTGTTCAGATGCATTTTCAAAGTTGTAAATTATATACTTCTTAACACTTTGGTTGTTTCTTGCCGCCTTTTTCTCCGCTTCCCAGTGTTTTTTTAATTTCAGCGCGCTGTTTTTATTTTTTCAGCGCACTGTTTCAAAATTTGTAGCGCGCTGAAAATAAAATTGCAGTGCGCTGGAAATGTGACGACAGTGCGCTGAAAATTTGAAAACTTAGTACTTTTTTTTAAGAGCTCTTCGCCGGGAGTAAATTAATGTAAAAGAATCGCTCCAAAACGAAACACTATTTCACATTTCTCTGAGGCTTTTGAAAATGCGCGTAGAATCCCCGTTCTTCGAGAAAAGTTCGGTGCGCTTCATTTTGACGCGTGCCAGAGGGCTTGGAATTTTAACATTTGGCAAAATCAAAAAGGCAGATAAATGCCATTTATTGTTTAAAAAGTTTCCGATTTGAGACTTATTGCTGACTTTTTGATTTTTATCTCTTCTCGATTTTTCTTTGTTGGCACGCTTTTTGTTGAGGGTTTGACTCGTTGGCTTTTTCCGTTGTTTTGTCTATATAAAAGGAGACTCCAAGCGTATATGTAATACACTTAGAAGTTGTTTTGAGATTATTTGTTATAGTTATGTGGAGTTTGTGAGTGCATCCGCTTAAACTATACGGAGGAGTCTGTCGAAGACATCCACATAATTATAACAAATCATTTTAAAACAGCTTTTTAATGTCTTCGACAATTCTCGCATAACTATATGAAAAAACACTGAAATCTCTTGTTTCTTGTCCGAAAGTGGACGTGCTGTCCGTTTATGGACACTATGTATTTTACTTGGTGTGTTGATATTCAGTGTGTTGCGTGTATGGCACGGTCTTTGCTTATATACAGGCAAAATAAAAACGTGCAGAAAACAATGAAAGAAAGTGTAAATAGCATGGATCGCGAGATTCCTCGCTCAGTGAAGATGGCGCGCAAGCGTATGACTTGGCTGCGCTATGGGGCGATAGTGGTTGGACTGGCGGCGATAGGATTCGGTATCAGCCGTTTTTTTCGCTCAAGCGTCAGTGAGAAGAGTATAAGTGTGAGCGATGTGGATAGAGGTACCATAGAAGTAAGTGTGACGGCAAGCGGCAGGGTTGTGCCCGCATTTGAAGAGGCTATCGTGTCGCCCATCACAGCGCGCGTGGTGGAAGTGTATAAGTCAGGCGGTGACAGTGTGGATGTGGGTACTCCGCTGTTGAAACTTGATTTGCAGAGTACGCAGACGGATTATCAGAACAAGCTTGACGAACTGCAGATGAAGCGTCATCAGCTTGGGCAGCTACTGGTGAACAACCAGACGCGGCTCAGTGACCTTGAGATGCAGATAAGAGTGTCGGAAATGAAACTCGGGCGCATGGAGGCAGAACTAAGGAATGAGCGTTATTTAGACAGTTTAGGCTCAGGTACCACCGACCGTGTGCGTCAGGCGGAACTTGCCTACAACACCGGAAAACTGGAACTGCAACAGTTGCGTCAGCAGCTTGAAGGCGAAAGACGGGTGAAGGAGGCGGACGTGAAAGTGAAGCAACTTGAAATCAATATTTTCGAGAAAAATCTGGCAGAGACGGAGCGCACTCTCGAAGATGCAAGGATATGCTCGCCGCGTCGTGCCACGCTGACCTATATATATAATGAGATAGGAGGGCAAATCGGGGCCGGAACGAAACTTGCTGTTGTTTCCGACCTCAGTCATTTCAAGATTGACTGTGAAATATCCGATGCCTACGGCGACCGTGTGTGCGTGGGCGGCAAGGTGGTTGTGAAGGTAGGCAAGGAGCAAATCGATGGTATTGTCAGTACGGTCACTCCGCTCAGTCGCAACGGATTGATTACGTTTACTGTGCAGCTCAGTCGGGATGACCATCCACGTTTGCGCTCAGGACTCCGTGCCGATGTCTATGTCATCACGTCAATTAAGGATGATGTGCTCAAAATCCGCAATGCCTCGTTCTACACAGGGGCCGGAGATTATCGTTTGTATGTGTTCGATGGTGCCGATGAACTTGTCTTGCGCAATGTGAAATTGGGAGAAAGCAATTTCGACATGATAGAAGTTGTCTCCGGGATTGAGGAAGGCGACCGTGTGGTGGTCAGCGATATGGGCAAGTTCAATGGTTTGGATAGAGTGAAAGTGAAGCGATGACATGCCGAAACTGTATATTCAAATAGTTGAAGAATGATATTAAATGAAAATAGAATATATATGATAAACTACTTTAGACGATTATTTACGTTGATGCGTGAGAACAAACTGTTTTCAAGCATATACATTGTAGGCACGGCGGTAGCGATAGCGTCTGTCACGATTGTCGCCATGCTGTTTTACGTCAGAATAGCCCCGTTCTATCCTGAAACTAACAGGATGCGAACTTTCTATATGGGGACTTCACATTTCATGTCGGAAGAGGAAAATGACATGAAGACGTGGTTCTATTCCCATAAGGCTGTGGATGAGTGTTTCAGGAAACTGAAGAATGCTGATGTCGTTACCGCAACCCTCGGCAATAGGAACTCCTGCTGTATTGCGACGGCAGGCGACGGGGAAGAGTTTGACGCATGCTTAAACTGTACGGATTGTGAGTTCTTTCGTCTCTATACCTACCGCTTTGTTGAGGGTCATGCGTTCAGTAAAACTGAGTTTGAGGGTGGAGAACGTGTGGCGGTCATAACAGATCGAGTGGGACACAGGGTGTTCGGACGAGAGTCTGGGTTTATTGGTGAACCGATAAAGATTAATAATGAAGTTTATCGTGTATGTGGAGTGGTGGAAGAGGCGAGCCGGCTGGCGAACAATGCCTTTGCCGATGTATTCCTGCCCTATACATCATGTTCCTCGTATGACAGCGAGAATCCTGAACTTCCCTATTATGGTGACTATACGATAAAAATGTTGGTGTCGCCTGCCGGACAGGAGGAGGCATTGCGCAAGGAACTGGAAGAGTATGTAGGCAGGTATAATTCGTACTATCCTAAACTTTCCGGCAATGACTATGAATGGGTATTGGGAGAGGCGCCTCGTTCTTTTTTTCAACAAGGGTTTGATGAAGGCGGTGGCAAAAGGGGTAACTCTATTGTATGGACGGTGTTTGGATTGTTCCTTCTCATTGCGGCTGCCCTGATTGTAGTCCCTGCCATCAACCTGAGCGGAATGGTGGCATGGCGCATGGAAGAACGTTTGCCGGAAATGGGGATACGCAAAGCGTTTGGGGCGCGCCGGAGTCAGCTCCTGTGGCAGGTGCTGAAGGACAATTTCTCCCTTACCCTTGTGGGAGGAGTCTTTGGACTTGTGCTGGCATGGGTCCTGATGGCTGTGTTGCGCAAGATGCTGCTCAGTAATCTGTTTGAAATGCCTACAGACACGTTTATTCCCGGGGAGGTGTTCTTTGCCCCTGTCGTTTTCGTGTGCGCTTTCTGTTTTTGTGTAGTGCTCAACCTTATGGCGGCATTTATTCCTGCATGGCTGTCGTTGAGGAGACCTATTGTGAAATCTATGAATGAGACAAGATAAAGGAGGGTACGTATATGTGGAAATTGATATTGAAGAATCTGTGGAGCCGCCGAAAGAATAACGGTTTGCTCATGGCGGAGCTTGTGGTGGCGGCAGTGTTCAGTTTGCTGTTGCTGGATGTCGCTATTGTGGCATTGTATGATAATTACTGTATGCCTCACGGCTATGATACTGACGTGCTGCTGCTCGGAGACATAGGTGTGGAGGGAGACGAGGAAGAGTATATGAAAGACTGTGATGACGACATGCTGCTGGAAAGGGCGGAGCATGTGATGAACCGTTTGCGCATGATGGATGAAGTGGACGATGTTTATCTGACAAGAGGGGAGGGCTATTTGTGTCCTCAGCGTATATATAACTATGCGAATATGTTTGTAGAAGCTGATACTTCAAAGCATGGTTTCGTCCCTTATCTGGAATATGTTCCGGGCAAACGCTTCTTTGAGATTAGTGGTTTGCGCAGCGCAGAAGGCAGTCCGTCGGTGGAGACACTGTCAGACTGTGAAACGGGCTGTGTGGTGCTTACACGCAGTTTGTCTGAACGTCTGTTTGGCGACGAGAATCCGATAGGCAGACAGATTGGCTATTATTTTCGGAATGAGGACACACTGATGTGCCGTGTGGCAGGTGTGGTGGAGGATGTGCGTCGGTCGCAGGCAGAACGAACCTCGTATGTGATGTTCCTTGCACAGCCGGCTTCGCGTGTCACTCCCGGATACACACAGCTTGTGGTGAGACTTCGGGACGGTGTGGATGCCGTGGAGTTTGCAGACAGGTTGCACCCTTCGCTGAAGAAAGAGACTGTGGTAGATGGGATGTTTGTGAAGAGGCTTACGGCATACAGTGATATTATATCGCAGCAGAAGAATCCCGACTTGTTAATATCCGTGTTGCTGGTAAGTGTATTTCTCTTTAATGTGTGTATCGGTGTGTTCGGCACTTTCTGGTTGCAGACACGTCGGCGCATGGAGGAGATTGGAGTAATGCGCTCGTTCGGTGCGTCAAGAAAAACCGTTTTTGCCATGCTCCTTGGTGAAGGATGGATGTTGGCTACCATGTCTTTTGCCGTAGCCTGTCTGATGTGGATTCATTTTACCCAGATTGTTGGAATAGCCAAGGGAACACACACTTGTCGGTTGTCTGTGGGCATAGAATCATACTGGGTGAGTTCTTACGGTTGGCATATTGCCGTGGTGGCAGGAATTGTCTATACCATATTCCTGTTAGTGGTTTGCATCGGTGTTTTCATCCCTGCATACTGTGCCTCGCGTGTGCATCCAGTAGATGCCTTGCATGATAAACAATGAATGATGGATGGAGAGGGAGAAAGGTAAAAATAAATTTGTTAAGTTAAACGATAAGAGCTTTTAGAATTGTGGTTATTGTTCCGGACTCTTTCTCCGTCCATTCCTTGTCCAATTTATATGGAAATAATATAAAATAAAAAGATGATATGAAGAGTTTTTTCAGACAAGTGTTCGCGATGATTCGCGACAATAAGCTGTTTTCCGCCATTTATATTGTGGGAACAGCCGTGGCGATAGCCTTTACGATGGTGATGGTCATTGCCAATTACGTCAAGATTGCACCTGTATATCCCGAGATAAACAGGATGCGCACGATGTATCTTAATACTTCCGTATATGTGGACTCAATTCATTCCAGTACTATGGGATCCGGGTTCTCGCCTGAAGCGTTGAACGAATGGGGCTACCATCTGAAGAATGCGGAGATTGTGAGCGGAAATGTAAGGAATATGGGAATGATAAGAACAGAAGGGGATACTCATGACTATCTCGTCAACATGATTTTTACAGATGTGAACTTCTTCAAGGTCTATCCTTTCCGTTTCAAGGAAGGTCGTCCGTTCACGCAAGAAGAGTTTGACGGAGGTGTTCGCGTGGCTGTCATTTCGGATGAACAGGCACGTAAGGTCTATGGCAGCGACAAAGGAGTTGTGGGCAGAACTCTGTTTGTCAATGCAGACACCATGCGCGTTGTCGGGGTTGTAGAATCTGCAAGTCCATTTACTTACCATTCTTATGCACAAGTATATACTCCTTATTCTTTATGGAGATTCTGGCCACAGCCGGAACAACCATATCTGGGAAGTTTGGCTATAACAATGGTCTTGCCCGATGCGAATGGAGAACAGGCACTGAGAGAGGAGATAGAGGATGTGGTGAGAAGACATAATTTGCAGAATGGGGAATGGCAGTTGAAACTCAACGGACAGCCTGTCAGTCATGTGCAGGACGCACTATTTAAAAAGGATTACTTTAATGAAGATGGGGAGACGAATCCCATTGTTGATTTCATCAAGAAATATATGTTGATATTGGTTGTGCTGTTAGTGGTTCCGGCACTTAATCTCAGTGGCATGATTGCGCGTCGCATGGAAATTCGTATGGCTGAAATGGGAGTGCGTAAGGCTTTTGGTGCTACTCGTGGCAGGTTGCTCCGGCAAATCATCAATGAAAATCTTCTGCTTACGTTGCTTGGCGGTGTGCTCGGGCTATTGTTGTCGTGGGTGGTGTTCTATGTTTTCCACACATGGATATTCGCACTGGTGGATGACAATTTCTGTCGTAATTCTAATATGGGCTTTTTGGATACAGGACAGCTGAACACGATGTCGTGGGAAATGTTTTTCTCGCCGTTCCTTTTCATTTGTGTATTTCTGTTCTGCTTTGTTCTCAATCTGCTGTCGGCTCTTGTGCCGGCATGGCTGTCGCTCAGAAAACCTATTGTAAATTCCATGAATGTGAAAAGATAAAGAAAGGAGTGTATTATGTTCAAGTTAATAATGAAGCAACTTTGGAGCCGTAGAAAGAATAATGCATGGCTGTTTGTCGAACTGGTGGTTGTGACCGTTGTGTCGTGGATTGTTCTCGATCCTGTAATCGTGTCTCTTTATGACAAGCATGTTCCGTTGGGATACGATGTGGAACGTCTGTGTGTGATAAACTTTATGGATTTCGATTGCAGTGAAGAAGAGAAGCGTGAAGCGGTAGAGCCTTTCAAAATTAAACTTATGCAGCGTAGCGATGTGGAGAATGTTTGTTTGCTTACCAGTGGCTATCCGGATCCCCAACAAAATAATTCCTCCAGAGGAGCGATTTCCGAAGGTGTTGCCTATTCTAATTTTCAGATTATGGAAGGAGAACCCACATTACAGATGTATGGAGTCCGTGTCGTGTCGGGAAATCTTACTATTGAAGATATAGAGAACGGGAATTGGCCGGGGCGTAGTAAAGTCATGACTGCAAGTCTGGCACGTCGCTACTTCGGAACAGAACAGGCTGCTGGAAGAGAGATTTCCACTTATACAGTTGCAGCCGTGGTGTCCGATATTCGGATGCGTAGTAGTAGTGTCAATGCTGATGTAATGATTGAGAGGCAGCCTCGGTATTATTCGACTTTTAGACTGCTTGTGCGGTTGAAGCCGGGTGTGGTGCCGCAGCGTTTCAGTGAAGAGGTCTATGAGTGGGCGGTGAAGGAACTGCGGACAGATAAGTTGCATGTGCAGAATGTAATTGCGTATGAAGATGCAGCGGAAAAGCTGAACGGGTATAACGGCTATACCAATACGGTGCGTATGAATACAGCCTTTGCCGTGTTCTTCCTGTTTAATCTGTGCATAGGGGTGGTGTGTACATTCTGGCTTCAGACCAAGCAGAGATATGAAGAAGTGGGAATCATGCGTTCTTTCGGTGCCACCGGGCGGCGGATTGTTATGCAGATTATGATGGAAGGTTTCTTGCTGACGACTGCGGCTGTTATGGTGGGATGTCTGGCGTATTTGCAATATGTGCGGAACGAAAGTCTGTACTTGGGGCGCGATTTGATAAATCCGAGGATGGACTGGGTAGGTGATTTTAGCATACATTTCTTGGTGGTGTCGTTTATCGTCTATCTGATAATGCTCATTGTGGTTGGCATAGGCATTTATATTCCGGCACACGGAATAAGCCGTGTGGCTCCGGTAGATGCCTTGCGAAGCGATGAATAGTACAATGAGCAGTGATAAATATTTGATTGAAGTTTCGTAAGTTGAACTTGCTCACAAAAAGAAAATATCTATGCAGAGAGGAGTTGAAAAACGTGCGCTGAAATCTCAAATCAGCAGTGTAGTTTTTATAATCAGCAGTGCTGATTTGAGAATTTAGTGCACTGTTTTCGATTCCTCACTGCACATACAATATGTTTTCAAGGCATTGTCTGTGTATATAAAGTATAGTATGCTTTTGTCGGTACAGGCAAATAGATTGCTTTAGACTACTGTCGAGAAAGTTGCAATTTGTCTTGCAAAATAAGATAGAATGCAATTCTGTCTCAGAGAGTTAATACTTGCTAAACTTGAATATTTTGATTAATAAAAGAATAAAGAAATAAATAATAAAAAAACAAAGATTATGGAGACAACAATTAAACTTACAGGTATTAATAAGATTTACCGTACAGATGAAATCGAGACACAGGCATTGGAAAATGTAAACATGACAGTCGGCAAAGGAGAATTCTTGAGCATTATGGGACCTTCGGGATGCGGAAAATCCACCTTGCTCAATATCATCGGATTGCTTGACAATCCGACGAGCGGAACAATAGAGTTGTGTGGCACTGTCATTGATCCTAAAATGAGCGATAAGGCTCTTGCCGGGTTCCGTAACAAGACACTTGGATTTGTGTTCCAGTCTTTCCATCTCATCGGTTCGCTCAATGTGCTTGACAATGTGGAACTGCCGTTGCTTTATCGCGGTGTGGGTGCATCGGAGCGTACTCGCCGTGCCAAGGAAGTTATAGAAAGGGTAGGTCTGAGTCATCGTATGAAGCATACTCCGGTGCAGCTCTCCGGTGGTCAGTGCCAGCGTGTGGCTATTGCACGTGCCATAATAGGTAATCCGGAAATCATACTTGCCGATGAGCCTACCGGTAATCTTGATTCCAGAATGGGTGCCGAGATTATGGAACTGCTTCACAGGCTGAATCGTGAAGATGGACGCACAATTGTTATGGTTACTCATAATGAGGCTCAGGCGAAACAGACAGACCGCACCCTGAGATTCCTCGACGGACGACAGATAGGGTGACTATGAATGTTCCGTTGAATTTGAAGTCCGGACATTTGTTTGGTCTGGGATTCAGCCGGAGAAGGTGGCTGTGTCTGTTTGCTTTGTTATATTGCGGATTTGTCTGTGTCGTAACTTCATCGGCGCAGCGTAGGCTGACCCTTGATGATGCCATCATGCTGGCAAGAAAACAAAGTGTGGAGGCGGAAGTGGCACTTGGCGAATTGAAATCGGCATACTGGGAATACCGCACTTATCGTGCCAATCTGTTGCCGGAGGTAAGCCTTGGGGCGAATATTCCTTCGTATAATAAAAGTTACAGTTCGTACCAACGTGAAGACGGAAGCTATTCCTTCGTGAGAAATGACAATATCGGCATTGATGGAAACCTGTCTCTGACACAGAACCTGTGGTTCACAGGAGGTTCGCTTTCGTTGCGCTCTTCCCTTGACTTCACACGCAATATTGGTCGCGGAAACGAGAATCAGTATATGAGTGTGCCTGTGGTACTGACGTTGAATCAGCCTGTGTTTGCTGCAAACACGTTCAAATGGGACCGCCGTATAGAACCTCTTCGTTACAAGGAGGCGAAAGCTTCTTTTCTTTCTTCGACGGAGAATGTGGCACTTACGGCAATCACTTATTTCTTCAACTTGCTTCTGGCAGAGGAGAATGTAGGTATTTCAGGACAAAATCTCCGGAATGCGGAAAAACTGTATGAAGTGGCGCAAGCAAAGCGTCGCATGGGGCAAATCAGCGAGAACGATGTGTTGCAGTTGCGTCTGAACATGCTTAATGCACAGTCTGCACTCACTGAGAATGAAAGTTCCCTGAAAAGTGCTATGTTTGCCCTGCGCTCTTTTCTGGCTCTTGGCGAGAATGAGGAGGTGGAGCTTGTCGTGCCGGATTCTGTTCCTTCCGTACTCATGAATTATGACGATGTGCTGTCGAAAGCGTTGGAGAACAATGCTTTTGCCCATAACATACGGCGTCGTCAGCTTGAAGCGGATTATGCTGTGGCACGTGCGAAAGGTAATTTGAGAGAGATGACTCTTTATGCACAGATTGGCTACACGGGGACAGACCGCGACATTCATGGGGCTTATTCCACATTGAAAGACAATCAGGTGGTTGAGGTCGGTCTTCGTATTCCTATCCTTGACTGGGGAAAACGCAAAGGACGGGTGAAGGTGGCTCAGAGTAATCGTCGTGTTACGGAAAGCCGTTTACGGCAGGAGTCAATGAACTTCAATCAGAATCTGTTTATTCTGACGGAACAGTTTAATAACCAATTGCGCCAATTGCGCATTGCTGAAGAAGCCGATGTGATAGCACGTAAAAGGTACGAAACCAATGTGGAGACATTTATGATTGGTAAAATTAGTACGCTTGACCTCAATGATGCACAGACTGCAAAAGACGAGGCAAGGCGCAAACGTGTCAGTGAACTTTATAGTTATTGGCGATATTACTACCAGTTGCGCAGCCTTACCCTTTGGGACTTTGCTGCCGGTACAGGTATTGACGCGGATTTTGTGGAAATAGTGAAAAATTGAAAGAAACGAAGATGTTATGCAACAGATAAAGCAGGCATTTGCCATGATGCGTGAGGAGAGAAGTTTTACAGCCATTTGTATTACAGTTACGGCGATAGCCATTGCTTTTACAATGGTTATGGCAACCTGTTATTATATTCAGATAGCTCCTGTATATCCGGAGGTGAACCGGGCAAGGACATTATATATGGGGTATTCGGATTTCTATTCTGAGAAACAGAACCGTGTAGTCCATGCAACGGGGTTCTCCCCGAAAGCAATTGAACGATGCTTCTCGCAACTGGAGAATGTAGAGGCTGTAGCTTGGGTGTCCAATATAGCCTCTCAATGCTACATCATGCGTGAAGATATGCGTGGAGAAAAATTGGTGTGGAGGAAATATACGAATCCGGATTTCTTCAAAGTGTATCAGTTTGATTTTGTCTGTGGTAAACCGTTCACTCAGGTAGATGTGGATAGCAGGATATGTACGGCGGTGATAAGCGATGGACTTGCACGGTATGTTTTCGGTACGGATCATGATGTGGTTGGCAAGATGCTGGCTATCGACGGTATTTCCTATCGTGTTTGTGGAGTGGTGAGAGAGGCGAGTACATTGACAGAGCGTTCGTATGCACAGATATATTTCCCTTATTCTTTGGACAGGCCTTCCTTTTGGGATGATGAGGATGTGCTGTATCGAGGTGGATTCCGCATGGCATTCCTTGTGAACTCTGCAGAACAGGAAGCTGCTTTGTGTGAAGAACTTGCTGAACATGCCCGTCAATATCATGTTTATATGGAAAGTTCCGGACATGGCGACTGGGTATGGAATCAACTGGGATATCCGCTTATACACTGGAAGAGCACTTTTGTAAGTTATCCGTTTGAAACAGGTGGACTTTATCATGTCATATTCAATGCATTTACTTTGTTTTTGCTTTATTTGTTTGTACCGGCTCTCAACCTTAGCGGAATGATATCCGGACGGATGAATATGCGTCTTGCGGAAATGGGGATAAGAAAAGCTTTCGGTGCACGGCAGGGCACATTGTTGAAACAGGTGGTTACGGAAAATCTTGTACTGACCACAATTGGAGGATGTATGGGACTGCTGCTCTCATGGATGTTCATTGTGTTGTTTCGCGGATGGGTGTTCAGTGTCTTCTTTGACTCTTATGATTCCCGAAGGATGGTAGAGCTTCCCAACCTGTCGGCAGAAATGCTTTTTTCACCTCTGTTGTTCATTGTGGCATTCCTTTTTTGCGCCATACTCAATGTGATGGCGGCTCTTATACCTGCATGGCTTTCACTTCGTAAGCCTATTGTAGCTTCAATGAATGAAAGAAGATGAAAGATAAATGATGGAAATATCTCAAACACCCATAACCAAGATTTAACTACTTGTCTATATTAATATAAAAAATGAATATGATAATAAAGTTTATGTCCGAATATATTCCTTTCCAAATGAATCCCGGACTCATTTGGAAAGGAATCTGGGCGCGTCGCTATCAGAATATTTGGTTGCTTGCCGAGCTTGTAATAGTTGCATACTGTTCATGGAGTGTGCTTGATCCTGCCATTGTCTTTTTCCATGACAAACATTTTGTGCCGCTTGGATATGATGCGGACAGGCTTTGTCTGGTTGATTTGGGGACAAAAGACAGCGAATTTCCGGAAAACTATTATGCTTCAGGGCAGATGTGGGGAGATATTGTGAGAGTCGCTGATAAATTCCGCGCCTTGGAAGAAGTGGAGAATGTTTGTATTGCAGAAGGGAGGTCTTATTTTAATGGAGAAGGTGTGGCAGATTACAATGTGGGAGTATATGGCGACACACAGGATTTCCAGAATGTACATGGATTGAATTTCACTCGCGGAACACATTTCTTTGAGACGTTTGGCATTCATCCTGTCTATGGCGGTCTGTCGCAGGAAGACTTGTCGAAGGGCAGATTCGGTGCTGATGCGGTGGTTGTTACACGTAGTCTTGCCGTGTCACTTTTTGGTACGGAAGATGTTGTAGGTAAGATTATGGCTGTAAGATTGGGCGACGACACCCTTTCTGCACGTGTAGCGGGAGTGGTCGAGAATGTGCGTCCGTTTAGTTTTGAACGCTATTCAAATGTGTTCTTTCGTGTCCTTCCAGACGATATAAGCGGGAGAACCTCAGATGCAAAGCTTGTTCTGAGGTTGAAAGATGGGGTAGAGCCTTCTAAATTTGTTTCCGATTATCGTCCGAGGATTTATACAGAGTTTGGCTCCGGCCCTTTTGTGGCACGTTCCGTGAATAGTTATTCTTTTGTGATAGACGAGTGTGAAAGACTGATGGGGCTTTCAAGTTCATATCATCAGCTTCTTGTGGCTGCTGCTTTCTTTCTGTTCAATCTTTGTGTAGGTGTCATTAGTACGTTCTGGTTGCAGACACGCGGACGTGCCGGGGAAATAGGGATTATGCGTGCTTTTGGTGCGACAAAAGTCCGGGCTTTGCTCATGCTTGTCAGCGAGGCTGTGATGCTTGCGACGATAGGCTTTGTCATTGGTTCTTTTGCATATTTGCAGTTTACTGTCGATACCGGACTTTCGGTAGGCTATAACTTTACCCGTACCGGACATGAGACGGACTGGCTGTCTGTTTATCATACCCATTTCCTCGGTGTGGCAGCCATACTTTATAGTATAATTGTCGTGGTGGTATGTATCGGAGTGCTGATACCTGCGTGTCACATGGTAAATGTAAGTCCTGTGGATTCACTAAGAAATAAAGATTAATATTAATTATGATAAAGGATTATTGGCACAGAGTGTGTCGTATGGTGCGTGAGGACAAACTGTTCTCTTCCATATATATTTCCGGCACGGCTCTTTCCATTGCTTTTACGATGGTGATGGCAATCTCTTATTATGTGAAGCTGGCACCGATATATCCGGAAGCCAACAGAAAACATACCTTATATATGAAGCATGCACGTTTCCAAGAACAACAAGATGAGGCTTCTTATGATGCCGGCTATTCGGTGCGTGCAGTAGAGGAATGGTTCTATACGCTGAAAAACGTAGAGATGGTTTCTGCCGAGAGGAGTGTGCCGCAGGGAAGTTATGTGCGGTTGCCCGACGGACGTGGAGAATTGCAGGTGACAGCAAAGTTCACAGACCCGGCATTCTTCAAGATATACTCCTTCCGTTTTATAGAAGGAAGCTCTTTGTCGGAATCCGATTTTGAAGCCGGTACGCTTACCGCTGTGGTCAGCGATAAGTTGGCGAGGGTAGTTTTCGGAAGCGACAGCTGCATTGTGGGACGTACTTTGAAGATGGGCTATAAGAACTATCGAATATGTGGAGTGGTGGAAGAGGCAAGTTCTCTTGCCGAAGCAAGCTACGCACAGGTGTATGTGGCTTATAACCGTAAAGAAACGGAGTCAATGGGAGGACGTTACGGAGTTTTACCTTATATGGGACGTATGGAAGTCACCCTTCTGGTGAAGTCGGGAGAACAGGAGAAGGCTCTGCGAAAAGAACTGGCTGATATTGTCCGACGTTATAATGCGTCGCAAGATGCTTATCGCTTGGAACTCTGCGGACAACCAACCAGCCATTTCCGCAGTGTTTTTCAGGACTATATGAGTGAGACCTCGCTTTTAGACAGTGAGGCTGTACGTTCTTTACTGTTCGTCTTATGCGTATTGCTGCTTGTTCCCGGAGTCAATCTTTGTGGAGTGATAGCCGGACGCATGGAGTCGCGTGTGGCGGAAATGGGAATAAGAAAGACTTTCGGTGCCTCTCGCGCAGTGTTGTTAAGAGAAGTGGTCAATGAGAATCTCGTGTTTACCCTGTTGGGCGGAATGTTTGGACTTGTGTTGGCTTGGCTGATGCTTGTGATATTCCGGCAATGGGTGTTTGACATGCTCAACCCTTTTCCGGGAAACAAATTTATCGGTTCTTCGCCGCTTGTTTCCGGTGAGATGCTCTTCTCGCCGGTTGTCTTTCTGCTTGTCTTTTTCTTCTGTATCGTGTTCAATCTCATTTCCGCACTTGTTCCGGCATGGCTGTCGCTTCGGCAACCTGTAATAAAGTCAATGAATGAAGAAAGGTGAACCGTTTTCTTTTTATGTTCAAAACATGTTTTACTTATGTTCAAAATAATATTAAAGAATTTATGGAGTCGCCGCAATTATAATGTATGGCTCTTTCTCGAACTCATTCTTGTTACAGTGATAGCTTGGGTGGTTGTCAATCCTGTGGTGCAGCTTCTGCACAACAGGAGTCTGCCTTTGGGATATGATGCGGACAGGCTGTGCCTGATTAAGTTAGACAGTGACTGGAGTGAGGATGTACGTGATACGCTGACCACCCGGGAAGAAGCCGTGCGAATCATTGCGGACAGATTGCAGGGAATGGAGGAAGTGGAGAATGTGTTGTTGGAGTACTATTCCACCTCTTTGGGAACGGAGTTTGTCTGGAGAGGAAAGTATTCTTCGAAGTTTCGTCCTGATTCACCTGTGGAGACATTTCAGTTGATTTTTCAAAAGGGGAAAAAGTATTTTGAGACCTTTGGTATCAAATCTTTGCCGGGAAGTCCTTCGCCCGAACAACTTTCTGAAGGTATAAATGTGCCGAATGGTGTGGTTGTCACACGCTCGTTTGCCATTGCTTTGTTTGGTACAGACCGTGTGGTGGGCGACAGCATAAGCCTGTGCGGACAAAACGAAGACCGTTATAGCCGCATTGTAGGAGTGGTGGAGGATGTCCGTGTCCGCTCCTATTCGGATGTGGCGACAGTGGTTTTCTCCACCGACATGTATCCCATGAATCAGTTGCCCCATATTGTTGTTCGTTTGCGCGAAGGAGTTTCGCCTTCGTTGTTTTCGGAAAAGATAGCTGCACAGTCAAACCGGGAACTGTGTTCCGGCAGACAGTTTATTCGGAGCATCCTTCCTTTTGAGGATTTGGCGCGCCAGACGGAATACAGCTTCGGTATTACAAATGAGGTACGTCTGGATATAGCGCTTGCCGTATTCTTCATGGTAAGTCTTTGTTTAGGTGTGGTCGGGTCATTCTGGTTTCAGACCCGAAGACGCAAGGAGGAGATTTTCATTATGCGCTCCTTTGGAGCTACCAGACGAACCATTGTGTCCATGCTTCTCGGCGAAGGTGTGGTGATGGTTACAATGGCGGTTTTTGTCGGCTGCATGGCCTATTTGCAGTATATACATCAGGTCGGTACGCAATCGATTCGTGAGTTATGGGAAGAAGGTTTCTTCGTGGATAGTTGTTTTTCCAACTTTACTTTTCATTTCACAGTCGTGTCATTCATTGTATATGTCCTTTTGCTTGCTGTAGTATGCCTCGGAATTTATATTCCGGCAAGACGGACATGATGTAAAAAATTATTTTGGCTGCGTGGCAGCAAAAGTTTAACTTTGCCGGACAGGTTGATAGCAGGTTCTGCTATCGATACGATAGTAACATAGAAAACATGATATTAGTAATTGATGACGACAAGGCGATACGTGTGTCGCTGACATATATTCTGGAGAGGAACGGTTATGAGGTAACAGCTGTGGAAGGTCCTGACGAGGCTATGAACATTGTCAGGAACGTAGCTCCGCAACTTGTGCTGATGGACATGAACTTCACATTGTCAACAGACGGCGAGGAGGGGCTGACACTGCTCAGGCAAGTGAAACTGTTCCGTCCCGAGGTTCCTGTCATACTGATTACGGCATGGGGAAGCATTAATCTGGCTGTGGAAGGAATGCGTGCCGGAGCTTTCGATTTTATATCCAAGCCGTGGAGCAACAGTATGCTGATTCAGAGAATAGAGACTGCGCTTGAGATTTCTTCCGGAGACAGGGAGAAGACACCGGTAGTCCGGACTGACGACAAGATGCCGAACTCCGAAAAGTTTCCGGAGATTATCGGTTGCAGTGCGGCTCTGAAGGAAGTGCTTGCCACGGTGGAGCGCGTGGCGCGTACAAACGCTTCGGTGCTGATTACGGGAGAAAGCGGAACCGGAAAGGAACTGGTGGCGGAGGCTCTGCACAAGCACAGCCTTCGGGAGGGAAAACCTTTTGTCAAGGTGAATCTTGGAGGCATATCGCAGACACTTTTTGAGAGCGAAATGTTCGGACACAAGAAGGGTGCGTTTACGGATGCACACAATGACAGAACCGGCAGATTCGAGTTGGCGGACGGAGGTACCATTTTCCTTGACGAGATTGGCGAACTTGACCGCAACTGTCAGGTGAAACTGTTGCGCGTACTTCAAGACCAGACATTTGAAGTGTTGGGCGATAGTCGTCCGCGAAAGGTGAATGTGAGAGTGGTCAGTGCCACCAATGCCGATTTGTGCCGGATGGTTCGGGAGAAAACTTTCCGCGAAGACCTTTTCTACCGCATCAATCTCATCACACTGCATCTGCCTCCGCTGCGTGAAAGACGTGAGGACATCCCTCTGCTTGTGCGCCATTTCATCGCCCGACAGTGCGAATGCAATGCTCTTCCTCTTGTGGATGTGTCGCCCGAGGCTTTGACCTTTCTGAAGACACTGCCTTATCCCGGTAATATCCGTGAACTGAAGAATCTGGTGGAGCGCACACTCCTTGTCAGCGGACATGAAGTGCTGACAGAGGAGGATTTCAGAAGCAATGTGGTGTTACAGACTGACGATGTGCCTTTGTCTGCTTCCGCGGCTTCTTCTGTGCCCGGCATGACATTGACGCTCGAAGAGATGGAACGGCAGACCATCGTGCAGACACTGGATAAATATGCGGGAAATATCTCGCTTGTGGCTGCGGCTCTGGGCATCAGTCGCGGAGCATTGTACAGACGCATGGAAAAATACGGAATCAAATGAAATGGATGTTCTCTATATTTGCCGCACTGGTTGTGTCGGTCGGTGTGATTCTGTTCATACAGCTTGTGGGAGATGGCGGCTGGATGTTCTACGTGTCGGAGGCACTTGTTATCTCTTGTCTTTTCTTCATGGGCTATTTCTACCGCAAGGTAGTTCGCTCCTTTGACATCATTGCCGGAGGTATGGAACTGCTGAAGGAACAGGACTTCAGCAGTCGGCTTGCTCCTGTGGGACAGAAAGAAACAGACCGTATCGTGCAAGTGTTCAACAGAATGATGAACCAGTTGAAGAATGAGCGGCTGCGGTTGCGTGAGCAGAATCATTTCCTTGACCTTCTCATCAGTTCGTCGCCGATGGGAGTGGTGATTCTCAATTTCGACGAAGCCGTCACTCTTGCCAACAGTGCTGCACTGAACTTTCTCGGATATGCCTCAGTCGATGAAATCGCAGGGTTGAAGATTGAACAGATGACCACTCCGCTTGCCGGAGAGATAGCGCGTATTCCGCAGGGTGGAACAGATACGGTTCGTCTGAGCGACTCCTGTATTTATCGTTGTTCGCATCTTTCTTTTGTGGATCGTGGCTTTGCACATCCCTTCATTCTGATTGAGAGTCTGACCTCCGAGGTCATGAAAGCCGAGAAGAAGGCATACGAGAAAGTGATACGCATGATTGCCCACGAGGTGAACAATACTGTGGCGGGAATCACATCGACACTGGATATGATGAGAGAGGGTGCTTCTGCTCATGATGAGGCTGACAATGGTGCGGCAGCCCTGTTTCAGGTGTGTATAGACCGTTGCTATGGCATGAGCCGTTTCATTACGCGTTTTGCCGATGTGGTCAAGTTGCCTCAGCCCCAACTGCATCGGTGTGACTTGAATGACTGTGTGACTTCCTGCAAACTTTTTATGGACAATATCTGTACCGGACGCGATATATCTTTGCAACTCAATCTGTGTGAGACCATTCTGTGGGCGAAGGTCGATACAGTGCTGTTTGAGCAGGTGCTTGTCAATATCATCAAAAACTCGGCGGAAAGCATCGGACGTGGCGGAAATATTGTGATTACGACTTCCGCCTCTCCTGCCACGATTGAAGTGGCGGACAATGGAGCCGGCATCAGTCGCGAGGCGGAAGCCAAGCTCTTTAGTCCTTTCTTCTCTACAAAGCCTAACGGACAAGGCATTGGGCTTGTGCTGATAAGGGAGGTGCTGACCGGACACGGATGTCGTTTCTCGCTCCGTACTTGTAGTGATGGACTTACACGTTTTGTTATTGTATTTCCTCCGGCATTGTAAGGTAATCGGATAGTTTGGGATTTACATATTCTTTTTTGTTTCAGTGGATGTATTCGACAAACTCCTCCATTGTTGCCGCATGACAAGTAGGAAGAGATTGTCGAATACATACACTGAAAATAACAGAAAACACGCTAAAATGCTGTTTTTCAATTTGACAAAATGATATTTTTGCCCAAAATGAAAATTTAACATTTCAAGTGCTTTTTTGCCGAATACGAAGAAATGAAAAATTTTATGTAAAGATAATTTATTGATAATCAGTTAAATATAAAATTTTTCAAAATTCTCAAAAAAACGCGCAGGACGCAATTTTTTGAGAATTTTGTGTATTCTGGTAATTTGTTGATTATTAATTATTTATAATCAAATCTGCCATTTTAACCCTCTAATGCCAATTCAAATCTGTTCACTTTTAAGCTTTTGCTTAGATACTCTTCCAAAGTTGTGAATTATACACTTCTTAACATTTCTGTCGAAGCAAATTGCTTTTTTCTCCGCTTCTCACTGCATTTTTATTTTCAGCGCGCTGTTTTTATTTTTCCAGCGCACTGTGGCAAAAATTCCAGCGCGCTGAAAATAAAATTTCAGTGCGCTGTGAAGAAAAAAACAGCGCGCTGAAAATTTGAAAACTTAGTGGTGTTTTTTCAAAAACTCTTCGCCGGAAATAAAAAAATGTAAAAGAACCGCCCTAAAACGAAACACTATTTCACAATTTTCAGCAACTTCAAAAAATGCGCGTAGAATCCCCGTTCTCTGAGAAAAGTTCGGCGCACTTCATTTTGACGCGTGCCAGAGGGCTTGGAATTTTAACATTTGGTAAAATCAAAAAGATGGTATTTGGGTGTGAAATTAATAATTTGTAAATTAGAATACGGGATATTCTGTCTTTTTGTCAAAATGAAAACACCTCTCAAAAAACGATGTCAAAAATTTTTTTATGGGGCTTTATTTCCCTGTTTTTTTTGTCGTGTCTGCATAGAAGTTCGAAAAGGCTTTTATGCGGCTTTGTATTCATTGTCGCATGGCTTGGCACTACTGTCTTTAGGAATGAAAACGAAAGGTGTATCCGGAACCAAAACCCTCCGATTGTTCTCTTTTGTTGCTGTGCGTTTATTTTGATTGTTCTCTTTTCTTGTATTTCCGTATTCTCAGAGTAATGCACTGACAATCAGCCCGAGATATACGATTCTTACGTTATCCGTTGATTTTTCCGGTGTTTTTTCGTAACTTTGTCGGCATAGTGTCTGCCTGACACTGAACAATGAAAGACAAAAAAGAGCGATAACGAATTATGAGCGACGAGACAAACGATAAGACAAGCGATGCTATGGAATCGCATAGCGATTATGATCCGACAACTATGAAGGACGGCATTACGCACCATCTCAGTGGCATGTATCAGAACTGGTTTCTCGATTATGCCAGTTATGTGATATTGGAGCGTGCAGTGCCCCACGTCATTGACGGACTGAAACCTGTTCAGCGACGTATTCTGCATTCCATGAAGAGAATGGATGACGGCAGATACAACAAGGTGGCGAACATTGTCGGACATACCATGCAGTTCCATCCTCACGGCGACGCTTCCATAAAGGATGCGCTCGTACAGCTCGGACAGAAGGAGTTGCTGATAGACTGTCAGGGAAACTGGGGCAATATTCTTACGGGCGATGATGCCGCCGCAGGTCGATATATCGAGGCGCGGTTGTCCAAGTTTGCGCTTGATGTGCTTTTCAATCCCAAGACAACGGAGTGGAAATTGTCGTATGACGGGCGCAACCGCGAACCGGTTGCATTGCCGGTGAAGTTCCCTCTTCTGCTTGCACAGGGAGTGGAAGGCATTGCCGTCGGTCTTTCGTCCAAAATTCTTCCGCACAATTTTAATGAACTTTGCGATGCAGCCGTGAGCTATCTTCATGATGAGGAGTTCAAACTTTATCCTGATTTCCAGACAGGAGGCTTCATCGATGTTCTGAAATATAATGACGGACTGAGAGGCGGCTCGGTAAGAGTGCGTGCCAAAATAGAGAAACTCGACAGCAAGACGCTTGTGATTCGTGAGATTCCGTTTGGCAAAACTGCCGCTACGCTGATTGAGTCTATCCTCAGAGCCATAGAGAAGGGCAAGATTAAGATAAGGAAAGTTGATGACAATACGGCTGCTGAGGTGGAGATTGTGGTGCATCTGTCTCCCGGTGTTTCTTCCGATAAGACCATCGATGCGCTCTACGCGTTCACGGACTGTGAAGTGAGTATCTCGCCGAACTGCTGTGTGATTGACGACCGTATGCCGAAGTTCCTCGCTGTGAGCGATGTGCTGAGACTGTCGGTTGACAACACGAAGGAACTTATACGCAAGGAACTTGAAATCCGTCGCTCGGAACTGCTCGAACAACTCCATTTTGCTTCGTTGGAGAGAATCTTCATTGAGGAGCGCATATACAAGGGACAGGAGTTCGAGAATGCGAAAACGATGGATGCGGCATGTGAGTACGTGGATGAACGTCTCACACCGTTCTATCCTCAGTTCGTGCGCGAAGTGACCAAGGATGATATTTTGCGCCTTATGGAGATTAAGATGCAGCGAATCCTGAAGTTCAACAAGGATAAGGCGGACGAGTTGATTGCCCGTGTGAAGGCTGAGATAGAGGAGGTTGAGCGCGACCTTGCCAATCTGGTTGAAGTTACGGCAGAGTGGTTCCGCTATCTGAAGCAGAAATATGGAGCGGAGCATCCGCGCCGTACCGAAATCCGCTCATTCGATACGATTCAAGCTACTAAGGTGGCGGAGGCGAACCAGAAGCTTTACATCAACCGCGCGGAGGGATTTATCGGCACCGGTCTGAAGAAGGACGAATTTGTATGCAACTGTTCAGACATAGACGACATTATCATCTTCTACCGTGACGGTACTTTCAAGACGGTGCGTGTGAGCGAGAAGGTTTTTGTGGGAGAGACTGAGCGCAGCAAGAATGAGAAGCATAAGGTGGAGATTATACATGTCGCCGTGTTCAAGAAGAACGATGTGCGCACCATCTATAATGTATGCTACAAGGACGGTGAGTCGGGTGCAAGTTACATTAAGCGTTTCAATTTGCCGACTCTGATGCGTGACCGTGAATATGATTTGACGACAGGTGCTCCTAAGTCGCGTGTGCTCTATTTCACGGCAAATGCCAACGGAGAGGCAGAGGTGGTGAAGGTCACTCTCAAACCTCATGAGAAAATCAAACGACTTATTTTCGAGAGAGATTTCAGCGAGATACCTATAAAGGGACGCTCGACGAAAGGATATATATTGTCAAGGAACGATGTGTTCCGTGTGGGCTTGAAGCAGCATGGCGGTTCTACGCTTGGCGGACGCAAGGTGTGGTTTGACCATGACGTCAATCGTTTGAATTATGACGAACACGGTGAGTTCCTCGGCGAATTTTATGGCAGTGATTTTGTGCTTGTGGTGCTCGACAATGGCGAGTTCTATCTTACCAACTTTGACGAGAACAATCATTACGAGCAGAATATTCTGAGAATTGAGAAATATAAGCCTAACAAGGTGTGGACAGCTATGGTCAAGGATGCGGACTATAACAATATGCCATTCATCAAGCGTTTCCTTCTGGAAGCTTCGGCAAGGAAGCAGAGCGTGGTCGGCGATAATCCGAATTCAAGTTTGCTGTTGCTTACGGACACTCCGTATCCGCGCTTTGAGGTGACATTCGCTGAACCGAGGGCTAATCGCGCTCCTTTGGTGGTGGATGCGGAACAGTTTATTGCCGTGAAAGGATTTAAGGCGAAGGGAAAACGGTTGACGATATTTGCCATTGAAACTGCAAAGGAGCTTGAGCCGTTGCGCTTCCCGACACCGGAAGAGGAGGTTGAGGAAGAACCGGAAGCGCCTCAGGAGGTTTTCCCGGAGGTGGAGGATCCTGACGCAGGAAAGAGCGAGAGTGACATACGTGATGAGATGACAGGTCAGTTGAAACTGTTCTAACCGTAGTCGATATGAATAATTCTTTTATCCGTGGTTTACGTGGACTGATGGCAGCAGGGATGCTGCTGTCAGTCCACGTTTGTATGGTGGCGGAGGCGCAGGAAAGACCTCTCGATGTAGATACTGTGGTGGCGGAATGCAGTCTGCCGGCAGATGTCGCTAAAGCGTTGGAAGGGCGGTTGGGCGACCCGGTACTGCCGGCTATGTGCGATCCTTCGGTGGCAACCCATTCTACAATGATTGGTGTGGGTGCGGCAAATGTGCTCGACACCTATTTGTCTCCTTATAACTATACCGGACCGGAAGTGCGTGTCATTCGTGAAACGGAACGGATGACAAAGCTGTGTCGGGGGCGGGTTTCCAATCAGATACTGATAGACGTGAACGCTTCTTATCTGGAAAACAGGAGCAAAACGGCGCACGAATGGGCGGGCGGCATACGCTACTCAATGGGTTGGCATTACCATTTCTTGCCTGTGGGACGGTTGGCTCTCCGTGGAGGTTTGCTGGCTTCGGGCTATCTGGGAGGAGTATATAACACACGGAACGGCAATAATCCGGCTCAAGCGAAGGCGGATGTGATGGTAGATTTGTCGGCAATAGCTCTGTACAGGTTGCCTGTGGCGCACTCGGAGGTGGTTTTGCGTTATCAGTTGAACATCCCTTTCCTTGGAGTGGCTTTCTCCCCAAACTACGGACAATCGTATTATGAGATATTCTCGCTGGGAAACTACGACCGGAATGTGGTGTTCGCCTTTCCCGGAAATATGCCTTCCATGCGCCATCTGTTTACGGCTGATGTGCCGATTCGACACGGAAAGACTATATTGCGTGTAGGCTATTCAGGTCAGTTCAATCAGGCTTCCTTCAATCATCTTCGCTATCATTCTTATTCCCATAACTTTATGTTTGGCTTTGTCAAACGCTTCAAGAGATTATGAAAACGTTTCTTCGTATTTTATTTGCGCATAATGGAAAGAGGCAGTGGAGAATCGCGGCCTCTGCGTGGTGGGTTTTGTTGCTTTGTGTAGGACTGGCTTCCTGCATCGGTGAGGAATATCCTTCGGAGGACACACCGCAAGACAACTTTGAGGCTTTATGGAAACTGATGGATGAACACTATTGCTTCTTTGAATACAAGAAACAAGAGATAGGTTTGGACTGGGATGAAGTGCATGAACGCTATCGTAAGAAGATTACCGACAGGATGAATGAAAGGCAATTGTTTGAAGTGCTTTGTCAGATGCTTGCCGAACTGAAGGACGGACACGTGAATCTTGGCGCGGGATTTGATATAGGGCGAAACTGGAGCTATTATGAGGATTTCCCGGAGAACTACGACGAGACCATCGCACGTTCATATCTTGGTGTGGATTATAGCATTGCCTCCGGACTGAAGTATAAGATTCTGGAAGACAATATAGGGTATGTTCGTTGCGAGAGTTTTTCTGACGGCATAGGGGATGGCAATCTTTCGTATATGCTGAACGAACTTGCTTTGTGCGATGGGCTGATTATTGATGTGCGTAACAATGGTGGAGGAGAGCTGACGACGGCGCATAAGTTTGCGGCACGTTTTACGAATGAAAAACGTCTGATAGGTTATGTTTGCCACAAGACAGGTAAGGGCAGAAACGACTTTTCGTCTCCTAAGCCGGAATATATTGAGCCGTCGAAAGGGTTGCGGTGGCAGAAACCGGCTGTGGTGCTGACCAATCGCCGCTGCTATTCTGCCACGAATGACTTTGTGAAATGTATGCACACCTTTCCCGAGGTCACTTTGCTGGGGGACAATACGGGCGGCGGTTCGGGAATGCCTTTCACGCAGGAGATTCCGCATGGGTGGAGTGTGCGCTATTCTGCCGTGGTCTATTATGACCGGGATATGCGGCACACGGAATTTGGAATCGCCCCTGATACGCTTGTCTCCATGTCGGAAGAGGACTTGCTGCGTAAGAAAGACACGCTTATAGAAGCGGCGCGCGCTTTGCTGAAAGAAAAATAATGGTGCATTTTTTGTGAATGTAAAGAAAAAGATATACCTTTGCACTCGCAATCCGCGCTTGTGGCGAAATTGGTAGACGCGCCAGACTTAGGATCTGGTGTCTCGCGACGTGTAGGTTCGAGTCCTATCAGGCGCACGGATAAAGAGAATGTAAGTAACTGAACGCTAAGTAAGTTAATACATTCTCTTTTTGTTTTTATGAATTTTTATCTTGGTTTTGTGCTTGAATCTCAGATTCCAGAGAAGTGTTCTTTTCCAAGTAGGAAATCGTAGAGTCCCATTATTAGAATTCCGTTATCATTGTATTTGGAACTGAATCTGTCACCTGTAATGATGATTTTACGAAACCCATCTGCAACTTGTAAAAGGGAGGCTTGCTCTTGTTCCATTTTGTTATTGTCGGGCATTGCGTATGCCGACTGGATATATAGGCGCTCATCGTGACGGTTCACAACAAAGTCTATTTCAAGGTTGTTTCTTTGGAGTTTTCCTACTGTATTGCGCTTAAAACATTCTACTAAGCCTACATCCACACTGAAACCAAGACGGCGCAACTCATTATAAATCACATTCTCCATGGTATGTGTAAATTCCAACTGACGGAATCCTACTATTGCGTTTCGTATGCCAATATCCTCAAAATAGTATTTTGTTTCCGTCCCGATATATTTTCGTCCTTTCACATCAAAGCGCAATGCTTCATTGATAAAGAAGGCATCCTGAAGAAACTCCAGATAACGATTGATAGTGGTGGCAGCTATGTCAACACCGTTTTCGGATCTAAAGGTGTTGACAATTCTCCTGACATTGATACTTGAACCCATTATCGATGCTAATATTCTGACAAGCTCACGCATTCCCTCTGGATTTTTTAGCCTATTTCTATCCTGTACATCACGCAAATAGACTGTCTCGTAAATTTCTCGTAAATAGTTCTGTTTTTCTTCTGCCGTCTCAAATTGATATACTGCAGGCAGACCGCCATAAAGGTAGTACGTCTCTAATGCTTCTGCTTTTTCTCCACCCACTGTTTCGTAATACTCGGAAAAACTCAGTGGATGAATCCTGATTTCCCAACCTCTGCCACGAAATTCCGTAATAACATCTTTCGAGAGAAATTTTGCGTTCGATCCCGTTACATATACTTCTACATTTGCTATGCTTAGGTAACTGTTTAGAACATCTTCAAACTCTGGTACCATCTGAATTTCATCTAACAGAATATAGTATTTGTCCGTATCAAGAATTAAACTGTCGATATAATTTAGCAAATTATCTGCATTACGAAGTTGCTTGTTACGCCTGTCTTCCAAATTTACCTGAATGATATGATTCTCTAATACTCCTTTCTCTTGTAAGTATTTATGGAATATATTGAAAAGGAGAAAAGATTTGCCGCATCTTCTGATTCCTGTTATAATCTTTATCATCCCATTCCCTTCAGCTGAAATGAGTTGATTCAAATATTGTTTGCGATTAAATTTCATTTATGCTGTTTTTTTGTATCATGACACAAATTTGTAGCGCAAAGATAGGCGGTTTTATTATTGTATGATGGATTTTATCATAATATTTCCAAATATATGATTAGAAAAATTATATTTGGTTGACAAATACGTATGAAGGGGATGTATCAAATTCATCGTTCTGCAATCTTTATACAGAACATCCAGCTGTGTCGGATAGTCTCTTAAATATATCCCTGCTTCTTCAATTCCTCTGCCACGATGTCGCATTCGTCCCACCATTCTTTTCCGAATGCCTGTATCAGAGGCTCTTTCAGGAATTTATATACAGGAATGTCGAGCTTGCGTCCGAGTTCCACTGCCGGACGACATACTTCCCAACGATGGTAATTGACCGCAGTCATGCCTCCCACTGTGCTCAGACGTACAGGATATAGACTGCATGACACCGGCTTTTTGAACGGTATGCGTCCTGCACGATAGGCTCTTTCAAGAGCGCAGAGGCAATGCCCATGTTCGTTTCTGCATGTAAATACGCAGTCTTTACCATCCACGATGCTTGTCACGAAGTCACCGTCGCGGTCAATATATACAACTCCTTGTGCCTTGATAACTTCTTGTGCATCTGCCGACAGTTCATCCAGAACTGTTTCGGCGGCAGTCTCAAGTTCCGCAATCTCTTCTTCTTTTACCGGTGCTCCGGCATCTCCTTCTATGCAACATGCTCCTCCGCAGGCATTGATGTCGCAACAGAATTTCTCACGGAAAAGATCGAGTGAGACCAATGTGTTTTGAATTTCTACCATGAAAGAAAAAGTCTGTTTCTTGGATGTTCGTTTCTGATGTGGATAATGTGTGCCGGTTTATTGCTCCGGTACTACTGCAAGAAAGTGCAAAGGCTCCGAACCTGTGTTGATGAGGCTGTGAGTATGTCCCTTTGGGCAATAATGGCATTGTCCGGCACTCACTTGTACGCTCTCTCCGTTTTCAATCACTGTGCCGTATCCGCAGATGATGAAGATAATCTCACTGCTTGTCTCGTGCGTGTGCATTCCGATAGACGCTCCCGGCTGAAGTGTGGCCTCCATGATACGGTTCGTCCCGTCGAAAAACATCTTGACGTTCAGCTCTTTCTCGCCGCCTTTGAAGTTGGGAATGGAGGCTGCCTCCATTGAATTGAAGTCGATAATCATATTTTAATATCGGTTATTTTATTTGTTCTGTATTTTTTGCGATTTGCGGCTCTCTATCTTCAGGTCTTTCCTGCTCTTGCTTTGTGTCACGAGATATACACCCGAGAATACGAGGACGATGGCAAAGGCCTGTCCCCAGCCCAACACACCGAGTCCGGCTGCCACGCTGACGGCACATGCCACGGTCGGTTGTACATAGTTGTACATGGACACCACCGTCGGGCGCAGTGTCTTCTGCCCTCTCATCATCAGGATGTAGGCGGCGAATGTGCCGAGTACGACGACGAAGGCGGTTTCCGCCCATGTCTTTCCGCTTATCTCCTGCCAAGGCAGGACGGACATCCTGTTGAAAGAAAAAGGCATTATGACGATAGCGGCATAAGTAATCATCCATTTCATGCAGGTGATGACCGTATATCTGGATATGAGATGCTTGAATATGGTCAAGTATATGGCAAAGCAGCATTGCGCCAGCAGACAGAGAAGGTCGCCGATGAGCACACCCTCGTTGGCTCCCGTGTTCTTGGTGCTTCCCGTAATCAGGATGAAGGCACCTGTGGCTCCGCAGAAGATTCCGATGACTTTCTTGCTTGTTACCGGTTCATGCAGGAATATTGCGGCAAGTATCATGGTGATGATAGGCATGGTTGTGGTCATGATGCTTGCGTTGACAGGCGATGTGATGCTCAGACCGATTGTATAGCAACATTGGTTGAACACGATGCTGAGCATTCCTGCAAAGAAGAACAACAGCATGTCTTTGTGTCTGACTTCCTCGCTTTTCACAAACAAGGATGCAATCCAGAAACATAAAGCTCCTCCGACAGCGCGGAAGGTGACCATTTCAAATCCTCCGATTCCGTGCGTCATGGCATCTTTGCCGATGGGTGCCATAAGTCCCCAGATGGCACATGCCAGTGCCATGCACACATGACCGATGGCTGACTCTCTTTTTTCTTTTTCCATATAACAATCTCTTTATCTCTACAGAATAAATTTTTTCTGTATGCTTGCTGTAAATATGGGTGCAAAGTTAGTGCATTTTATGCACAGACAATGCCTTGAGAACATATTATCTGTACATAGAGGAATAGAAAATAGTATGCTGAAAACTCAAATCCACACTGTGGATTATAAAAACCACACTGTGGATTTTGTAAACCACACTGCGGATTATAAAAACTACAGTGTGGATTTGAGTTTTCAGCGCACTATTTTCTATTCCTCTATGTATAGATTTTTTTATTTTGCAGGCAAGCTCAAAACAAAAGCTATTCTATTTTTAATAAGCCTGTTCGTGCACACCTTTCACTGCACGTCCGCTTGGGTCGTTCATGTTCTTGAAACTTGCGTCCCACGCAAGGGCTTCTGCTGTTGAACAAGCTACACTTGGTACGCTTGGTACGCAGCGTGCTGCACTCTCGCTTGGGAAATGCTCTTCAAATATGGAGCGGTAGAAATATTCCTCCTTATTCATCGGAGTGTTTATCGGGAAGCGTGTGGCGGCATTTGCCATTTGCTCGTCGCTCACCTGCTCGGAAGTCATCTGCTTCAGAGTGTCAATCCAGCTGTAGCCCACACCGTCGCTGAATTGCTCTTTTTGTCTCCATGCCACGCTTTCCGGTAGCATGTCGGCAAACGCTTCGCGCACAATACGTTTTTCGATGCTGTTTCCCGGACACATCTTGGCTTCGGGATTGAGGCGCATTGCCACATCGAGAAATTCTTTGTCGAGGAACGGCACGCGCCCTTCCACTCCCCATGCAGAAAGGCTCTTGTTGGCACGGAGGCAGTCGTAAAGATGCAGTTTGGACAGTTTGCGTACCGTCTCTTCGTGGAAAGCCTTTGCGTCCGGTGCTTTGTGGAAATACAGGTATCCTCCGAACACTTCATCGGCTCCTTCGCCGGAGAGCACCATCTTAATGCCCATGCTCTTTATGACTCTGGCGAGAAGATACATCGGTGTGCTTGCGCGCACGGTGGTGACGTCGTATGTCTCGATGAAATAGATGACATCGCGTATGGCATCTATTCCTTCCTGTATGGTATAGTTTATTTCGTGATGTACCGTGCCTATGTGCTCCGCCACAATGCGTGCTTTCTCCAAGTCGGGAGCACCTTTCAGTCCTACGGCGAATGAGTGAAGACGAGGCCACCATGCCTTTTCTGTGCTGTCCGTCTCAATACGTCTGCCGGCATATTTCGCTGCGATTGCCGATATGACAGAACTGTCGAGTCCTCCGGAAAGAAGTACTCCATACGGCACGTCACTCATCAATTGTCTGCGCACGGCATCCTCGAGAGCGTCGTGTATGGACTCCTTGCTTGCAGGGTTGTTTTTCACGGCATCGTATTCCGTCCAGTCGCGTTTGTACCATTGCTTTTGCTTGCCCTCCTTGCTCCAATAGTAATGTCCGGGAAGGAACGGTTCGTATTCTTCACAGTATCCTTCGAGAGCTTTCAGTTCACTGCCCACATACACTTTGCCGTCATGGTCGTGCCCGATGTAGAGCGGTATGACTCCGATAGGGTCGCGTCCGATGAGGAACTCGTCACGCTCCTCGTCGTAGAGTGCGAATGCAAATATTCCGCTGAGTTCTTCAAATAAATCTATTCCCTTGTCGCGATATAGTGCGAGGATGACTTCGCAGTCGGAACCGGTCTGAAATTCATATTTGCCTGCATATTTGGCACGGATGCTGCGATGGTTGTATATCTCTCCGTTGACAGCTAAAATTTGTTTGCCGTCGGGAGAGAATAATGGTTGTTTGCCTGATTCGGGATCGACGATTGACAGTCTTTCGTGCGCTAAGATGGCTGTGCTTCCACAATATATTCCGCTCCAGTCAGGACCGCGGTGGCGGATTTTCTGTGACATTCTCAACGCTTTCTTTCTCAATTCGGGAGTTTGTTCCTTTATGCCGAATATTCCTACAATTCCACACATGATGATTCTATTTTATTTGTTTAATGTATTTCTTTTATCGGTGACATTTTGTAATGCGCTTTCTCTTCTTGATGTTATTTTGATGTTAAAACACTGCAAAGTTAAGAAAGATGTTTGTAAAATAGAATTTTTGATGTGAAAATGTAAAATATTTTGTGTTTATACTTTCTTTTTGTGCTGTTTTGTCCTACAAGTGTGGAAAGATGTATCTTTTCATGGGATAGTATATAAAAAGAGGATGTTATTGCCGATAATAAAAAATGAGGCAATAACATCCCGCTGCAAATATATAGTTGAAAAAGTATGAGGATGATTTATATTTGCAGTTTTACTTTGGCATACGTTCCTCTACTACGCTCCAGTCGATGATTTTCCACAGGGCATCGACATGGGCGGTACGTCTGTTCTGCCAGTCGAGGTAGTAGGCATGTTCCCATACGTCAACTCCGACGAGAGGATGGCGGTTGTGTCGTACCGGGTTGTCGCCGTTGGCATAGAGACTGATGCTGAGTTTTCCTGCATCGTCAGATTCAAGCCATACCCATCCGCTTCCGAACAATGCTCCGGCAGACTGGCTCATGGTTTGCTTCATCTTCTCTACCGAACCGAATGCTTCGTCGATTTTCTGTCTCATCTTCTCCGATGGTTCGGTCTTGGCTTGTGATTCAGGTCTGAACTGCAAGAAATATAGCTGGTGGTTGAGTGCCTGACCTGCATTGTTGAACAGCGGACCTTCGGGCACATTCTTTACAAGTTCTTCCAGACACATGCCTTCCCACTCCGTGTTCTCTATTTTTGCATTGAGGTTGTCAACGTAAGTCTGGTAATGCTTGCCGTAGTGGTAGTTGATGGTCTCTTCTGAGATTACCGGTGCGAGAGCGTCTGTCGCGTATGGCAACGCGGCGATAACGATTTTGGCTAATACACAAGATGTCATATAATATAAAGTTTAGGGTTATAACTGTGGGCTTTCGCCCGTTTGCTTGATGGCATAAAAACACGGCAGCCTGTATTTTTGTTCGTACAGACTGCCGTATTTTTTTGATGTGAGTAATTATTCTTTCTTGTATAGGTTGTCTTTATTTTCCTCGTGTGAGTTGCCGCGTGGCCTCACTGTCCTCAATTTCTGTTTCTTCCTCTTCCGTTTTGTTGCCTTTGCCCAGTTTGTCTAAAAAAGCTTCTATGTCAGCTTTCAGCATTTGGTAAGGTTCCGATTGTTTGAAAGCCGTATTCCTTCTGACCATCTGCTCTATCGGACATTGGCTGTGTATGTAGCTTGAAAGCTCGTTGTCCATTTGTACGGAATGTTCGGCAAGTTTTTTTATTTCTTTTTCTCTTTCCCTTCTCAGTATGGTGCATACCGGGTCAAGAACTTGCATGACTACATTGTCCATCAAGTGGTGTCCCTGTATATATAAATAGGTGTTTTCCGGACGTACACCGAGATTCTGCAATTCTTCTTTAAGAGGTTTCAGCTGTCCGCGCGCCTGCGGATAGTGCTTTTGCATCCATGCCATTTTGCGGTTGACCACATGCCGGAGTTCGTCAAGAGCCTTTTCCGGATGAAAAAGGTTGACATGGCTGACGGCAATGAAGTTGCAGAAGGTTGTCAGTGGCATTTCCTTGTACCGTTCTTGGCGGTATAGCCATACAGACCATACGAACAGTTCATAGATGATTTCGGAATAGTTTTGCAGATAACTCTGAAAGTCAAATATCGGACGGTCGTTGAGCGTTGCCATGACACACACATCGTGCAGGCTTGGTGCATAACACTGATAATTCTCTATTGCGTATGCGTAGGTATGGAATATATAGGGATTGGACAGCATCTGATGAGACACCTGCGTCGTACCTTGCAACAGATAGTCGTAGTCGGCATCGACACAGGCAATCATGCTTGTGCCGAGATTCTGTCCGAGACGGTTCATCATGGCTGTTTTCTTGCCACGGGATAATTTGGTTCGTGACGGAAGTACAACCTCAAAGGTGCGTTCCGGAGTTTCGTAGTCGGAGAAGACATTCCTCCAGAAGAATATGTCGTCGTAACTTTCTACATACGCTATGATTTTTTGCTTCTTTTTTCCCGGACGAAGCCTGTTGGCAGCATTGAAATAGCGTGAAGTCAGATTGTCGGTAAGAGTCTTTGCCATTGTTACCTCCCTTTCTTCTCTGTTATTTCATGGTAACATCAGCAACCTCTGTCACTTTGTCTATCCATCCGTCCATGATGAGGGCAGGGGAGTGGGTGGACAAAATAATTTGGGCATTAGGGTTCAGTTTTCTTATCAGTCCGATGAGCTGTTGCTGCCACTCTATGTGCAGACTTATTTCCGGCTCGTCCATCAGCAGCGCATAGTGCTCTCCGTTTTCCACAAGTACGGTCAGCATGATGACAAGCATCTGTTTCTCTCCCGACGAAAGCTGGTAGGGAGTCAGTGTCTCGCCGTTCTGGATGAACTGTATCTCATTGCTTTTGCGATTGATTTTCTTCGATGTGTCTTTGAACAGTTCGTCAATGATGTTCTGAAACTGTGTTTTAGGTCTGGACACTTCTGCCGCCGAGAGCTGATCTTCCGCATTTCCGCTTGTCAGCAGTTCGATGATTTTATTCCCCATGTTCACCTGATAGTCGAGATAGCGCTTTTGCAGTTTGTATATCTGCCAGTCAAGTTCTGTTTTTACACGCGAATCGGAGAGTTTTTCCAGTAAATCGCTGTTGAGCAGCGGGCGGTCAAAACTTCTTATCACATCGAATTTCATGGTTGTGGCATCTTCCGGAAACAATTTGATATTTACTCCCTGAACCACTTCCCCCGGGGACAGTTCTCCGCTGTCAATCAGATTAAGGACTTTGACGGAATGATTGATGATGGTGCTTTTCCCGACACCGTTGATTCCGCTAAGGATGTTGACATCGGGACTTAGTTTCCACTCTATATGGCATCCGCCTTTCCATAGTGCTTTTATTTCTATGCTCTGTATGTATTCCGCTCTTTTTTCCATAAGGCATGAGTTTTGTGTTAATGCTGTAAATATAGGGAAAATACTTGATGCCGGCATTCTTTTTTATGTAAAAACCGTGCTGTAAAAACAAAAACCGTGGTTGACGGGATGTTTGTCAACCACGGTTTTGTGTGTCTGCCCCTTATGCTGATAACAGCGTGGGACAGATGGAGTACCTATGCCCTACGTCTTGCAGGTGCATGTCAGAATTATTTTACGATAATCTTGTCTGTGACGATTTTTCCATTGTTCAGATACTGTTTGCGGATATTGATGCCGCTCTGCGGATAAGCCAGACGAGTGCCGTTCAGACTGAAGTATTGGGTGCTGACAACTGTTGCATGGTCGTCTGTAGTTACACCGTCTATTGAAACAATATCTACATCAGCCTTGACAAGTTCAAATGGGTAGCCGTAAATAGAAGGTGCACCTTCATAGTTCACCGTTCCGTCTTCATTGACCGTCCAATATATATTGCCGCTTGACGCAGAGTTGTGTATTGCCACGTACATGGTTCCTGCTGCTGCCTGAATGCGGTGAGGCTTGTAAGTCTTCGATTTCAGTGCACCGCTCTTGTCGAGCCAAGTACTGTCGAGCAAAGAGATGATGTCATAGCGTGCGGTTGATGCACGTGTGATGTTCCAAATCTGCGACAACTGAGAAGTCTCGCTCTTGTCTGCAAATGCCGGAGAAGTACCGTCGCCGGCATTGGTCAGATATTTGCCGCTTGTTCTGTCTATGATGTAATAGTTGTCAATATCTACAAGTCTGTCAGATTTCTCTGCTACAAGGATGTGGTATGTGAAATTGAGCTTCTCGGCTTCGCTGATGACATATTCAACAGAATAAGTGCAAGAAGTCTGCACATCCTCAATGGCTATGGTAGGTTCTTTTGAACCGTTGCTCCATGTCCATTCTCCTTTGCTCATCGTTTCCGGTACAGTGAGTGTCAATTCCACATTTTGTCCCGGGTTGATGATGATTTCACTGCAGTCTTTGTTCTCCTTGTTATCGACAATGATGTTCTGGATACCGTTGATAACTTTCAGATGGAAGTTCTTGGCAACTACATTTCCTCCCTGATTGGTGTAGTGCACAGTGTATGTACGGTCGCTTGTGATGTTAGGTATGACGATGACGCTTCCTGTCTTTCCGTTGCTCCAAAGATAATCGTCAGTCCATCCTGTTGAGTTTCCGGCATAAAGAATGACGCTTTCGCCATAGAGCACAGTCTTGACCGTGTCGGCATAGATAACTCCGTCAACGGTGATTTCCGGCCAAAGTACATCCGGATTATTGTCGCCTGCTACAGCAATAGAGAATGACTGTGAAGATACTGTTCCGTTGTCAGCCGTATAGTGTACACGATATATGTAGCTGTGGTCTGCATTTACAGTGATTTCTTTTGTAGTCTCTCCTGTTTCCCATTTCCAAGAATCGTTGTCGTTGACTCCTTCCGGAAGTACAGGGACAAGCGTGATAGTGCCTTCTGCTGGTATGGCTTTGGTCTTTCCTGCTACATAATTGTATTTCAGACCTCCGAGATTAGTTTGGTCAAGTGTCTCTCCGTTATAGATAATCTTACCGGAAAGGATGACCGGAGCTTTATCCGGAGTTGTGGCAGGACGGTAGTCCATGAGCGTCGTGAAGCCCAGATGGTCGAATCCGCCGGAGTTCTGACCATAGTTGCCGCCACCTCCGTCGGTACCGGCATCGCCTCTTACAATCTGTGCAGCCTTTTCTGAGTATTGCAGTTTCACACCGCGAACACCAGCGTAATAGCCTACTATGCGGTCCCAGTAAGGGCGCCATCCGCCCTTTCCGCCTTCGTTAGGGCCTTCCATCTGCCATCCGGCACCCAGCCATCCGCGGCAGTCGGCATAGTTGTAGTTTGACCATGGCAGTTTGTTTCCTGCTACATCACAATAGTTCAGTGCTGCCACATATTCAAGACCGGCTGCAATACGGTCGTCCATGTAAGCATAGAGGTCGTCGCCTTGGTTATAGGCTGTCTGGCAAATATCCACAGCAAGTCCGGCTGCCATGAGGGCATGACCTTGGTCACGTCCCGACTCCTGCATCTGTCCGAGATAGCCGAAAGCACCGCGACTGTCCGGATGAACAACAGGCACGAGGTTGCCGATGAACTCATTAAGACCATCGTTGAGTATGACAGACAATTTTGTACGGTCAGCAACGAAATTGCCTACGTGGTCATATTTATAGAATGACACACCCTGATTGTAGATATGTACGTCATCGCAGAGGATACCGATGTGCATCAGACAGAGCACATTGCAGAGTCCCCAGTTCGACCAGTAGTGTCCCGGACGTCCGCCCTTGGCTGCATTTGCTCCGTTTTCCCATGTGCCGTGGCGACGACGGAGGAAGTCGCAAGCCACAGGATACCATGTCTTGAGCATGTATCTCTTGAACTCTTCAAACTCGTCACGGCTCCATCCTTCATAGTCGCGCATCAGTTCGGCTGCCTGAGCGAACTGGTATCCGGTCAGACCGGAAGCAAGCGACATGTTGGTGTCTCCCGAAACGTATTTGTTTCCTCTTGCCCATGCCATGAGGATGCGCACTGCTCCGTCGGCATTTGCCTTTGTTCCGTCAATCTTCCAGCGCAGCGCGTTCTGATATGCCATTGCCGCACCACGGCAAGCGTTGATGTAGTTCTGTCCTGAACCACCTCCACGTATGATGGTCTCTACCGGCCATGTCGCTACACCCGACTGTGAATATTCGTTCTTTCTGAGCAAATCCATCGCAGCAGTGATGGTTGGGTCGCCTTCTGCGAGCAACTGCTTCACACGGTCGAAGTCTGCCTGTGTATGCAAACCGCCCGGATGTACGAATCCGTGGTCGTTGGCTACGAAATGGCTTACTTCTCCGAATGCGATGCCTTCTGTGGCTTTCGCATTGTTGAGTGCACTCTGCATCGTTTCGATGTGCTTGTCGATGATGGTCTGTGAAGAGAGTCCTGCTGCTATCATGGAGTTGGCGATGGTAATCTCATCTTGAAGTTCATCGATTGCGTTCTGTAAATATTTGCCCGAAGCTTCTGCAATGAATTTCTCGCAGTCTGCTGTCAGAGCTTTGAGTGCGGTGAAGTCGCCCGGGTCTCCGTACTTGTACTCATACTCAAGATCTGAGGTCACTGAAGCAAGACTTTTCAGCTCTTCATCGCTTACGGCGATGTCATATACACGGAAGTCTGCTACGTATGTATTCTTCAGATAGCTGTCTCCTGAGAATGCAGGACGTCCAATCCAGTTATATTGTGGAGCAGTGGTGAATGTCTGGTTGAGAATAGGCATATTGCTGACTTTCTGCACAAGCTGTCCGTTGAGATAAAGTTCTCCGACTTTTCCTGCTTGACGATAAAGAAAATGTGTCCATTTGCCTTTCTCAGCCTCTCCACCCTTTTCTATACCGGACTCATTGCCCCAACCACCGGTTGAAATGGCAAAGCGTTGTGCATTGAGACGGAAAGAAGTGTAAGGACCATCGTTCTGAGTGTTTGCCATTAGTTTGGAGAATGTCCACAGGTGATAGCCTGCTCCGGACAGCGATGCCGACGGATCTACATAGTAATAGACTGACACGCTGAAATCTGTCAGTTCTTTTACTATATTTCCCACGTCTTTGCCCATGTCGAGATATCCGGTGCCGTTCCCCAAATCAAGCACATGATATTTACCCATCTTGACCACTTTCGCATGGTTTTTGATTGTTGCAGTCATGCCCGATGCAGAAACGTCTGGAACATTCATACCGTTCACTCCCTCAAACGTATAATGAAGTTTGAGGTTTTCAGTCTGTGCTGTTGCACTGATTCCGATGAATACAGCTGCTAACATCAGATTGATTTTCTTGAATCTCTGTAATAGTTGTTTCATGTTGATAGAAATTTTGCTGTGATATTACAAATTTATTACGAATATAGAGACTTCTACACTTAATAAGATGTGATATGTTTAACTTTATTTTGCATAATTGACTGTAAGTGGCTCATTTGTTAGAAGTTATTTTGAGTTATATGTTATGGTTATGCGGGAGTGTTTTGGCGGACTCTTTTTGCTGTTTTGAGTGGATATATTCACAAACTTTTCTGTCACTGTCGAAAGTGCTCGTAAGATGGCTTTTAAAAGCTTCCATAATAAAAATTTTTATATATATTTTTTAACAAAATTATTTTCTGACAAGATGATAGTGTATTCGGTGATTTTGACTTTATTTTGTTGGCTTTATATGGAATATGCTGTCTTTCTGATTTTGCCAAATGTTAAAATTCCAAGCCCTCTGGAACGCTCCAAAATGAAGCGCATCGGACTTTTGTCGCAGAACGAGGGTTTTATGCACATTTTATGAAGCTTCTGCGAATTGTGAAATAGTGTTTCATTTTGGCACGGTTCTTTTACATTAATTCACTCCCGGTGAAGAGTTCTCGAAAAAAAACTACTAAGTTTTCAAATTTCCAGCGCACTGTCGTCACATTTTCAGCGCACTGTAATTTTA
>JAGASY010000033.1 GCA_017621515.1 Bacteroidaceae bacterium
AATATAGTGCATCCTTTGCGGAATGCGCTGTATTTTAATTTTTTTACATCATATTTAACTTTCATCAATTAGTAGAAACAACTTCAATTTACTTGCATCACGGCTCACAGTCTGTTAAATATGAATCATTTTTTTGCATGTTTACTTCATTATAGAATGACTGTTCCGTGTTTTGCACGCTTTCGCAAGTTCGTAACTATTCAGCGAATCTGATAATCAATATCAAGTTTCTTGTTTTGCACTTGCCTGCAAAATGAAGAAATCTGTACATAGAGGAATAGAAAATAGTGTGCTGAAAACTCAAATCAGCAGTGTTGATTTTATAATCAACAGTGTAGTTTACAAAATCAACAGTGCTGTTTTTATAATCCACACTGCTGATTTGAGTTTTCAGTGCACAATTTTCTATTTCTCTCTGCACAGATAATATGTTTTCAAGGCATTGTCTGTGCATATAGAGTATGGTATGCTTTCGTTGGTACAGGCAAATGTCTCGCTTCAGACCACAATGACGAAAGCTACAGTTTTCTTGTAAAATAAAACCGGCTACTCTTCTGTCTCATAGAATCAATACTTGTGAAACTGGAATAATCCATGCTTTGCAGGCTCTGATATCTGCTTAAATTCGTGAAAAAGCTGTATTTTAGTTTTTTATAAAACGAACCCGCTTGTAAATGTTTGGAAATCAATGGATGTTTTCGCTGAATAGTTACCTGTTTTAAAATGATTCGTTATAGTTATGTGGATGTCTTCGACAGACTCCTCCGTCGAAGACATTCACACAACTATTTTAAAACAGTTTCTGAATCTTGAATAAAATTTTAATCAGTTCAGGAATGACAGACAAATCTTTTTTATTACTACCTTTGCCGACATTATGATAAATTTGATCAGATGAGATACATATACCTTATAATAATATATATGTGTGCATCCATGTATGCCTGTGCGAATGATACTGATGCTGCATGTGCTGTCAGAGATTCTTTAGAAAACAATTCGGGTATTTTGTTTCATCCAGTTGATTCTTCATATCTGAAAGAAGTGGAAGCTCTCATGATTCAGAAGAGCAAGGAAGCGGAGGTAGAGAAAGCTGTGGATGAATATGAGCAAAGACTGTTGCAGGAAGAGATGACATTGCATTTTGAGGAGACGCAACCCTTGCTGAGAGGAATTGTGCTTTCAGTTGCGGATGACAAGTTCAATAAGAGAGAAGGACGTTTCATGCGTTTCCATCGTGACAAGGCAGACTATGGAGTGGCACTTGCCCCGCTTGCAGCTAATTGGATATTGAAGGCGGCTGGTGTGAAGAGTAGGAGTACAACACAAAGAATGCTTATGGCTAATGCGATGGCATTGGCTTTGTCGTCGGGTTTAAGCAGCGGACTGAAGGCGACTGTGAAGGAAACACGTCCTGACGGGTCGGATAATCATAGTATGCCTTCCGGACATACCTCTGTGGCTTTTGTCGGTGCGACAATTTTACATCGTGAATATGGGCATCACAGTCCGTGGATTAGTGTGGGAGGATATACAGCGGCTACCGCCACTCAGCTACTTCGCCTGCGGAACAACCGCCATTGGATTAACGACACGTTTGTCGGTGCCGGAATTGGTATTGTGTCAACCAATGTGGCTTATTTCCTGACAGATGCCATTCTTGGGGAACAGGGCATCAACCGTTCTCGGATGATGAAGAACGACATAGTAAGAGTGATGAAATATAATATACGGCCTTCTTCTTTCAGCCTTGTGTCTGGTACGGAAATTGGTAACAGAGACGTTGCTTCGGGAGCTTATGAACTGCTTTCCGACTTTGACGGTCATGTGTCTATGCGCATGAGTTCGACATTTTATGCAGGTTTTGAAGGTTCGTGGTTTCTCAACAGCCGTTGGGCGGTCGAAGCTATGGCGCGCGTGTCCAATAGCAGGGCGAAAGTGTCTCTTGGAAGCCTTACGGGCGATGTACCCTATGTTTGTGGCAATAATATAAATGTTTACCATGTGGATATGGGTGTGAAATATTCGCTTCCGGTCACTCTTGGTGCTCGCTTTTCTCTGAGAATGTTTGTCGGGAACCGATTTGTGGAGAAAGCAGATATGATTGATTCTGAGACCAATGTCCCATTCATACGCGTTCCGAGAGACAGCAGTATGGAGTTTGGCGGTGGATTTGCTTTCGATTATCTCAGTACGAAAAAATATGCGGCGGGATTTAGCTTCGATTATGTGCATACATGCTCACCTTTGATGCGTAACCGTTGTTATGCAAGTTCCGTGTGGAAGATTATTTTGTGAAGAAAGACTTGCGGTGTGTAGCGTATTGTCATAAGTATTTATTAACTTTGCAACGAAAAGTTTCGGATTTTTATCTGAAAATCAGATGATGAAGCGTAAATATGCCGCTTCTCCATGTTTTTTTCTTTGTGCACCCGGTGCATGGATTATGAATTAATAAATTAAGAATATATACATATTATGAACGTTTTGGAACTTAATGAACAGGAGATAAACCGCAGAAACAATCTTCAGGCATTGAAGGATATGGGCATAGAACCTTATCCTGCTGCGGAATATCCTACAAATGCTTTTTCTGTTGATATAATTTCAGAGTTCAAGGATGAAGAAGCGCCTCGCCAAGTTTGCATTGCAGGACGTATGATGAGTCGTCGCGTGATGGGCAAGGCTTCGTTTGTGGAGTTGCAGGATTCTAAAGGACGCATACAGGTGTATGTGACACGTGATGATGTTTGTCCGGAGGAAAACAAGGACATGTATAATGTCGTGTTCAAGAAACTTTTGGATTTGGGCGATTTCATCGGTATAAAAGGATTTGTGTTCCGCACTCAGACTGGTGAGATTTCTGTTCATGCACAGGAGGTGACTGTGCTGGCAAAAAGTATAAAGCCGTTGCCAATCGTAAAATATAAGGACGGTGTGGCATACGATGCTTTTGAGGATCCGGAACTGAGATACCGTCAGCGTTATGTTGACCTTGTGGTGAATGACGGTGTGAAGGAAACCTTCTTGAAGCGTTCAAAATGTATCAGCACACTGCGCCGTGTGCTTGATGATGCAGGATACACTGAGGTTGAGACTCCTATACTCCAGTCGATACCCGGAGGTGCAAGTGCACGTCCGTTCATCACTCACCATAATTCACTCGATATAGACTTGTATTGCCGTATTGCGACAGAGCTGTATCTGAAACGTCTTATTGTCGGAGGTTTTGAAGGTGTGTATGAGATAGGAAAGAACTTCCGTAACGAAGGTATGGACCGTACTCACAATCCGGAGTTCACTTGTATGGAGCTGTATGTCCAGTATAAGGACTACAACTGGATGATGTCGTTCACGGAACAGTTGCTTGAAAAGATTTGTATTGCAGCCAACGGTACTACCGAAACAGTTGTTGACGGCAAGACTATTTCGTTCAAGGCTCCTTATCGTCGTCTTCCTATTCTTGAGGCCATCAAGGAGAAGACCGGATATGACCTCGAAGGCAAGTCGGAAGATGAGATACGTGAAGTGTGCAAGAAGCTGAATATGGATATTGATGACACTATGGGCAAAGGCAAGCTGATAGATGAAATATTCGGAGAGTTCTGTGAAGGAACATTCATTCAGCCTACATTCATTACGGACTATCCTGTGGAAATGTCTCCGCTGACCAAGATGCACCGCTCAAAACCGGGACTTACGGAACGCTTTGAACTTATGGTGAATGGCAAGGAGCTTGCCAATGCTTACTCGGAGCTTAACGACCCTATAGACCAGGAGGAACGCTTCAAGGAGCAGATGCGTCTGGCTGACAAGGGTGACGACGAGGCGATGATTATTGATCAGGATTTCCTGCGTGCTTTGCAGTATGGTATGCCGCCTACATCCGGTATCGGTATTGGCATTGACCGTCTTGTCATGCTTATGACCGGACAGACTACCATACAGGAGGTTTTGTTCTTCCCTCAGATGAAGCCGGAGAAGAAAGCACCGAAAGATGCGGCTGCCAAATATGTGGAGGTTGGTTTCAGCGAGGATATTGTTCCTGTGCTTCAGAAGGCGGGATATAACCTTGTGTCTGACCTTGCAGGCGGAAATGCTCAGAAGATTCAGCAGCAGCTTGGCGAGATTATCAAGAAATACAAACTTGATATTCAGAAGCCGAGTGTAGATGAACTGAATGCGATTATCGCGAAAATAAGTTAATATAAATGTTTGAAGAACCACAGTGGAACCTATAGCTGTTCCTGAAAAGGAGGCTGTCGGCAAACTGTGGTTTCTGTGTTATTCATCAATACGGAAACGAATATGCAGTTTAAGAGTTGCGGACGAGTGGCAATCATGGGAGGCGGAAGCTGGGCTACAGCCATAGCAAAGATTGTACTTAACCATGAAGAGAACATAAACTGGTATATCAGGCGTGATGACCGCATTGAAGATTTCAAGCGTCTGGGGCACAATCCCGCTTATCTCACCGGTCTTCATTTCGATGTGAACAGAATAAAGTTCTCGTCTGATATTAATGATATAGTCAAGCGTTCCGATACCCTTATTTTTGTTACCCCTTCTCCATACGTGAAGAGCCATTTGAAGAAGCTGAAGACAAGTATGAGGGAGAAGTTGGTTGTAACTGCAATCAAGGGTATTGTGCCTGATGAGAACATTACCGTGTCACGCTATTTTCAGCGCGTATATAATGTTCCGGAAGATCAGGTTGCCACAATCGGAGGCCCGTCACATGCAGAGGAGGTTGCGCTTGATCGTCTTTGCTATCTTACTGTGGGCTGTCGTTGTTCGGAGAATGCGGATGTAGTGGCAGACCTTTTGTCGTGCAAAGCCGTGAAAACCTCGGTCAGTACGGACATAGAAGGAATAGAATATAGTTCTGTGCTCAAGAATGTCTATGCCATAGCTGCCGGTATCTGTCATGGTCTGAAATACGGCGACAACTTCCAGGCTGTTCTTGTAGCCAATGCCGTGCAGGAGATGGATCGTTTCTTGCAGACGATGGAGCCGGAAGAACGTAACATATCGGCTTCTGCATATTTGGGTGATTTGCTTGTGACCATGTATTCCAATTTCTCCCGTAATCGTGTTTTCGGCACAATGATAGGGCAGGGGTATTCTGTAAAGACTGCCCAACTGGAAATGGAAATGATAGCGGAAGGATATTATGGAACGAAGTGCATGAAGGAAATCAACAAACGCTATCATGTCAATATGCCTATTCTCGATGCTGTCTATAATATATTGTATGAACGCATATCCCCTTCTGTAGAGATAAAGATTCTGTCCGATTCTTTCAGATGACAGATTTTTAGGCTTGCTTTTCTTACTCTCTCGCTGTGCGGTTGGAGTGGTAGGGCAGCAAGTATAAATATAATATAAGAATTACATCTATAAATTTATTAATTATGGAACTCAATATCAGTAAGGCTGCACAGTTTGCAGCACCGGGAGCCGTAGCAGGCTACGAACCAGCAGTGAAGGCTGCGATGGAGGCACTTGAGAATGGAAGCTGCCTTGGCAGTGATTTCTTGGGATGGTTGCATCTTCCGTCTTCCATCACAAAAGAGTTTATCGATGAAATAAATGCGACAGCTAACGTGCTTCGTGAAAATTGTGAGGCAATTGTTGTGGCAGGTATTGGTGGAAGTTATCTTGGTGCACGTGCTGTGATAGAGGCTCTCAGCGACAGCTTCTCATGGCTTAAGCCGAGCGACAGCCCTCGTATTCTTTTTGCAGGAAACAATATAGGTGAGGATTATTTGTCTGAACTTATCGCTTATCTCAGCGATAAGAAGTTCGGTGTCATCAATATATCAAAGTCTGGTACAACAACAGAGACTGCTATCACTTTCCGTCTTATGAAGAAACTTTGTGAGGACAAGATGGGCAAGGAGATGGCAAAGAAGGTGATTGTTGCCGTTACTGATGCGAAGAAAGGTGCTGCACGCACTACTGCGGACAAGGAAGGCTACAAGACTTTCGTGATTCCTGACAATGTAGGCGGACGCTTCTCTGTTCTCACTCCGGTAGGTCTGCTTCCGATAGCATGTGCAGGTTTTGATATTGAACAGCTTGTGAAGGGTGCTCAAGATATGGAAAAAGCGACAGCATTGGATGTTCCTTATGCTGAGAATCCGTCTGCACAGTATGCTGCAGTGCGCAATGCTCTTTATGCAGAAGGTAAGAAGATAGAGATTCTTGTCAATTATCAGCCTAAGCTTCACTACATGAATGAATGGTGGAAGCAACTTTATGGAGAGAGCGAAGGTAAAGACGGAAAGGGTATTTTCCCTGCTGCTGTAGATTTCACGACAGACCTTCATTCTATGGGACAGTGGATTCAGGAAGGTGAGCGTACCATATTTGAAACCGTAATATCTGTTGCTGAACCTAATACGAAGCTTGAGGTGCCGTCTGACGAGGAGAACCTTGACGGTTTGAACTTCCTTGCCGGCAAGCGTATAGACGAAGTGAACAAGATGGCAGAACTTGGTACACAGCTTGCACATGTCGATGGCGGTGTGCCTAATATGCGTGTCACTGTTTCCAAGCTCGATGAGTACAATCTCGGACAGCTTATCTACTTCTTTGAGAAGGCTTGTGGCATCAGCGGCTTGTTGTTGAAGGTGAATCCTTTCAACCAGCCGGGTGTTGAAGCATATAAGAAGAATATGTTTGCTTTGCTCAATAAGCCGGGATACGAAGCTGAAAGTAAAGCTATTCAGGAGAAGCTGAAATAATTTCTGCTTTATTTGACGCATAATGCAGGATATACGGATGGCGGTCTGTTGCTGGACACGGACGCTTGTGTGTATATCTCTGCATTATGCTTTTTTGTTTTCGTGACATTTGCAATTTAAAATCCGATAATCTATGATAAGAAAGGTTCTTTTTTCAATTGTCCTGTTTTCTTTATTATTGTCTGTGAAGATATATGGTGCAGAATTGAATGACGATGGACTGTTGTATGATACGGAGAGTGCTGCCGGGGAGGATGTGTCTGCATCGCGCCCCACGATAGCCGTTGTGCTTAGCGGTGGAGGTGCCAAGGGAGCGGCTCATGTCGGTGCTCTCAAAATCATAGAAGAAGCGGGAATCCCTGTGGATATTGTCGTAGGTACGAGTATGGGTGCCATTGTCGGCGGTCTTTATTCGTCCGGATACACTCCGGAAAGTATTGACAGCATATTTCGTGTGCAGGACTGGATGGTGCTGCTTACGGACAGGAAACATAGTTATGAAGAATCTTTTCTTGCAAGAGAGCGTCGGGACAATTATATTATGAACATCCCTCTTGACCGTCGGGACTCGCCTGTATCCAAGGCGGGAATTATAGAAGGGGTGAATGTGATGAAGATGTTCCGCAAATTGACAAAAGCCTATCCGGACAGTATTGACTTTAACAAACTTCCTGTACGTTTTGCTTGTGTGGCGGAAGATATCGTATCCGGTAGGGAGATTGTGTTTCATGATGGCGACATTAATCAGGCGATGCGTTCAAGCATGTCCATTCCGGGAGTGTTCCGTCCGATAAAAAAAGACAGCTTGTTATTGGTCGATGGTGGAATATTGAATAACTATCCGGTTGACATTGCACGTGAGATGGGTGCAGACATTGTCATTGGGGTGGATTTGGGAGAAGGAATGTTGAAAGGCGATAAGATAAAGACTGTAATGGATATAGTGAATCAGATATCCGGTATTGCAGGGTCGGTAAAGTATAAGAGTAACAAAAAAGATACGGACATATACATAAAAGTGGATGTGACCGGATATAACGCGGCAAGTTTCACGAAGAATGCGATAGACACGCTTATTGCAAGAGGTGAAGAGGCGGCACGGAAGAAGTTTGACGCTTTGAAGTCGCTTGCAGATAGTATAGGAGGAAATACGGCATACATGGAGCGTCGCAGACTTTATTTTGACACACTGAAAAATGAAGTCTCGCTTTATGCCCCTGTGCAGTATGTGTTTGAACCTTTTCCTGCCGATGCCATCAGTTTCGGAGCGAACTTTAATCAGGAGGAGATGGCAAGCCTGATTATGCAGGGCTATGTGCATGTACCGTTCTTCAATGTGCCCACACAGGTAGGGACGACAATCCGTTTGGGAAAAAGATATAAGTTCAAGCTGAATCTTTCAAGTATGCTTGCGAAAGGTTTTTATGTGGATTGTAACTATGAGGTCAGCTATAACGACGTGAGGTTCAATGACAAAGGTTCCAGTGCGCTGAGCACTACATTTTCCCATAACCTTGTATCCTTGAATGTGGCTCAAAGCTGGAGGTATGCAAAGTGTGGAGGAGGAGTACGTTTTAATAACTACAACTTCAAGGGGACTCTCATCGACAAGATAAACACAAATATTGATTTCAGTGATGCAATGGACGGTTCCAAAAACTTCTGGGATTTCTTTGTCAATGTAGGGGTAAACACTACGAACAGAAAGATTTTTGCCACTCGTGGTGTTCAGATGGATGCAGAAGCGAATATGTACAGAGGGCATGAGGTCACTACCTCAAAAGATAATTACCTATATTCTTTTCATGCTTTCACAACGGTATATTGCCCTACGTCCCCTCGGTTCTGCCTTGTTCCGTCAGGATACATACGTTATATGAGTAAGCCGTCCTATGTATATGGCATATTTAATATAGTAGGCGGACCGTGGGAAGGTCACTATCTGCCTACGCAAGTTCCTTTCTATGGCATTTCCAATATAGAATGGGCAAAACGTGCTCTGATTGTGGCGCGCTTGCAGGGAAGGATGCGCTTCGGACAGAAGCACTATGTGTCTGCCATACTGAATGTAGGTTCCAACAGTGACGGTTTTCATGAAATATTTGACGAGAAGATAATGTTCGGTTATGGACTTAATTATTCATACGACAGTTTTGTCGGGCCGTTGAGTCTGACGGTAAGCAGTTCCAGTGTGACAGAGAAGATGAACCTCTTTGTCAGCCTCGGATTTACATTCTGACAGTAGTGATGATATAATGATTAAGATAATATATAGAGTATAGATAAGTATGGAACGTGAAAAGATTGAAGATGCATTGTTGCTTTATTTGAAGAATAAGGGCTTGGATGGCATGTCACTTGTGTCTGCCATGTTCGATATGGACGGAGTATTGTTCGATTCGATGAAGAACCATGCCCATTGCTGGCACAAGACAATGGCGCACTTCGGTATGAACATGTCCCTTGAAGAGGCATACATGCACGAGGGACGCACCGGTGCGGGTACGATAAACCTTGTTTCGATGCGTGAGCGAGGTTATGAATCCAATCCTGAAGAGATAGAAGAAATCTATGGATATAAGAGCCGTCTGTTCAATGCCTGTCCTGAAGCACCGAGAATGCCGGGAGCATACGAACTGTTGAAACAGGTGAAAGCCTCCGGTATTGTTCCTGTGCTTGTGACCGGTTCGGGACAGAAGTCACTTATTGAACGTCTCAACCATAATTTCCCGGATATATTCAGACCTCATCTGATGGTGACTGCATTCGATGTAAAATACGGAAAGCCTAACCCTGAACCCTATCTCATGGGGCTTCAGAAAGCAGGAAATTTGGTAGTCAACCAGTCTATGGTCATAGAGAATGCACCTCTTGGAGTGAAGGCGGGAGTAGCGTCCGGATGCTTCACCATAGCTGTGAACACAGGTCCTCTGCCCGATTCAGCCCTGCTCGAACAAGGTGCGAATCTGCTTTTCAGTTCCATGCAGGAACTTTCCGATTCATGGATATTGTTGTTTGATGTTTTTAGTAATGTGAAGTTATAAGATTTTTCTTTACCGTTATGAAACCGTTGGCAGAGAGATTGCGTCCGCAGACACTGGACGACTATACCGGGCAGCAGCATCTTGTGGGACCGGGAGCTGTGATTCGCCGTATGATAGAGCAGAAGCGCATATCTTCGTTCATCCTGTGGGGACCTCCCGGTGTGGGGAAGACTACGCTGGCAAATATTATTGCTAGAAGCCTTGAAGTACCTTTTTTTACACTCAGTGCAGTTACGTCCGGAGTAAAAGATGTGCGCGAAGTGATTGAAAAGGCACGGTCGAGTCGCTTCTTTGGCGGTGGGAATCCCATCCTGTTCATTGACGAGATACACCGTTTTTCCAAATCGCAGCAGGATTCATTGCTTGGTGCTGTGGAACAGGGTACGGTGACACTTATCGGGGCAACGACTGAGAATCCCTCTTTTGAGGTGATTCGTCCACTTCTCAGCCGTTGTCAGGTGTATGTGCTGAAGTCTCTTGAGAAGGATGATTTGCTTTCGCTGCTCCATACCGCCGTTGAGAAAGATATCTATCTGAAGCAAAAGAACATCGTGTTCAAGGAGACTGATGCGATGCTGCGATATAGTGGTGGCGATGCCCGTAAACTGCTCAATATACTTGAGCTTGTCGTTGAAGCGGCATCAGCCCTTTCTGCTTCAGCCGATGACTCGCCGATAGAGATAACCGATACCCTTGTCACCGACAGCATACAGCAGAACCCGCTGGCATACGACAGGGAAGGAGAGATGCACTACGACATTGTTTCTGCATTCATCAAAAGCATACGCGGCAGCGATCCTGATGCAGCGGTCTATTATCTTGCCCGGATGATTGAGGGAGGGGAAGACCCGGCTTTCATCGCTCGTCGTCTGGTCATTTCTGCAAGCGAGGATATCGGCCTGGCAAACCCCAATGCCTTGCTTTTGGCAAATGCCGCTTTCGATGCCGTGATGAAGATTGGTATGCCGGAAGGGCGCATCCCGTTGGCGGAAGCCACTGTCTATCTTGCCACAAGTCCCAAGAGCAATTCTGCATACATGTCTGTGAACAGTGCCTTGCAGTTTGTGCGTCAAACCGGCAACCTGCCTGTTCCGCTGCATCTGCGCAATGCGCCGACAAAGCTCATGGAACAGCTTGGCTATGGCGATGGTTATAAGTATGCGCATGACTACAAGGAAAATTTTGTAAAGCAGCAGTTTCTTCCCGATGGAGCAGAGAACCAGCATTTCTGGATTCCTCAGGAAAATGCGCAGGAAAATAAAATCAAGGAGAGAATGCAGCATCTGTGGGGAGACAGGTATTAGATATTATAGATAGTATGTGTGGTTGTCTTCGACACTTCTCCATTACAGTTAAGTGGTTACATTCACAGACTCCTCATGTGATTTTGAGCGGGTGTATTCACATGAGGAGTCTGTCGAGTATAACCACATAAAAAAAACAGACCAAAATCGACTTTTTCAAAATGACAAAATGATATTTTCGCCCAAAATGAAAATTTAACACTTCAAACGATTTTTTGCCGACGGCGAAAAGTCAAAAATTTTGGCTTGAAGATAAAATATTGGTAATCAACAAGATATGATTTTATTCGAAACACTCAAAAAAATGTGCCGGACGCAATTTTTTGAATATTTTGATTGTTCTGGTAATCTGTTGATTATGAATATATTATAATAAAATTCACTGTTCTTACCCTCAAACACCGCTTCTGATTCACTTACTTTTAAGTTTCTGCTCAGGCACTTTTCCAATGTAGAAGTTTATACACTTCTTAACATTTTCCCTGAGTCCCATTGCTTTTTTCCCGGCTTTCCACTGCTTTTAAAATTTCAGCGCGCTGTTTTGAAATTTTCAGCGCACACTGAGAGAATTTGTAGCGCACTGTGCTTAAAATTGCAGTGCGCTGAAAATGTGATGACAGTGCGCCGGAAATTTGAAAACTTAGTAGTTTTTTTCAGAAACTTTTCGCCGAGGATAAATAAATGTAAAAGAGCTGTTCAAAAATGAAACACTATTTTACAATTCATAAAGCCTTTTGAAAATGCGTGTAGAATCCCCGTTCTCCGAGAAAAGTTCGGCGCGCTTCATTTTGACGCGTGCCAGAGGGCTTGGAATTTTAACATTTGACAAAATCAAAAAGATTGTATTTTGATGTAATATGGGTAAATATGAATTAAAATAATCGAATATACTTGACATTTTGTCAAAATGAACTTCCACCTTAAAAAACGATTTCAAAAATTTTTTTATGGGACATATTTTATTCACGGTGAATACACTGAAAAAATAGGTTTGTAGAACTATATGGATATATAGAATTTCCAAGATATATTGAAGGTGTTTACATGCACTTCATCGCTGCATTCCAAACTTCGAATACTTGGAATCCATGTAGCAGATGTGGTAACGGTAGATGCCCATGGGATGTGTTTATACGCATTCCCCTTTATACGTGTCTGGTGATTTCAAATAAACAAGATATCTTTGCAATAGAAAAGTGGTCGTCTAACCAAAAAAATTTCATAAGATATGGAAATCAAACATGACATATATAGGACAAATCGTGGATTAATAATTTAAACCCTTCGTTTGTTCGCCGTAGTTAAAAGGTTTGTTTTTAGAGCGAGTGCCTTACATTTCCTGTTTGGAGGAGAATGTAAGGCACTTGTCTTTTCGTTGTTATGACAATGTACAACAGCTGAAAATAATTTCCATTATATCAAATCCACCACTGTAATTCCTGCTCCGCCGAACTGTACGTGCTCGTCTCTGCAATCGGCTACAGCTGGTATTGTGTGCAGATACTGACGTATGAGAGTGCGCAATATTCCGGAACCAGTTCCGTGCAGTATGCGCACGCGCGATACACCTGCCACAAGAGCGTCGTCAATAAAATAAGTAACAGCTTGTACTGCCTCGTCGCCCCGCATTCCGCGCACGTCAATATCCTGTTTGAAGTTGAGTGTCGTTTCACGTATGTCATCCTGAGTCTTCAGGCTGACGAATGTGGCGGCGCGTGTCTCCTTCTTCGGCTCGGTAGTTCCTTCAAGTCGGTTCAGCTTGATGTTGGTCTGAATCATTCCGAATGTTACCAATGCTTCTTCTCCGCTTATTTTTGCGATTTGTCCAACCGAAGTCTGTCCCTTGATGCGCACATAGTCACCCACAGCCAAATCTTTTTCTTTTCTCTCATGAACAACTGAAATTCCCGCATTAGCCGGCTTGTTTCCTGCTTCTTTCGGATTCGATTTCTTATCCTGCTTTCTTTTCTGTCTGGCTTTCAGCTTTTCCATCTGTCTGCGTATGCGCTCCTCCATTTCTTCCGGATTGATTTCGCGTACGTTCTGCTTGAAATCAGCCAGTTCCTGACGAATTTCCCTTGTGCGTTCTTTCTCTGCCTGTGCCTCCTTAATTGCTTTGATGGTTTGTTCTATATGTGCATTCGAATTTTTCAGCAGTTCCATAGCCTCCTCTTTAGCTTTGGCTATAATCTGTTTGCGTTCTTCGTGCAGTTTCTTGATTTCTTCCTCATAACGTGCAATCGTCTGCTCCATCTGTTTCTCGTGTTGATGGATTGTCTGACGTTTGTTCTCCCAATAACGCTTGTCTCGAACAATGTCTTGCAGATACTTGTCTGCATTGATATAGTCCTGACCGACGATTTCAGACGCATCGGCTATGACATCATCAGGGATTCCGGTCTTTCTTGCGATTTCTACAGCGAAAGAACTTCCCGGGTTGCCGATGCGCAATTGAAACAGTGGCTGCATCTGCTGCCGGTCGTAGAGCATGGCACCGTTGATGATTCCTTCTGTACTTTGTGCATAGTGCTTCAGGTTCTGATAGTGTGTGGTAATCACTCCGTATGCGCGTTTGTTGTTGAACCGTTTCAGCACAGCTTCCGCCATTGCACCACCTATCTGTGGTTCTGTGCCGGAACCGAACTCATCAATCAGTATGAGGCTTGCACCGTTGCAGTGGCGCATCATATTCTTCATATTGAGAAGGTGCGACGAATAAGTTGATAAATCATTTTCGAGACTTTGTTCGTCGCCAATGTCTATGAAGATGCTTTGAAATATTCCGGTGACACTGCTTTCTGCCATCGGTACGGGCATACCGCATTGAAGCATGTATTGCAGCAGTCCGACAGTTTTCAGACACACAGATTTTCCACCTGCATTAGGACCGGAGATAAGCAATATGCGCTGTTTGCGGTTCAGTAGGAGGTCGAGTGGAACTACTTTGCGTCCATGACGTGCCAGCGACATTTGCAGGAGCGGGTGTACAGCCATGCTCCAGTCGAGAATCTGTTTGTCTTCTATGACCGGTTCGACAGAGTTGGTACTGATTGCAAATTTGGCTTTTGCGCGTATGAAGTCTATATCGGCAAGAAATTCATAGCTTTGCATGATTTCTTTTACATCAGGACGTATTGTATTGGTAAATTCGGTCAGTATCCTGATGATTTCCCTTCTCTCTTCCGATTCCAGTTCACGTATTTTGTTGTTTGCTTCTACGACCTCTGTGGGCTCGATAAATACTGTTCGTCCGGAATCCGACTCGTCGTGCACAATACCATGTATCTTCCTTTTCATGGCGGGGGCTACCGGAATGACCAGTCGTCCGTCGCGCATAGTCGGTGAAAGGTCTTTATCTACAAGTCCTTCACTCTTTACATTCTTCAGAATGTTGCTCAGTGAACGCGATATGCCCTGTGCCGTAGATGCAAGTTCCCTGCGTATGCGCATCAGTTCTGGTGATGCCGTGTCCTTCACATTGCCGAACTTATCGAGAATCTGGTCTATGCGTTTTACAAATTGCGGATAGGTTCTTACGTCTGCCGACAGCTGATAGAGCGCGGGATAAGTTTTCTTCTCCGAATCTTCATTCTGTTCGGAATTCACGTTGTCGTATCCGTCTGCATCGGTTGTTCCGGTGGTATTCCCCGATTTCTTCAGAAATGCCACAATGCGGCATATTGCATCGAGTGAGCGTTGCAGGTCAAACAGTTCCTGTGTTTCGAGGAATGTGTTCTCTATGCGTATGCGCTTCAGCGATTGCCTGACATCAAAAAAGTTTTGGTCGGGAAAGTCTTCTTCCTGCAATATGCGTACAAACTCCATCGTTTGTCTCACTTGTCTCTTTATCACTGTATGCTGTGTGGAGAAGTTCATCTGTTCTACACGCTCCTCACCGAGCCTGCACAGACATTTTTCCGCAAGAATTTTGCGGACATTTGTAAATCCTATCTTCTCTTCGTAGTTGTTCGGGTAAATCATATTACATGTAAAATATCTTGCAAAATTACTGCTTTGCCGTAATCTTAGCAAACAAAGAGTATGGCATTTGCGTTACACTGTCAAAAAACGATTAAATAAAAGAAAAACTTATGGCAGCGGATATTGGAATTATAGGGCTTGGAGTCATGGGAAAGAGTCTGGCACGCAATATGGAGAGCCGGGGACTGACAGTGGCAGTTTACAACCGTTTTGAACAAGGAAGGGAGGATGTGGCAGATAAGTTTGTGGCTGACTATGGAGTCGGCAAGAGGTTTGTGCCTACACATTCAGTGGCTGAACTTGTGGAGGTGTTGAATGTCCCTCGTGTGGTAATGTTTATGGTCAGTGCCGGAAATGCGGTCGATGAAATGATAGAACAGACGCTTCCGCATCTTTCTCCCGGTGATGTGATTATCGATGGAGGCAATTCCGATTTCAGAGATACGCAACGGCGAGAGGTTGCGCTTACGAGGCATGGCATACATTATATTGGTTGCGGAGTGTCCGGAGGGGAAGATGGAGCACTCCGAGGACCTTCTGTCATGCCCGGAGGTTCGTCTGAAGGGTGGCGGATTGCCGGAAGCATGTTACAGAGCATTGCTGCACGTCTCGACGACGGCACACCGTGCTGTGAGTGGATTGGTAGCGGTGGTTCTGGGCATTTTGTCAAGACTGTGCACAATGGTATCGAGTATGGAGATATGCAACTCATAGCCGAAGCATACACTTTGTTGAAACGAGGATGCGGACTTGGCAATGAGGAGATGGCTGACGTGTTTGCGCAATGGAATGCCGGTGAGCTTGACAGTTTTCTCATAAAGATTACTTCCGATATACTTCGTTTGCGCGATTTGGACGGAACTTTCCTTCTGGATAACATTCTTGATGTCGCCTCCCAGAAAGGGACAGGCAAATGGGGAGTCATGGCTTCTGTTGACGAGAATGAGCCGACTACCATCATGGCAGAAGCTGTATATGCCCGTATGTTGTCCGCTCTTCGTGATGTGCGTATGGCGGCAAGCGACATTTATCATTCGGCGGTTTCCTACGATGTACGTAAACCGGATGTCGAGGATATTCGCAAGGCGTTATATGCTTCAAAACTCGTTTCTTATGCCCAAGGTTTCTCGCTCATGCACAGTGCGTCGGAGAAATACGGATGGAATCTCAACCTTTCCGTTATTGCACGGATATGGCAGAATGGCTGTATCATACGCTCCGGATTTCTTCGGAACATCATGAAAGCGTATGAACATAGTCCCGAAGTCAGCAATATACTTCTCGACAGATTCTTTGCATCAGAACTGATGGAAGCCCTTAGTGCGTGGCGGAGGATTGTGTCTTATGCTGCTCTTGCCGGACTTCCGCTTCCGGCAATGAGTGCTGCTTTGAATTATTTCGACGGGTTGCGCACCTTACATTCATCTGCCAATCTTATACAGGCTCAGCGTGACTATTTTGGTGCTCATCAGTATGAAAGGGTAGATAGTGAGCGCGGAAAATGGTTCCATACCGTTTGGAATTAATAGATGTTTTCAGACTGACCCTGTAAAAACAATTTCCTAACGATTTAAAATCTTCATCTTATGAAACGGGCGGCAGATCAGATGTTCATCATTTTCGGAGCTTCGGGCGACCTTACAAGACGTAAACTTATGCCTTCGCTCTACGAACTGCATATACGTGGCATGTTGCCGGAGCATTTCTGCATCCTTGGAGTCGGGCGCACACCCTACGATGACCGCAGTTTCCGTGCCAATCAGGCGGAGCATATTCGTGGCATATTGGCAGAACGGCATATCAATGACAATATGCTTGATGTGTTCACAGAACATCTGTTCTATATATCTATCGACCCGACAGACCGCGAACTGTACGGATTGTTGAAAGAGGCTATCCGCCGTTTGCAGGTCAACATGCAGCTTCCGGACAGAATCATCTTTTATCTTGCTACACCCCCTTTTATGTATGAAAGCATTTCAACCTGTATTCAAGTCTCAGGACTTAATATGTCCGGTTCCGACGGATGGCGCAGGATTATTGTGGAGAAACCTTTCGGTACAAGTCTTGCCACCGCTGAGAAACTGAACGCACACCTTCTTCGTATCTTTGATGAAAAAGATATTTACCGCATAGACCATTTTCTGGGAAAGGAGACTGTACAGAATATTCTGGCATTGCGCTTTTCCAATGGCATATTTGAACCGTTATGGAATCGCAACTACATTGATTCTGTGGAGATACATGCGGCTGAGGCTGTCGGTGTCGGGACTCGTGGTGGATATTATGACAGTTCTGGTGCTTTGAGGGATATGGTGCAGAACCATCTTATGCAGCTGATGGGGTTTGTAGCGATGGAGCCGCCTTCTGCATTCGATGCCGAGACTATACGCGATGAGGTTTCCAAAGTGCTACGCTCTCTTCATCCTTATACGACTCATGAAATAGACCGTTTTGTAGTGCGCGGACAATATGTCGGTTATCGGAGCGAGCTGGATGTAAATCCACTGTCGAATACAGAGACATACATTGCGATGAAGATTCTTATAGATAATTGGCGATGGAGTGGAGTACCTTTCTACATTGTGACCGGAAAGTCCATGCCGGAGAAAGTGTCGGAAGTCGTAGTTAATTTCCGTTCCACTCCTCATCAGCTGTTCGTGGGGCAATGCGCCGGAAGTTCATGCAACAAGCTTCTCATACGCATTCAGCCCGACGAAAGCATCATCCTTATGTTCGGATTGAAAGAGCCGGGAGAAGGATTCACTGTCAAACAGGTTGCGATGAAGTTCGATTATGATTCTCTTGATGGGGTGCGTCTTCCCGATGCCTATGAGCGGCTGCTTATTGATGCCATGTCGGGCGACTCCACTCTCTATGCGCGCAGTGATGCCCTTGAAGCAAGTTGGCGGTTCGTAGATCCGATAATAGGGCATTGGAAGAAGAAGGAGGGGAAAGGGCTTTTCCTCTATAATCAGGGTGATGACGGACCGTCGGAACGCGAACAACTTGGTATGCCTGCAACAGGTTGCTGCAAAATCTGAGATATTCGGTGATTTTTTTTGTGGATTCCAATGATTCTGACGAACTTTGCTGTGAAATCATACGACAATTTCTTGAGTTTTTGATTTATTCAAAGAGTTCGTTTACTATGGCAATTAAGATTAGACAAGAACAAGAAAATGACACCTCTGCAATCTACAACTTGATAGAGGCAGCCTTTGCTGATATGCAGGAAAGCGACCATCGGGAACACTTTTTAGTCAAACGTCTTCATGATTCAGATACTTTTATTCCACAATTGTCATTAGTGGCAGAAACAGATGAAAAGAAAATCGTGGGGTATATATTGCTTACCAAGGTTGAAATCGTGTCGGATACGAGTGTTAAAGCATCATTAGGTGTTGCACCGCTTGCTGTCATGCCCGAATTTCAAAGGCAAGGCATTGGAGGAATGTTGCTCAATGCAGCTCATCAAAAAGCCGCTTCACTTGGATTTGGAACCGCTGTTTTGCTCGGACATAAAGATTATTATCCTCGGTTTGGTTATCGTAAAGCAATTGATTTTGGCATTGAATTTCCTTTCGATGTCCCTCATGAGTTTTGTATGATTGTAGAATTGATACCTCATGCTGTTGACGGGTTGAACGGAACGGTGCGTTATCCTGATGTTTTCTTTGAATGACAGAATGTAGAGGAGATTGATTAGTTTGGTGTCACCACAGGAAACAGGCTACGTTTATCTTCCAAAAAACTCATTTGTCACCGAGATGTGCTTTAGCCAACATGCGACGCAGTTTGGCGAATCCCCTTTCAAGCGCCTCCGCATCTGCCTTCTTCTGTTCTTCCGTGCGGTTGAGGTATCGTTGGTAATTTGCCTGTGCCTGCTCTTCAAATCGCTGAGCCACTTCACCTGTCAGTACTGGTATGGATGCTATCGGTAGTGCCATATCTTTTATGTTTTTATTCAACTTAATATATTACTTTACAAAAGGTACTCAGAAAATCTGTGACCGAACAGCGTCCTGCGCTTTTCTTTGTTAAGTAACATAAAATTTCTACGTTTTGAACTGATTTTTGTAAAAATCAACAAGCAAAAGAATTGTTAGAGGTGCAATGTGGGAACAATTGAATGGTAACATCTATCATTGCCTATCTATCTCAACCACATATCATCACCTTTTTACATTTTCGGTAGAAATCACAGTGCCACTTCACGCGCTCATATTGTCAAAATTTTTATCAGCCTACAAGTCACTGTACGGCTTGTAGGCTGATAAAAAATATTGTAAGTTTATTATAGTCATGCCGATGCAGACTATTTCATAATGATACGCTTAGTGACCTTTCCGTTCTTGTCGCGCACAATATCTACACCCGGCTGCTTGCCGTTATGACGTATGCCTGTGATGGAATAATGCTCAACAGCATCGGTATCAGTTTCAGATGTGACAGAAATATCCTCTATGCCGTCAACGACATCGTTGGAAGAGAACTGCCAGGATGTTACCTCAACTCCCATGTTGTTAGTCAACACGAAGTAAAGATAAGGTTCAAACTCCGATTTTTCTGTGGTCAGCTTTGCTGTCACTTCCTGTTCGCTCTTACCGCTGAATGTAATGGTAGCGATGACTTCGGCTTCTTCCATGTTGTCTGAACCTGCACGCACCTCAAGCACACCTGTGCCTTTGACCTTCATTGTGATGCTGCGAGCTGGGGAGCCTTCTGCGGCAAAATCTACACCGCGTACCATCCACCAATTCTTGGCGGCTACGGCGGACATCTTTCCCGACTGCTCCACGTATGGGTTGACGCGTGCGGTAGTAATCTGAGACACACCTGTGAGCGATGCGCGGCTCTCTGTCAAAGCAGGAATCTTTACTACGTTTTCTGCTACAATAATCTTATTTACCTGTAGATTGCGGTAGCCACCGCTATAGCCCAATTGACGTTCCAGCCACTGGGTGTGATAGAACAAGTAATAGGTGTCTCCAAACTTCTGTAGGTGGGTGTGGTTGTTGCCGTAAGGATAGCCTAAGTTTCCCGGGTTAGGCATCATGACACCTCTGTATGTCCAGTCGTCCGCCAGAGGGTCTGTAGCTGTCATATATACCATTGAGCAGGCCGATGGAGCAGTAGCCTTGCTGTAGCTCGACCAGTCGCTTGCTATCGACCAACGTGTGCAGTAAGAGTAAACCCATTTGTCGCCTATGTAGTTCAGCTCATTCGCTTCGAACTGGCACGGTGCGGAAATCACTGCTATATCGCTTGCAAAGCTAATCATGTCATCGCCTAACTTCACTATGCGCACATTGCCGGGTTGCAGCTCAGTGCCGGTGATGTCGCCGCCTCCGAAAGTGAGATAAGCTTCGCTGCCGTCGGGCTTGATGGCAACACCCGGGTCGATAATCTGAGAAATATTCCCTATGCCCGGTGTGTTCTTGTCAACAAGCGGTTTGCCAAGCGGGTCAGTCCAAGGACCAAGTGGCGATGTGGCGGTGAGCACACCTATGCCTGCTGCGCTGTTTGTGAAATACATGTAGAAGTGGGTCTTTCCGTCACCCTCTACCCGGCTCACGACTGACGGTGCCCATGAAGTCCAGATCCACGGAGCAGCGGCTTTTACGTCGATGATGCCATGATTAGTCCAGTTCACCATATCGGCGGTAGATAAGCACACCAGTTGCGTAATCTTTCCATAACTGTTCGACTGTATTCCTGAAGATACGTCAAACTCCTGCTGGTCGTTTGTGGCATAGACATAAAGTCGTCCGTCATATTCAATGGCAGTAGGGTCTGCCATGAACTGAGTGTCGGAGAGCGGGTTGCCGTATGTAGGTAATTTAGGTGAGGATGCCATTTCTGGTTCTTCGGATTTCTCTTTTGTGAATTGGAATGTATAGAACACACCTGGCATGAGCGTCACTTTCGGACGTTGCGTGTTGTTGCCGAACTTGTCCGTCACGTCTGTCACAAGTTTGTTTACATTGTCTCCTGTGGCTATTTGTGTGATTTTTGCTGGTATAAACGGAAGTCCTAAAATCATGTTGTAAGTGTCGGATGTCGGATTGAGAATGAACACGGTGACAGTGTCTGTATTCTCACTTACGTAGGTAGAACCGCCAATCAGTTTCTTTGTGGCATCCGTAAGTGTTGACTTGACGCGTGTCTTTCCTGTGGCATACTTGGCATAGTGGCTAAAGACGTATGCTCGTTTCCACAGTTCAGAGTCGCTACCGCCATGATTACACGCAAAGAAATCGTTGGTCATACCATAATATACGTAGGCACTATAACCTGCGGCAAGTGCCTTCTCGATGCTTTCCACCATAGGGTACTCAGCGGAAAATTCGCCATTGTATTTTTCCCTGTCATAGTCTATGAGAAACTCCGTCATCCACATCGGTTTGCCGGTCTTGGAAGTCACAGTGTTGACAAACGACCAGTCGTTGGTGCCATACAGGTGGTTGCCCCACACGTCGATGTTATCTACAGCGTCCTTTATGCTGAGCAACTTGTAATTGTAGTTTTGCTGCCCCCAGCCGAAACACTCGGGACCCATAATCTTGCACGAAGGATCTACCTTAGCCCTTGCGGCCTTGACCATAGCCGCCATCTCGCTCGGAGAATATATGCAGCTCTCGTAGCTGGCATGTTCCACTCCGTCGTCAGTGGCGGTAGGTGTGTAGTCGCTCTCGTTTTGTATCGAAATCATGTCTATGGGTGCTCCCTTCTTTGCCATTGTCTGCCTGTAACGCTCCAAGAAGTCTGCGAACTCTTCATAACATTTAGGGTTGATGGCTCCTCCATTAGACCCTTCGCCTCCCCAAGGATGGAGATAGAGCGGCCAAACAGTGGTGCCGAAATCGTTCTGGTATTTATTTGTGTTCTGAGTCTTATATTTCTTAGGTGGAGTCCATGGTGTGGCAAACACTTGAAGAGAAGGATTAATCTTCCTTGCCCATCGCACCGGGTTGCCGTATTCGCCCCATCCGCTTTCGTTTGGGTTTATACGCAAGCGCATGATGTTAAGTCCTATCTGGTTTTCACCCTGTCCCCAGAGTTTCTCCACATTCTCCTTAGTATATACATCGGCCCATTGGCCGTTCATGCCTGTGCCGCCAAAGCCGTCAATATGCTGATAGCGGGTGTTGGCATTAACCACAATCGAAGCCGATTTTGTTTGGGCTGTCATCCCTGTTGATAACAATAGGCAGCCCGACATGATTAATAAAAACTTTTTTTTCATGTAATTTTTTAGTGTTTTATAGTTGTATTGATTATTCTCCGTGTTTAACAGTTTTCTCCTCTTTCTCACCGCTCTCATCTTCAGATGCAAAGGTAGCAAAAGTGGGGTGGACGTCGTGCCGTGTTTTGTTACATACTCTTTAGTTTTTGTAACATCAGGTGAAAGAACACATGAAAACTTCTGTAAATTCAATGATATGGGCGGAATCGTTCCCTTTGTAACTTTACTGGGGAGAGAGTAGCATACTTACATGTATGGAGCGGGTGTTAAAGAACTTGTCGCTCTTGGACAGTATGCAGTTTAGTAGTACTATGAAAAAACTGTAAGGCTACATTGCAAATTTAAAACAGCTTCTAATTTATTCAACAGGCTCCTCTATCGTTATCATATCACTCCCATAACAAAATTTTTTATATACACTTTTTAATAAAAATGTTTTCTGACAAAAAGAATGTAATTTTGTGTTGTTTTAATCATAATGCATTAAAATTACATTAAATATTATCTTTCTGATTTTGTTAAATGTTAAAATCTCAAGCCCTCTGGAACGCTTTAAAATGAAGCGTGACGGACTTTCCTCGCAAAACGAGGATTCTACGCACATTTCGTGAAGCCTCTGCGAATTGTGAAATAGTGTTACTTTTTTAGGTGGTTCTTTTACATTTATTTATTCTCGGCGAAGAGTCTTTTAGAAAAATCTACTAAGTTTTCAAATTTCCAGCGCACTGTCGTCACATTTCCAGCGCACTGTAATTTTATTTGCAGTGCGCTACAATTTTAAAAACTTAGAAACTGTTTTAAAATGATTCAAGAAAAATGTTATAGGGCTACATAAAATTAGAAATCAGCCGGTCAGTTGGAAAAATGTTATATCTTTAAAGGTACCAAACAATAAAGTCATGA